>NZ_JBTNDQ010000013.1:0-158830 GCF_054510915.1 Pseudarthrobacter arbutini | reverse complement strand
CCTGGTCCACCGGGATGGTGTTCACGTAGTCCGTGGTGGTCACCATCGGCACGCCGACGCTCTGCGCGCCGGCGCGCTGCAGCAGGCTCCGCATGATGTATTGGGCACGTTCCGTGCCCTGTTCCCTGATCAGTGCATCCAGGGACTCAGCCCATTCGGCGGTCTCTTCCGGATCACGATCAGGCAGCTGGTTTGTCAACCCGCTGAGGATATGGGAGGTATCTTCTCCTGCAGCCACGTCCAGCCTCTTTCATCGTTGAATAGTTGGCTCAAGTTTTCATTCTGTGAGAAAACTTTATTGCATCTCGAGATTATCTAGGTGACGATCCGCGCGTCAAGGCGAGCGGACGGTCACATTTGGCTGCTAACGGAGCCACAAGCAACGCGGGGTCGAATACGGCCCATTAAGCCGCCCAGAATCGGCCGTATCTGACCCCGCGTTGCTTTCAGGCGGACGTGAGGAGCCTGCCCCAGCGCGCGTCCAACAGCGGTGCGCCCGCCATCCTGAGGCAATGCCACAGCGTTACGGCCACCGAGTCCAGCACGGGAACGCCGGTCTCGGCCTCAATTTCCGCGGTGATGTTGGCGCCATAGAGATTCGTGCAGAGGTAGATGACGGCGTCCGGCCTGGACGCGGCAAGCTCCAGCGACCCCGGACGCATCTCCTCATCCGCCACCCGGGCGAACGACTCGTTGTCGCTCAGGCCCAGGAACCGGTGGTCGAGGGTCTTGATGCCGTCCCGTTGGTAGGACGCCACGATCTGTTCGTTGACGTCCCCGGTGTACGGGGTGAAGAGCCCGATGCGTTCGGCGCCGAAGGTCCGGAACGCCTCCATGTACGCCAGGGTGGACGTGGTGGCCGGGATGCCCGTGGCGTCCGTGATTCCCTCCACGAGCCGGCGGTCATGGTCGGCGCCGAGCCAGGAGCCGGAGGTGCCGTTCCAGGCGATGACGTCCACATCGGCGGTGGCGAGGAGTTCGGCGGCCGAACGCATGACCACGGCGTCGAACTGCTTGTCCGAGGATTTATCCAAGGCAATCCGGGTGACCGGGATCCGGGCGAAGTGGATGGTGACGTCGTCACGGTCGCCCAGGATCCGGTAGCTCTGCGGTTCGAGGCAGGTGTTGGAGGACGGCACGATCATGCCGATGCGGGTGGCGCGGGTTTCGGAAGGCATGGGGGCTCCTAGCGGGTGGCCTGGGCGGCGGGAGTAGGGACGGAAGTCGCGGCCAGATGCTCGCGGAAACCGAGGCGGGGCACGAAGCGGCCTACGGGACCGGGGTCGTGGAACCCGTCGCTGTCCACCACCACGCGTCCGGCCGATACGACGACGGCGGGCCAGCCCGTGAGCGTCCGGCCGTCGAACGGGGAGAAATCGGTGCCCATGTGCAGGGCGTCGCCGTCGACCGTCCTTTCCTCGGCCGGATCGAAGATGACCAGGTCGGCGTCGAACCCGGGGGCGATGGTTCCCTTGCGGGGAAGGGCGTTGATGCGGGCCGGGCCGGCGGCGAAGACTTCGACGAAGTCCTCCACCCGTGCACCGCGGGCTCCTTCCATCAGGACGGTGAAGGTGACGGGCATCCGGGTTTCGACGCCCGGGAGTCCGTGCGGCATTTCGCGGATGTCGTCCGGGCGCTCCCGCTTTTGCGTGAGGTCGTAGCAGGAGTGGTCGGAGGCGACGGTGTGGATGGCGCCGTCGGCAAGCCGTTCCCGGAGCGCGGCGACGGTCTGCGGGCTGCGCATGGGCGGGCAGCAGGCGTACCACTCCGGCATCACCGATCCGTAGACGCTGTCGTCCAGGGTGAGGTAGTGCGGGCAGGTCTCGGAGTAGGCCTCCTGGCCGCGGCCGCGGGCCTCGGTGACCAGATCCACGGCTCCGGGAGTGGACTGGTGCACAAAGTAGACAGGGGCGCCGGTGTATTCGGCCATGGCCAGGGTTTCCTTGACCGAGACCTCTTCGGCCAGTTCGGGCCGGGTGCGGTGCAGGTGTTCGACGCCGATCCGTCCGTCGTCCGCGTGCTGCTGGGTGCAGTCCGCGATGATGGGGTCGTGCTCGGCATGGATGTAGGTGAGGCCGTCCAGGCGGACCATCTCGCGCATGACCTTCAGGATGGTAACCCCGTCCGCCATAGTGGTGCCGCGGTTGGTGGTGTACATCTTGACGGACCGGACGCCCTCGGCAGCGAGCTGCTCCAGCTGCCAGGGCACCGTTTCGTCCCAGCTGACCACGGAGCCGTGCAGCGCGACGTCGCACCGGGACTCCCGGGCCAGCGCCTTCTTGGAAAGCACGGCGTCCAGCGGGGTTTCGCGGGCGTCCCGGGGGATGCCGAAGTCGATGATGGTGGTGGTGCCGCCCCACAAAGCGGCCGCCGACGTGGTCCGGTAGTCATCGAGGGTGCGGAACCTCCCGGTTATCTGGGCCACGTGGCAGTGTCCGTCCACGCCGCCGGGAATGACCAGCAGGCCGGCGGCATCGATGACGCGCGTCGCGGTGGGGACGGGCTCGGCGGCGTCCACCAGTTGGTCGATGCGGCCCTCCCGGACCACAACGTGGGCCCGGTGGCGGCCGAAGCTGTTGACCACGGTGCCGTTGGCAATGACGAGTTCTGGGGTGTCGGACATCGGTGTCCTCCTAAATAGAAAGTGGCTAGTTGGCCTGTGCGGGCGCGGCTGGCTGGGTGACGCCGCGTCGGGCGGGATCGTGCGCGGACGCGTTCTGCGCGGTGGTGAGTGCGGCGTCCAGGTTCTCGGTGAGGCCGCGGCGGGACTTGGCCGGCGGCGGTGCGAAGGCGCCTGCGCGGTGCGGTCCGGAATCGAGCCCAACAACCGCTTCTGCCATGCGGATGCCCGCGGAGATACCGTCCACCACGGGGACGCCGATCTGCCCGCGGAGTTCGCGGGCCAGGCCGGCGAGCGGTGCTCCGGCGAGGATCACGACGTCGGCCCCGTCCTCCGTGACGGCCTGGTGGCTGAGTGCCAGCAGGGTTGCCTTGAAGTCCTGCTGCACCGAGGCGATGCCGTGGAGGGCTTCGTTGATGGAGCGGATCGATGCCAGCCGGCCGCCGAGCCCGAAGCGCTCCACGCAGTCCCGGTACCAGGGCCGGATCCGGTCCGAGATGGCGATGATGGAGAACCGGTGCCCCTGCAGGGCGGCTGCGCAGAGTGCCGCCTCGGTGATTCCGATAACGGGGATGTCCGTGAGTTCCTTCAGTGCGGGCATCCCGGGGTCGCCGAAGGCGGCCACCACAACGCCGTCGACGCTGGCGCCGTCTTGGGTGTACTGGGCGACGATTTCTGCGACGGCTCCCGCCGCGATCAGGGACTCAAAGCGGGTTTCGATGTATTCGACGCCGTACCCGGCGGTCCGGACCACAAGTTCTGTTCCGGGGGAGGCGGAGCGGAGGGCCTCCGCTTCGATCAGGGCGGTAACGTCGTCGCTGATGTTGGGGTTGATGACAAGAAGTTTCATAAGTTCTTCCGATGAAGGGCGGGTTCTGTCCGGCTGAAATCCTCCGGAAACTGTTCGCGGTATTTGTCGACGTGCGACGCCGATTGGGCGGCTGCCCGTTCCGGGTCGCCGCTGGCGATGGCGGCGTAGAGGGCGCGGTGTTCTTCGATCAGCTCCGGAAGGTCGCTGACGTGGCGGAAGAGCCAGTGCATGCGGCCCTGGAGCGGTTCCAGTGCGGACTTGAGGAAGCCGTTGTCCGCGATCCGGGTGATGGCATCGTGGAATTCGCTGTTGGCCCGGTGGGCTTCCATGATGGCGCCGTTGGCCAGGAAGCGGTCTGCTTCGTCGAGCAGCCCTTTGAGGCCGCTGAGGTCTTCGGCGGTGGCGCGGGAGGCGGCCAGGCGGCAGGCAAGCACCTCAAGGGACTGCCTGACATCGAACAGGTCCTCGACGTCTTTGGGACTCAGAGTGCTGACCTCGGCTCCGCGGGCGCCCCTGTCGCTGATGAGCCCTTCCTGGCGCAGCATGCGGAGCGCTTCGCGGACGGGAAGCCGTGACACGTTGAATTCGGCGGCGAGGTCGCGTTCCACCAGCCTGGTGCCGGGAACGTAATGCCCTTCGAAGATCCTGTTGCGGAGGGTGTCCCGGACAGCCTCCCGAAGGGGGCGTTCCTTGTCCTGGGTTTCTTCTGCGCTGTGCATGCTTCTCCACTTTCGGTTCTTGTCTGGCATTGCGTTCCCGGCTTCAGGAACAGGTGCGTGTGGCTAGCTTAGACAGGTAGCCGCTTGTTGTAGTTCAGGGTCAGGACGGATACCCCCATGATGATCGCGGATCCCACGAAGTACAGCAGCGCCCAGGTGTAGGAGCCGGTGGCACCGACAATCAGGCCGACCGCAATCGGGGTCACGAAGCCGGAGATGTTGCCGCTGAAGTTCATCGCCCCGCCCAGGACGCCGGCGTTGGTCCGGCCGCCCAGGATGGAGGGGATGCTCCAGAACAGGCCCACCCAGCGGAGGAAGAACATGACCACGGACAGGAGGACGACGGCGGTGGTGGGATCGGCCACAACGGTGACGCCGATCAGGCCGCCGATCACCACCACACTGGAGGTGCCCAGAAGCGTGCGCATCACACGGTTGGCGGAGGCGCCGGTGGACTGCCACTTGTCGGCGATGGCACCGCCCAGGATTTCGCCGACAAAGCCGGCGCCGAAGATCACGAACGTGGACCAACCGATGGTCTTGAGGTCGAAGCCCTTGTCCTGGGCCAGGTAGAGCGGTCCCCAGGTCAGCAGCCCGTAGAAGACGCCGTTGAAGCCCAGCCAGCCGAGGCACATGGCCCAGAAGGAGCGGAATTTCAGGTACGGCAGAAGGGCGCGCTTGCCCTTGCTGCCGTCGAGCTCGGCCGCAGCGTCCTCTGCAGCGTGGGAGGCTTCAATGTATTCGGCCTCGGCATCGTTGACCCCGCGGTGCAGGCGGGGATTGTCGCGGACGTACCACCAGACCGCCAGGCCCATCAGGACGGTGGCGGCACCGGCGATGATGAACGCGAGGCGCCAGCTGCCGGTGGAGGCGATCAGGCCGGCAATGATGATGCCGCCCAGGCCGGCGCCAAGAGGCGCGCCGGCGTCGAGGATGGTGGCGCCGCGTCCGCGCTCCGACTTGTGCATCCAGATCGCGTTGAGCTTGCCTCCGGCCGGCATCACGCCGGCTTCCGTGACGCCGATGCCCAGCCGGGCAATGAACATGCTGAGGAAGCCCCCGGCCAGGCCTGAGGCGGCCGTGGCGGCGCCCCAGCCGACGCAGGACGCCGTCATGACCTTGCGGGGACCGAACTTATCGATCAGAAGGCCTACCGGGACCTGCATCAGCGCGTAGGTCCAGAAGAAGGCGGAGAGCAGGAGGCCCACGAGCTCGGGGGCGAGATTGAATTCCTTCTGGATGATGGGCAGGGCCACCGAGATGGAGCCCCTGTCGATGTAGTTGACGGCTACGAGGACCAGCAGGAGCAGGAACATTTTCCAGCGGACGTTGGTGCGACGTTGCACGCCGTCCTTACCGGTTTTGTCGTCGGGGAGCGGTACAGCGGTTTCAGTATTTTGAAGAGACACAACTTCTCCTTTGCAGAGAGGGAGATTGCAGACGGGAAGAAAGGCTTGGGTGCTCGCTGGGCAGGAGGCCGCTGGTGGGGCGTCCTGGAGCCTAAGTCCGGAGAAGCCGGGCTATGAACTGTGGCCTGGGGTCCGAAGCGCGATCTTTTGGGATCCCAATTTGGGATCCCAAAATTCAGAATAGAAGTGACCCGTACCACTGTCAAGGAATTTGTTGCGTTATGGCCCGCCCGGGCCAAATCACCGATTGTGACTGCGGCCGGTGTGTGGATCCTGGGCGCGCGAAAGGGCCCGCGGCGACGCCGCGGACCCTTCCTGTTGTCGCAGTTTCCAGCAGCGCCGGTGGGCTCAGCTGCCCCGGTACGTGGAATAGGCGAACGGGCTCAGCAGGAGCGGCACGTGGTAATGGGCCTCCGATTCCACCACGTCAAACGTGAGGGTCACCTCCGGGAAGAACGTTTCGGTGCCGCTGGCGGCGAAGTACTTGCCCGTGTCGAATGTCAGGCGGTAGGTCCCCGACGGCAGCCGCTCCGGTCCCAGCTCTTTGATGCGTCCGTCCGCGTCGGTGGCGCCCTCTGCGATCGGGACCCAGCGCTCGCCGTCGAGCACGTGGAGGGTTACCGGGACCTCGGCTGCCGGCTTTCCGGAGCCGGTATCGAGTACATGGGTGGTGACGTGGGAGGTGCTCATCTGCGCATCAGTCCTTCGAGTCGGAGCAGTGCGATTTCCCGCAACTGCTGGCCAATGATTGATTGTTCCGCTTCGGGGGTGTGGGCGAGCCTGGTGTTGAGGGCGGCCAGGATCTCCTCGCGGCTGCGGCCGGCGGCGCGGATCAGGAACACCTGCCCGAACTTCTCCTCGTAGGCCCGGTTGCCTTCCGCCAGGGCCTCGGCCACGGCGGCGTCGGCCACGCCCAGTCCGGCCTGTTCCGACTGGGACAGCTTCGCTTCCGCGCTGTCTCCCTGCGCCCGCTCGCCGATCCGCGGATGGTGGGCGAGGGCCGCTTCGATCTCCGCCGGGGTGAAGGGGTTGGCTGCGCCGCGACCCGCCGCCAGGAGCGCGTCGAGGCTGGAATAGGGCCGCTCGTCGGCGAGCTCGTCGATCCAGCGTTGGATGTCCAGGCAGGGGCGCAGGAATTCGGCAGCCTCCGGGCGGCCAGCCGTGTTGAACTGTTCAAGGTGCATAAAACAGATCCTCGTGTTTTGATGCTGGCATCCACGGTGTAGGGCTATACGGATACTTTATTCCGCATCATGGAACTGTTATTTCAGCATATGCAAAAGTCAACCGCACGCGCCGGCGGGTGTCAACTGCCCGGACGCTGCCTGGGCAACGCCCAAACATAAAGCGGACGACGGCGGGCGCCCACCCGCCGTCGTCCGTCTTGCGTTTTGTCACTGCTGAGGACGGTTTTGCCGAAATGGGCCAGGAGATTCCCCTGCGTACGTTCGCCGGAATGGGCCGCGACATGAATGTCAGACCCCACTGCCATGCTGTGCCTATGGAAATCGGTGCGGTTATCGATGCGGGAGGCAGGGCCGCAGTGACGGCTGCCGTCGTGTCGGTGGCCGGGCTGGCCGGTCAGCTTGCCGGGGTTGTTGCCTGCCCTTCGTCCCTGCCAAACCACACGGACCACACCGCTGATGTTGATCCGTTGCGGGAGTTCTCGGAGGCATGCCTGGAAGGCTGGGCGTACTGGCGCGGGTCGAGTCGGCGACGGCGGCAGCGAAGATCCGGCTGCTGGCCGCCTACGCGGAGGCCGCAGCAGCGCTGGAGGCCCCGCCCGCCAGTGCATATGAGGCGTCGGCGCAGGAGATGTCCCTGGTGGCAGAAGTGGCGTGCGTACTCACCATCGGCGAACGCGCCTCATCCTCCCTTTTGGGGGAGGCCCATGCGCTGACAACGTCCCTGCCGGCCGCTTTGGACGCGCTTCAGGCCGGGAACATCGCCTGGCAGTACGCCCGGATTGTGGTCGACGAAACCGCTGGCCTACCCTCGGCGGCCGTTTCGGCCTTGGAATCGCATTTCTTCGACCCGGGGGCGCCGGACGGCGCCCGCTGTGCCACGCCCGGCGAATTGGTGCCCTCCCGGTTCCGGCGGAAAGTCCGGGCCTGGCGCGAACGCCACCACCCCGAATCCCTGGAGAAGCGCCATGCAAAGAGCGTGGCGGATCGGCGAATGGAATATACCCCGGACCGGGACGGCATGGGCTGGATCTCGCTGTACCTTCCCGGTGACACGGCCTGCGCAGTATGGAACAAGGCCTCTGCCCTGGGCCGTGGGCTGCAGGGCGCTGACGAGTCGCGCACACTCACCCAGATCCGGGCTGACATCGCTGCGGGGCTGCTGCTGGGCAGCGCCAACCAGCAGCCCGGTGAGGTGACCTCTCCCAAGGCTGACGTCCTGGTGACCGTCCCCGTGTTTTCCCTCCTCGGGCTCACTGAGGAACCCGCGGAGGTGGATGGGTTCGGGCCGGTCCCGGCGTCGATCGCGCGCAGGCTCGTTGCCGATGGTGCCAGCTCGTTCTACCGGGTCCTGGTTGACCCGCGGGATGGAGCGTCACTGGAGATCGGCCGCACGAGTTACCGGCTCCCCGAATCCTTGAAGCGGTGGCTCAGGATGCGGGACGGTGCCTGCACCTTCCCCGGCTGCAGCAACCAGTCCTTGGACAACGAGAACGACCACCTGACGGCCTGGCAGGACGGCGGGACTACCGGGATCAGCAACCTCGGACAGGCCTGCCCGAAACACCACCGCCTCAAACACACATCCGCCTGGACGCCTGCGCAGGCAACGCACAATGAACCACCTGGCTGGATTTCACCCACCGGCCGGCACTACCCAGCCGAGCAACAGGACCGTGAACCTACGCACTGGCCACCTGGCTGCACACCCCACCCTCCCAGCCCACTCGAACATGCCACCATGATGTATCTCGCCGCCTGAGCACGGTGGCTGTTGTTGTGGTGTGCCCCGCCAGCTCTCCTGCCGGGATAAGCGAGCAGTCCTCGGTGCCCGTCTCAAGGTAGATGCACTCAAGGTTCCCCGGGTGCGGGCGCAAGCGGACGACGGCGGTCACCCACCCGCCGTCGTCCGCTGTCCTGTCCCCGGGGGCGCAGGACAGGGCATGCAGGTCAGGCGAGCCTGCGCCGGATCAGGGCCGACGCCTGGTCAACCACCACGATCAGGACGAGCACCACGATGATGTGCGTGAGCATCTGATCGAACTGGAAGGACTTGATGGCCTGGTTGATGAGCAGGCCCACACCGCCGGCGCCCACCAGGCCCAGGACCAGCGAGGACCGCACGTTCACGTCGAACCGGTAGAGGAGCAGGCCCACAAACTGGGGGACCACCAGCGGGATGCTCGCATGGAACGTCTGCTGCAGCTTGCTGGCACCGGCGGAGGCAAGCGCCTGGACCGGCCCCTGGTCGCTCTCCTCCATGGCTTCAGCCCAGAGCTTCCCCATTACGCCGGTGTTGTGGCAGATCAGGGCCAACACGCCTGCGAACGGGCCCAGGCCCACGGCGGTGACAAAGATCAGGGCAAAAACAACGTCAGGAACCGCCCGGAAGAAGGACAGCACGGCCCGCGCTGCCTGGTACACCACGGGATGCGGAGTAGTGGTTTCCGAGGCCAGCGCGGCCAGCAGGAGGGCGGTGGGAATGGACAGGGTGGTTCCCAGCAGCCCGATCCACAGCGTCACCAGTGTTGCTTCCAGGCTGGGCTTCAGGACCTTCTCCCAGTTCAGGTCCGGCGGGAACGCCTCGGCGAGGAACCGGCCCATGCCCTGGGCGCCGTCAACCAGCAGCGCCGGTTTGAACTCGGTGCTTTCGAGGGCGATCACGTGCAGGACAATGAGGATGACGACGACGGTGGCGGTGGTCCCGGTGCGGGTCCACTGGCGCTTCGCGCGGGGGATTGCGGGGGCGCTCATGCCGCGACCCTGTCCGGTGCGTACAGCGTGTCCAGGACATCGTCCGTCAAGCCGGCCAGGCCGCCGTCGAACACAATCTTTCCCTTGAGGAGGCCGATGGCGCGGTCCGCGTAACGGATCGCGAGGTCCGGCTGGTGGAGCACCGCAGCGACGGCGAGGTTCTCCGTGTGGGCAAGCTCGGCCAGGAGTGCCATGACCTGTTCAGCCGCGTGCGGGTCCAGGGCGGAGACGGGTTCGTCCGCGAGCAGCACCGAGGCGCGCTGGCAGAGGGCCCGGGCAATCGCGACGCGCTGCTGCTGCCCGCCGGACAGCTTTCCCGTCTGTTCCAGGGCAACTCCCGCCAGGCCTACGCGGTCCAGGCACGCCATGGCTTCCTCCTTCAGTTCTTTGGCAAAAAACGCCGGGCTGACCGACGCGAGTCCGCGGACCCGCAGGAGTCCGCCGGAGCAGACGTTGTCCAGGGCCGTCCGGCGCGGGACAAGATGGATCTTCTGGAAGACCATGGCGGCCTGGCTGCGCGCCAGGATCTGGGCCCGGCCCTGGAGTTTCCCCAGGTCCTTGCCCTGGACGCGGATGGTGCCGGCGTCCGGACGGGTCAGCCCGATGACGCACTTGAGCGTCGTGGATTTTCCTGAACCGTTGGCGCCCAGGAACGCGAGCAGTTCCCCTGCCCGGACGGTGAAGTCGACGCCGTCCAGCACTGTGGTTCCGCCGTAGGCCTTGGTCAGGCCTGCCACCTGGACAGCGGTCACAGGTCTTCCTCGGTCAGCCCCATGGTGGCGGCGAGATCGAACAGGGGCTGGTAGGTCTCCTTGGTGACGGCCAGCAGCGGGCCCGGAGGCGTGACGTCCAGGAAGGCGCCCACTTCGGCGATGGCCTCGGCGGGGAGATTCACCAGGGCGTCGCGGACGGCTTCCTTGAGGGCCGGGTCAGCGTTGCCGCGGATGGTGATGGGATCGTTGGGGATGGCGTCCGAGATCCAGATCTGGCGGAAGTCCTCCGGCTTGAAAGTGCCCGCGGCCGTGGCTGAGGCAAGGGTCTGGGAGTTGATCTCGGCGGCGTCCACCGTCCCGTTGGTCAGGGCCAGGAGTGCTTCGGGGTGCCCGCCGGCGTAGCTGATGTCCAGGTCGGATTCGCTGATGCCGGCCTTCTTGAGGCCGTAGCGGGGGAGGACATCGCCGGAGGTGGAGCCGATGCCGCCGAGTGCCACATCCTTGCCCTTGAGATCGTTGATCGACTGGATGGCGGAGTCTTTGGGCACCCAGATGCCGGCGGTGTAGGTGCTGAGTTCGCCGTCGGCCGTTCCAAAGGAGGCGATGGGCTCCGCTCCCGCCTTGGTGCTGGCGAAGACGTAGCCCATGGGCCCGAACTGCCCGATGTCCAGGCGGTTGTTGGCCATGGCGAGCACCTCGGCCGAGTAGTCCTCCACAACCTGGACCTCCACCTCGCAGCCCAGCTTCGCCGCCATGGCGTCCGCGAGGACGCGGTAGGCGGGTTCGAGCTTGGCCGGGTCCTCATAGGGCTCGATGCCGAACTTGATGGGGCCCTCGGCGCAGTAGGCGGGGGTGTTCGCTGATGCGTTCTGGACGTCCGGGCTGGCGCAGGAGGACAGGCCGACGGCGGCGAGCAGGGCAGCCGGAATCAGGGCGAGGTAGCGGGTTTTCATGGGGATCCTTGGGGGTCTTGGGGGGCTTGGGGGTCTTGGGGGAGGAAAAGAGGGAGTTGGTCTAGGGGAGGGTGGCGACGTTGCGGGCCGCCAGGCCGAAGGAAACGGTCATGCCGATTCCCGCGGTGACGGACACGGCAGTGACGCCGGGGGTAATGCCGGCAACAAGGAGCGGGCCCACCTCGCTGGAGGCGTAAATGCCCTGCCAGCGTTCCGTGATGTCGAGGGATTCGGCCCCCAGGACGCCCTGGATCCGGTCCAGCAGGAGCGCAGTGGTGGACTCTGCCAGGAAGGGGTCGGCGGTTTTCTGGTAGGCATGCGAGTCGCCCAACAGCAGCGTGCCGTCCGGGCGCTGGGTGAACATCACGTTGGCCCCGATGTCCAGGAGGCCCGGATCCTGCGCCTGGACTTCTGCGAGGAGCTCCGCCGCGGACGGCATCTCCACAAAGGCGCCGTAGCGGAGCATGGACGTGGCTGTCAGTACCGCCGGTTGCAGATCCAGCCCCTCCGGGCCTGCCGCGGCCGCCATCTGGAGAGAGCAGCGTTCGATCTTGTGCCCTTCGGCAAGTTCCGGGAAGAGCAGGTCCACGTCGTGGCCCACGCACACAAACACGTGGTCAGCCTCCACCTCGCCGCGGCTTGTCCGGACCAGGGCTGTCCGTTCGGTCCCCGCGCCAAAGCCGAGGGCGGAGGTGTTCCACCGCACGGACGTGTCAGGACGCGAATCCAGCCACGCGGCGAGGCTCGCCACGGTGGTCCGGGGATCGACCCTGAGGTCATCACGCAGCCATGCGCCGCCGACGACGACGGGACCTGTCGTTGCGTCCGGACCCTCAGCAGCAGCCGCTCGCCCCAGCCGGGCGGACGTTTCTGCGGCGCTGAGCAGAACGATCTGGCCGGGCTCGCGGTGTTCCGCCAGCTCGTGAAGGACGCGAAGTTCTGTTGCGGTGCGCGCCACCACCACGGCTCCGGATTCCGTGGCCCAGAAGCCGGCGCGTTCGGAGAAGTCCAGCCAGTGCTTGCGGCCGGTGATGGCAAGTTCATACAAGTCGCCGGTCTGGGCGGTGATGCAGCAGTGTCCGAAGTTCCGGATGGAGGCGCCCACTGCGCGGTGATCGCGATCAATGACCAGCACGGAGAGCCCCCGATCGGCGGCAAGGGCGGCGTGGGCCAGGCCCACGATGCCGGCCCCGACTACCACCACGTCCATGGAGGACGGGAGGCTGCTGGCGGCTTGGTTTTGAAGGTTTTCGGTATTCACAAGATCGATAGTGGCCGCCCGGGGCCAGGCCAATCAAGCCGGATTGGCACTTGTTTGAACAAGTTTACGGTTTGTTCATTGGAGGCCCGCGGAGTTAATGCCGTGTTCATTCGAGAGGGTCGAAATCCCTGGAAATCTCGCCCATCTAACTTGTATGATCAAGTCATGTCCCTTTCGCAGCTTCAGCCTCTCCACCAGCGCTTGACCGACGAACTTCGTGCCCGGATCACGTCGGGCATGTGGCCTGAGGGGTTCCAGATTCCCAGCGAGGCGGAGCTTTGCCGGGAGTTCGAGGCCTCGCGGGGAACCGTCCGGCAGGCCCTCGCGGCCCTGCGTGCTGAGGGCCTCATTTTGGGCGGGCGCGGCAAGCAGCCGGTGGCCGGTCGGGCGGCGCTGTCCCAGCCGTTCACCACATTTATGTCCTTTACGGAGTGGGCCGGATCCATTGGCAAGTCCCCGGGACAGCAGACCCAGGAGATCGCCCGCCGCCCGGCCTCGCCCGAGGTGGCGGCCCAGCTGGGCATCCAGGCGGGCGAGCCTGTGGTGGAGGTCCTGCGGCTGCGGCTCCTCGGGGACGCGCCGGCCATGGTGGAGCGGACCAGCTTTGTCCTCGACGTCGGGCGGCTGCTGTTCGACTTTGATACGGACAGCGGCTCCATCTTCAGCTTCCTGAAAAGCCAGGGCGTGGACCTGAGCCGGGGCCGGCACACCATCGACGCCGTGGCAGCCGAGGGACTGGACGTGGAACTGCTCGGCGTCGAACCCGGTTCACCCTTGCTCCGCGAGCGGCGCCTGACCTCATCCGCAGCCGGGGAGCCGATCGAATACTCCGACGACAGGTACAGCCCCGGCCTGACCAACTTCACCATCGAAAACACCAGCGAGCACCGCGCCAACCTGGTCCGCGTGCCAACCACAGCCTAAGGAACACCATAATGATTGAACTTGTAGCCCTCGACATGGCCGGAACCACCATCGACGAACACGGGGATGTCTACAGCGCCCTCGGGGAATCCGTCCGCGAGGCCGGCGCCGAGGTAACCCCCGAGGACCTCCAGGCGTGGATGGGCGCGGACAAGACCGAAGCCATCGCAGCGCTGTTGGAAATTGGCGGCATCGCCGCCGAATCCGGGCTTGTTGCGGGCACGTTTGTCCGCTTCCAGGAGATCCTGGCCGCCCTCTACGCCGCGAACGCACCCGTTCCCCTGGACGGTGTTGAGGATGCGCTGCGGACCCTGAAGTCCATGGGCATCAAGGTGGCCCTGACCACCGGATTCTCGCGGGATGTGGCCGATCCGCTGCTGGCCACGCTGGGCTGGCGCGTGGGCGACGGCGAGCTGCTGGACGCCGTGGTCACCTCCGACGAGGTGCCCCGCGGACGCCCGGCTCCCCATATGATCCACCGCGCGATGGAGCGCACCGGTGTCCTGAACGTGGGCGCCGTGCTGGCGGCCGGCGACACCGTCGTCGATCTGCAGGCCGCGGCTAATGCCGGCGTGGCCGGCGTCGGCGTCCTGACCGGGAAGCTCGGCGCGGAGGAGCTGGGCCGCCACCCGCACCTGCGGATACTTCCCGGCGTGAAGGACCTCCCCGAACTGGTGGGCGCCCTGGCCGCCGAAACTCCCGCCGTCGTTCGCTGACGGGCAAACGGTCAGCGGCACTGACGTGAATGCGTCGGGGATTACAGCCGCGGGACGCACTCCCCGGTTCCCAGCAACGCCAGCCCGGCGCGGTCGCCATCGCCGAAGTCGAACTGCCCGCTGTTTTCCTCATGCATCAGCTGCGTGGGATCGTCCACGTGGTCCAGCCCCAGGACGTGCCCCAGCTCGTGCATGATGATGGCGCGGATGTGGGCAGGTCCCTCCGGCCAGGCCAGTGTTTCCGCGAGGCCCGGCGCATCGAGGGTCACCTGGCCGGCGACGTACACATAGGGCTCGCCGGGAATATGGGCGTAGGCGCTTCCACCGGTCCCTGCAACCTTCCCCGCCAGCTTGGGTGCTTCCGCCGGGGACGACCACGCAATGAGAATCGGCGCCCACTGCTTGCCGTAGCGCGCCGGCTGGTACGCTTCGCGGGCTTCGGATGGCGCCTCGGACGTGGTTCCGTCATACACGAACTGCAGTCCCGAGGCCGCGGAAACTGCGGACACGGCCTCCTGGATAAGTACGTCCGTTCCTGGCGGTGCATTGTCCGGCCGGACCACGTAGTGCAGCGGACGGCACGGGTCGTAGGCCACAAAGGCCTGGCCCGGGTCCGGGGATTTCTGCAGGACATAGGCGGTGGATCCGCTGGTGGCCGGCGGCAGGCCGAGCGGGGCTGATGCGGCTTCAAACCCGGGTGGCGGCACTTTGGCGCCCGGCAGGTGGGGCATGGCTGCCGGCAACACAAACCGTTCGAAAAGGGTCGGCGTGAAGTAGAGACCCGCCACGAGGGCGATGCCCAGGACCGTGGCTTTGCGCGATTTCCACTTGCGCCCGCTGACTTTCCGGCGGTGGACGGTTCTCTTTGCCGAGATTGGCGAGATGGGGGCACCGCGCCACGGCTCGGGCGCTGGCGGCTTGCCCAGTGCCTCATCGATTGCCCATTGCGGAATGCGCCCGCTGGGCGAACGGCGGATGCGGGGAAACTCCCTGTCGCCAGAATCTGATTCCAACAGTTCCCCCCTTGCGCTGCCGTGCCATCTCCTTTGATGGTCTGCCCAGCATAGTGGCGGTCCCGTTGATCCGTACGAGATTGCCCTTCCACTGGCAGACGGAGTACATGTCCCTGTCCTTGTGGTATCCCGCATTGACGGCGTCGCCGGGGAAGTAGCGGTGGCCTTCTCCGGTATCGTGGGTCCATGGTGCGGAACCTGGCCGATATCGGAGCTGAAGGCGTATTGCTCGCCGGGGCCGGCCGCGCCATTCTGCTGCAGATCGCAAACCCTGCAGTGGGCCATGGCGTCGCCGAACACAGCGACTTCATAGCCCGGCCGCTGGACCGTTTCCGCGCCACCGTCACCTACGTCTACGCTGTGGTTTACGGAACCGAGGCCCAGGTTGCGGCCGTTCGCCGCAGCGTTAACCGGGCCCACTCCGCGGTCCGCCGCAAGCCCGACGCCGGCTCCCGCGGGTACAGCGCGTTCGATGCCCAGGCGCAATTATGGGTGGTGGCAACCTTGTACGACACCGCCATCACCATTTACGAGAAAATCTACGGCCCGCTCGACGACGAAGCGGCAGACTTCATGTACAGCGATTACGCAAGAATCGGCACCGTCCTGCAAGTGCCGGCGAACCTGTGGCCGGCCGACCGCGCAGCCTTCAGGACATACTGGGACACGTCCCTGCTGACACTGGAGCTGGACGCCGTCACCGCCGGCGTCGGCCGCGACCTCCTGTACCCGCCAGCCGGGCCACTCTGGCTGCGGATGAGTATGCCGCTGATCCGGTTCATCACCGCCGGGCAGCTGCCGGACCACCTGCGCGCCGGCTTCGGGCTGCCCTGGAGCGACCGCCACAGCCGCCTGTTCGACAGGGCCACCCGGTGGTCTGCCCTGGTCTATCCCCGGCTGCCGCGGCCGGTCCGGCACTTCGTCAAGAACTACTGCCTGGACCGGCTCCGCACCTCGTAGGAAATCACCGCGGGGTGCGAATTCAGCGCTGTAGGCCGGGCAGATTAGTTTCCCGCCCGGCGATGATTCTCTCCCGAAAGAGATAATTCTTAGAGTGCGACGCGGTTGCCCACAGAGTCTGGTAGGTGGCCGACGTTCGTATAGTGGCCATATGGCCGAGAAACTACCTAAGCACGAGGAACGAGACATCCGTCGTTATGTCGAAGGCCAGTCCCGGAATCAGGACGACCCTGACGATCCTGACACCAAAGTCACGCTGGTGCGGAAGGTAAGCAGCTACCGGCTACTCGGCACGGATTACGACGTCTACGACGTGCACATGCCGAAAGAGCGTTGGTGGGTTATCACCGAGCCGACCAACCTTTACTCTCAGGAGTCTTTCCCTGAGTACGATGTTGCCTTCTCTTTCCACGTCGGCTTGATGCTACGTGTGATGAACGGCGATCGTGTCGAGATTGACGACGATAAGGCCGAAGAAGTTGCTGGGGCTTGGAGGCGCTACGAAGCTGCCGTCACAGCAATGGACTCGGCTCGCGAGGCAGAGGATTATCAAGGCGTAGCTATAAAATGCCGTGAAGCCTTATTGGCATTTGGTCGTGAGCATCAAGATGCGGACTGGCTCTCCAATCCAGAGCTAAAACCGAAGGTCAACGACTTCAAAGGCTGGGCGACCCTGTACGCGCAGACCCTATCCACAGGGCGGCTGCGGCGCTACTTAAACGAGATTGCCGACAAGACCTGGGACGTTGCAGTAAGCCTCCAGCATGACTCAAACGCGACGGTATGGGACGCTGAGATGCTCTTGGATGCGACGTCACATGTCTTCCATATGTACTCAACAGCCATCGTCAAAGTGAAACGGAACCCACCTCGCCGGTGTCCCAAATGCAGCTCTTACCGCGTAGTTATTGACGGTGATATCCAGGTGCAGGATGGCGAGCAGGGTTGGCTCCAGGCGGATATCTGCTCGGCATGTGGGTACAGAGGCGCAGAGTCCTTCGAATCATGGGGTTACTTTGACAATGACCAGGAAGAGACTGGGGCCGCTGTGGTCGAATAACGACTCCAACAGCTCCCCTGGTGCAAACCATTGCCCTGGGGATTCCGGTTTCTCCGAGACGTGGGATTTTTGAATCCGCTCCCGGAATACGACAAAGTCTTTTCGGGCGTCGGGCGGAAGTCTGTCGCCGCGTCGGCGAAAAAGTGGCGCTGCGGTTCCCAGACCTTCGTGATGGCAGGACGTGGCCGGCAGAGTCATCCCACACGAATTCGTCGTCTTCCCGCCGTTGGCCGATGGGATCGACTCGGTCAAGGATGGTCTTCGCGAGGTCTGGCCCCTTGTTGACGGCGAATTCGCCCGAGTCTAAGAGTTGTCCAAGCCGCCGTCGGCTCACGGATGACTCCAGAGGCAGGTCACCGAGAACTCCTCGAAATCCACGAAACCCTTGGGAGCAGCCGGTATATGGCCCAGATCGGCCTCGGCGGCCTGCCGTTCGATGAAACGGCCTGCTCCATCGAACTGCTGGCCACCGAAATCATGCCGGCCGTGGCACACCATCTTTCGGCACCCCGGTGACGAATCCCTGTCATGAACTATTACAGCCAAGCGGCGCAGGAGCGCGTTCGGGACGCCGCATACGACGCAGTCGAGAAAGTCCTCAACAGCATGTTCGAACCGTTGAACCGGCAGGCCCTCACGGCGCGCTGGAACCAGGCCTGCGAGGCCATGGCCAAACACCTGGAGGCGCGGGACACCGGCGAGGAGTAGGGCGCACACCCTCGGCCTCAAATAGGATTGACGGACTGTCGGGATCGAAAGGTTTTAGCCGTCCATGAAGGTCACCACCACAACGCTCCAGATGCTCCGTCCGCCCGCCTGGACGGCGCGCCACTTGCCCGATGAGGCGCGGCTGGACCGGGCTGTTGGGGTGACTCCGGAGTTCGCCCGTTTCCTCTATGGCCTGGTGGGCGGGCCGTGGCACTGGACTGATCGGCTTGAGTGGACGCGGCGGCAGTGGGCGGAGGAGCTCGCGGTGCCGGGGACGGAATTCTGGGTCCTCTATGGGGAGGGCGTGCCGTGGGGCTATGTCCACCTTCAGCCCGTCGTCGCCGAGGACGGCACGCACGTCGAGGTCAGGTACTTCGGCCTTTCAGAGCAGGCGATCGGACGGGGCCTCGGCGGCCGGCTGCTGGAACACGGCATCACAGCGGCATGGTCGCTGGCACGACGCTTCGACCTCCCGCAGGTGTCCCGCGTCTGGGTCCACACCTGCACCCTCGACGGTCCCGCGGCCCTGGCAAACTACCAGTCCCGCGGCTTTGAGCCCTGCGGGACCGAGGACGCGGACACGGAAGTGGAGGAGGAGCCGCTCGGTTCCTGGGTGGCCACCGGCGGTCGATAATCTGCTGCAAACCCGCCAACGGCCGTAGGCTGGAACCGACAAGAGGGTGACCCAAAGGGTGACATGTCGGAAACGATATCGGCCGGGTTGCTGGGCGAAGTGATGGCCAAGCTGGCCGTGCTTGAGGACCCCAAGATGCGCGAGGCGAACGAGAAGCGCGGCGACGACCACGGCGTGAACCTGTCCAAGCTGCGTGCGGTCGCGAAGCGGCTGAAGACGCAGCAGGAGCTCGCGCGCGAGCTCTGGTCCACGAACGACACTCCGGCCAGGTTGGTGGCGCTGCTGATTTGCCGGCCAAAGGCCTTCGAACGCGACGAACTGGACACCATGCTCCGCGAGGCGCGCGCCCCCAAAGTGCACGACTGGCTCGTGAATTACGTCGTGAAGAAGAGCCCGCACGCGGAGGACCTTCGCGTGGCCTGGATGGCTGACCCGGATCCGGTGGTCGCCAGCGCCGGTTGGGCCCTGACCAGCGAACGGGTGGCGAAAAAGCCCGCAGGGCTCGACCTCCCCGGGCTGCTGGACATTATCGAGGCCCAGATGAAGGACGCCCCGGACCGGCTGCAGTGGGCCATGAACCACACGCTGGCCTTCATTGGGATCGAGCATCCCGAGCACCGGGCCCGGGCGCTCGATATCGGCCAACGGCTCGAGGTCCTCAAGGACTACCCGACGCCCCCGAACTGCACGTCACCGTTCGCGCCGATCTGGATCAACGAGATGGTGAGCCGCCAGGCCACCGCGTAAGGCTGTCAGCCCGGAAGCAAAACTGAAGCGGACGACGCCGGGAACCTCCCGCCGTCGTCCGCTTCAGTTTTGGCCGTGAACCGATCAGACGGTGGCGAGCTGGCGTTCCTGGCCACGGACGCTGACCGTGAATGTGTTGGGGCCGCTGCACTGGACCGCAATGCGGCATTTGGTGGTGTTCGCCTTGACTGAGAGGTCGTGCACAATGCTCTCCAGGGTGTGCTCAATCGCAGACCGGTCCCAGATTTTCAGCGTGATGGAGTCAGTGTTTTCAAACGTCATTGTCAGTACTTTCGCTCATGCAGTTAACGGCTCCGCGTCGTCCTTGAGGGGGCCGCATCCTCGTCGGTGAGGATTGCTGATCTTGGTAGTGCGGGAACGGGTCCCGATCTCATGGTTCATGCTTGCCGCCGGGATTTGCAACAGAAATGGCGAAAGTGTGAGCGATTACACGCTCGCGCCGGCTTTAGTTACTGACGGCGGCGTAAAGGTTCAGGGACGCCGAAAACACCAGCCACGACACGTTCGGCAGCATCAGCAGTCCGGCCGTTGGGCTGATGGGTCCAAAGCGCAGAACTGTCAGGGCCGCTGTGAGGAAGAGGGCGGCGAGGACGGCCAGGGCCAGCCAGAGCGCCGCGGTCCCCAGTATGGGATACAGCCCGAAGAACGTCATGGGCCAGAGCAGGTTCAAGGCCAGTTGGAGCCCATAGAGCCTGAGTGCGCGGCGGCGCGGGTGGCGCCTCTGCCGCCACACCAGCCAGGCCGCCACGGCCATTGCCGCGTACAGGACCAGCCAGACCCACGTGAACATCAGCCTGGGAGGCGTCCAGGGGGCTTTGTCCGCCAGGGCGTACCAGCCGCCGGCAGCCGTTCGGATCGGGAGGGACCCCACGAACGACACGGCCCAGGACAGCGCGAGGAAGCCGATCAGGGCGGCAACCTGCCGCCGTCGGGACGGCCCGTCCGGGACTGCCGGACCTTGCGCTTCGGTGGGGACAGTGTCAGGCACTGACCCACTGTGGACAATGGCGGGTACCCGCGTCAAACCCGGAGGCATCGGAGGTCGCCGTCAGGGTCCCTTCGAGATGGCATTTCGCGGCAATGTTGACCGGCGGCACTGCCGTGAAATGCCATCTCGCGGACCGCATTTAAGCCTTGACACCCCTCCGCCACCGGCGTATCGTACAACCAAATGGTTGTAGATAAGCTCAGAGACGCGGACGTGGACCGCCTGTTCCAGGCGCTCGCGGACGCCACCCGGAGGGACATTGTCCGGCGGGTGACGGCGGGGGAGTCTTCCGTCTCCGGCCTCGCCGCCCTCTACGCCATGAGTTTCGCCGCCGTCCAGAAGCATGTGGCGGTGTTGGAGCGGGCTTCCCTGGTGACAAAGGAGAAGCGCGGAAGGGAGCAGATCGTGCGGGGTAACCACGAAGGACTGCAGAAGGCCCGCCGGCTGCTCGATGAGTACGAGGCGATCTGGCGGCAGCGTGCCGAACGGATCGCGGACATTCTGGCTGAAGGATAGGAAAGGTACGGCAATGCCTGTTATCAGTTCCATCAAAAATCTCGAGGCACTCAGCCTCACCCTCGTCGCCGAGTTCGACGCCGCCGTCGAGCGCGTCTGGCAGATTTGGGAGGACCCGCGGCAGCTTGAGCGCTGGTGGGGTCCGCCCAACTATCCGGCCACGTTTGACCGGTTCGACTTCCAGCCCGGCGGGAAGGCCGACTATTACATGACCACCCCCGAAGGCGAGAAGCCCCGAGGCTGGTGGAAATTCAGAACCATCGAGGCGCCGCGCAAGCTCGAATTTGATGACGGCTTCGCTGACGAAACCGGAGCGCCCGTGGATGCCATGGGCAGTGCCCATGCCGCTGTTGACCTCGAGGATCTCGGCGGCCGCACCCGGATGACCATTATGTCCACGTTCGACTCCGAAGAGCAGATGGAAGAAATGGTCAAGATGGGCATGGAGGAAGGCATGAAGGAGGCTGCCGGCCAGATCGACGCCGTCCTCGCCGAACACGCCCGCGCCTGAGTAACGCTGACGCTTTCACGCAAAGGCTAGCGCGAACGGACACTTGAGGCCCCAGGATCCGGGGCCTCAAGTGTCCTTTCGCGCGTGGTGGTGGTCGCTCCTACGGAGGCGGCGTTGCCGGTTAGTGCGTCAGGTCCTTGCCCTTGGTCTCCGGGATGGTGAACACAAACGCGATGCTGATGGCCAGCAGGACCACCGCGTACACGTTGAAGAGGTTGCCCTGTCCGATGGAGCCGAGCCAGGCCTGAAGGTACGGTGCGGTACCCCCGAAGACTGCGACGCAGATGGAATACGGGACGCCCACGCCGACCGTGCGGATCTTGGTGGGGAACAGTTCGGCGTATACGGCCGGGACGATTGCTGCGCTGCCGGCGATGAAAAACAGCATGACGGACATCGTGACTGCGAGCTGCCACGGAGAGTCCTTCAGCAGCCAGGTCATGGGGAAGTGGAACAGCGCGGCGCCGGCGGCGCTCATGATCATAACGGGCCTGCGGCCGATACGGTCCGAGAGTTTGCCCCAGAACGGCAGCGCGGCGATGAACAGCACGTTGGCGATCACGCTGGCCCAGAGGGCCTCGCCACGGTCCATCTTGAGGACCGACGCGGCATAGCTGGGAGTCACGACGCCCCAGATGTAGTAGGTCACAGTCAGGCCGACGGTCAGGCCAATCACCTGCAGGGCCTGCTTGCGGTGCTGGTAGATCTGTGGCCACATCGGCTCGTGCTTTTCCGTGGGCGATTCTGCCTCGAACGCCGCCGTTTCCTTCATGCGGGCCCGCATGAACAGGGCGTAGAGGCCCATGGCGCCGCCGATAAGGAATGGCACCCGCCAGCCCCAGGCGTTCATGTCGGCCGTGCTCAAGACGTTGGAGAGGATGGCGCCGAGCATGGTTCCGGCCAGGATGCCGACCGTGCCGGACGTATAAATGAGCGTTGCCCAGAAGCCACGGTGTTCCTTGGGCGCCATTTCCGAGAGGTAGGTCTGCGACGACGGCAGCTCTCCACCGTGGGCAAGGCCCTGGATAAGCCGAGCCACCAGCAGCAGGACCGAGGCGAAGGCCCCCACGGCCTCGAAAGTGGGGGCGACGCCGATGATCATGCTGCCCAGGGCAGCGAGGCCCACCGCGAACGTCATGGACGTCTTGCGGCCGATCCGGTCACCGATCCAGCCGAACACGAAGCCACCGAACGGACGGGCGACAAAGCCGACGGCGAAGATCGCCAGGGTGGCGAGGAAGGCCGACGTCGGATCCGCCTTGCTGAACAGTGCACTCGCGATGAACGGCGAGAACGTGGCATAGATGGCCCAGTCGTACCATTCAACGGCGTTGCCGATGCCGGTGCCGACGAGGGTGCGCAGGTGGGACTTGTGAACCTGGACGTCGGCTGGGACGCCTGCAGTGGTGGTCATCGTGTGCTCCATGAAGTGGGGGAAGTTTAGTTGGCCGAGGCCAGGGCCGCGATGCGGGAGACGGCCAGCTCTGCGTAGAGAGCGGTTCCGTCGGACAGCACCCCGTCGTCAAAGGCTGCGTACGGGGAGTGGTTGAAGGAGGTTTCGGTGTGGTCGGCGCCGGGGGCGACGGCGCTGAGCCCGATAAACGTCCCGGGTACTTCCGCCAGCACCCTCGAAAAATCCTCAGAGCCACTGAGCGGGGTGGCCCAGCGGGTGAGCCGGGAGGTTCCAAAGAGGTCTTCGATGGTCTTCTCCGCCGTGTGTGTTTCGTCGTCGTCGTTGACGGTGAGGGGGTACTCGTGACGGTAATCGACGTCCACCTCGAGGCCGTGGGCAGCGGCGATGCCCTTCAGCAGCGTGGGAACGGCAGTCATCATCCGTTCCCTGGCGGCGTCCGAGAAGGTCCGGATGGTGGCTTCAATGCGCGCCGTTTCAGGGATGATGTTGCGTTTTGTGCCGGCATGGAGGACGCCCACGGTCAGGACCACTGGATCGAACATGTTGAACTGGCGGGTGATCATAACCTGCAGGGCAGTCACCATTTCTGCGGCCGCCGTGACCGGGTCCTTGGCCGCGTGCGGAGCCGAGCCGTGGCCGCCGGCGCCAAGAACCGTGACAGTCAGGGCATCCGAAGCGCTGAGCATCACCCCTGGCTTGGTGCAGAACCGGCCGTGCGGCTCCAAGGCGGAAAAGACGTGCATCCCATAGGCGGCATCAACCCGGCGCCCGGCCGCCTCCAGCACGCCCTCGCGGATCATGTGGCTTGCTCCGTCAAAGCCTTCCTCGCCCGGCTGGAACATCAGCACAACGTCGCCGGCCAGCTGGTCCCGGCGCTCCGCCAAAAGGGTGGCTGCTCCGGCGAGCATGGCGGTGTGGAGGTCGTGGCCGCAGGCGTGCATGGCGCCGTCGATCTTCGATGAGAACTGGGCGCCGGTCCGCTCCTGGACAGGGAGGCCGTCCATGTCGGCACGCAGGAGGACCGCTGGTTTGGTTGCCGATGCGTGCGGCGCGGAGCCGCGCAAGACCGCGGTGACCGACGTCGTGCTCTTGCCCAGGGTGATTTCGAACGGTAGTCCGTCGAGCGCCTTGAGGACTTTTTCCTGGGTCCGGGGGAGGTGCAGCCCGATCTCCGGCTCCTGATGCAGCTCGTGGCGGAACCGGGCGATCTCGCCCTGTAGTTCCTTGGCGTCGGTGGTGATCGACATCTGCTCTCCTAATTTCTGAACGTTTGGTCAGTGACCCGCTTCCATTGTGAAGTGATGCGGTTCACAAGCTGCGAAATAGCTTGAAAAAATCAAAAGTATGATGGAAATGGCAGGATTCATTCACTGAAGCGTGGGGAGTGGCGAGGTGGTGCTCAGCGAGGAAGACCTGGCCCTGATCAACGCGCTGCAGATTGCACCGCGGATCAGCTGGTCCGATGCGGCCACCGTGCTGGGAGTGCACGCCACCACGCTGGCCGCACGCTGGGACAGGCTGAGGTTGTCAGGGGCGGCCTGGACGACGGCCCACCTGATCGGCGATCCCAAGCAGATGTGCCTGGCGTTGGTGGACGTGGACTGCGAAATGCGGCTGCGGGACGAGGTGACCGCGGCGCTCGCCGCCATCCCGGAAGTGGTCACGGTGGAGGAAGCTGCAAGCAACCGGGACCTCATGCTGACCGTCATAGTGCCCACCTTGGCCCGGTTCACGGAGGAGGTGCTTCCACGGTTCAAGGAGATCCCCGGACTGCTGAAGTACCGGACCTCGTTGTGCACCCGCCTGCACTCCGGTGGCTATACGTGGCGGCTCAACATTCTGGACAAGGCGAAGCAAAAAGCGCTTTATGCCTTAGCCGGCCCCGAGGCGACCGGTTCGGCGGCCCCGATGACCGGAGCTCCACTGCCGTCCAGCCACCTGGATCTGATCCCGTTCCTTGCGAGGGACGGGCGCGCGGGCGCCGCGGACATCGCCCGGAGCCTGGGCAGGAGCCCGGCGACAGTCCAGCGGCAGCTTAACAGGGTGCTGGCCAGCGGGCTGCTGTCCTTCCGTTGTGAAATTGCCCAGAAGCTCTCCGGCTATCCGGTCAGCTGCCAGTGGTTCGCCAACGTACCGGCGGGCCAGCACGAGGCTGCTGCTGCCGAACTCCGCAGCCTCCGCACGGTCCGGCTCAGCGCGTCCACTACGGGGAGCACAAATTTTGTCATCCTCATGTGGCTGCATTCGCTGGCCGATGTGATGAACGCCGAATTGGCCCTCCAGCAACGCATCCCGGAGATCGAGCTCGTGGAGAGCGTCGTGATCCTGAACACCGCCAAGCGGGTGGGCTGGATGCTGAACCCGGATTCGACGGCGAGCGGCGCGGTGGTGGTCTCCGGCACGGAGCTGCCGTCTTTGGGGCTCCAATGAGCCGTGGTGCCCGCCGTGGGTGGCGCTCGTTGAAACCTGCGGTCCTCGTCTGAATACTGGAAGTCTGAAAGGTTGGGACGGGCAAGGAGGCGGTGAAGGGGTTATGGGCGGCGGAGACAGTGCCTTCAAGCGCCGGCTGGAACGGGCTGCGGAAGTGCGCTCCTACCGGGGCGCCGGCATCAGTGCCGAGGAAGAGGCCGAACTCGAGGCCGCCGAGGCCAAGGAACGGGACAAACGCAAGAAGGTCGACGATGCGCGGCGGGCGGAGTACCTGATCCGGGACGC
The DNA here is from genome assembly GCF_054510915.1 of Pseudarthrobacter arbutini. Taxonomy (NCBI): domain Bacteria; kingdom Bacillati; phylum Actinomycetota; class Actinomycetes; order Micrococcales; family Micrococcaceae; genus Pseudarthrobacter; species Pseudarthrobacter arbutini. The sequence goes on along the minus strand of NZ_JBTNDQ010000013.1, from coordinate 133,479 downwards.
CATGGCACAGGGCAAATTCGACAACCTCAAATACGCCGGCAAGCCCATCCCCGGGCTGGGCGAGGCCTACGATCCTGACTGGTGGGTCAAGGGCCTGATCCAGCGCGAGAACATCAGCGGGCTGGGCCCCAAAGCCATCCTGCTCCGCACCGAAGACGCCGAACTGGACGGCCGGCTTGATGCGCAGTTCACCGAGAAACAAGTCCGGGACATCCTCGCCGACTTCAATGCCCGGGTGATCGACGCCCGCCGCCAGCTCCAGGGCGGCCCGCCCGTCGTCACCAAAACGCGGGACGTCGACGCCGAGGTGGCGCGCTGGCACGAACGCCGCGCCGCCCGCGGACAGGACGCCCTACCTGAACCGGAGCCGCAGCGCTCCTGGTGGCAGCGGCTCTGGCGCGGCACTACCTAGCTGAGCGGGCGAGGGGAACGCGCGACGTAGGCAACGGACGACGGCGGCGCCTCCCGCCGTCGTCGGCTGTCAGGGTCGTCGGCTCCTAGCGTCTTCCGCCCGGGAAGCCGTTCTGAGGCGGAATGCCCGGAATCTCGGGCATGGGCGGCGGGACGGGCGCGGGCTCAGGAGCAGGGGCAGGAGGTGGTGCAGGTGCGGGCTCCGGCGCGGGAGCCGGCGCTGGAGCGGGTGCTGGTGCGGGCGCCGGGGCGGGTGCAGGCCTCGGCGCGGCCGGTGCGGGAGTCGGTTTCGGCGGGGCAATCATGGATGCCGGCGGGGCCGGGAACGGGTTTGCCGGGTAGAGCGGGGCGGCCTGGAGCATGTAGTTGACCCACTGCGGCCCGGCGATCATGTAGCCGTCAAGGCGGGGGTAGAACTGGCCGTTGATGGTGACGTTCTGGCCGGGGCGGTTCTGGCCCTCCAATGCGTCGCCAAAGAAAGACGCTGTAGCCAGCCCCGACGTATAGCCCACCACCCAGGTGGAGCCGTTGTTGTTGGACGTGCCGGTCTTGGCGGCAACGGGCATCAGCGTATGGATTTTGGGGTTGATCCACACGCCGGAGCCGACCTTCAGCACGTCCTGGAGCACTGCGTTGACGCCCCGGGCAACCTCAGGTTTGACGGCGTCGCGGCACTCGCTGGTCTGGCCCGGGAGTTTCCCGCCCGACATGTCCGTCACCTCAAGCACGGCAATGGGGGCGCAGTACCGGCCGTCGTTGGCGAAGGTGGCGAAACCATTGGCCAGATGGACCGGCGCCACGCCGATTGCCCCGAGGAGATTGCCCAGCTGATGCATGTTGATCTGCGCGCCATCGAGTCCGCTGTGCAGCCCCACGCTGTCCACCATCTTCTGGATGCCGCAGAAATCGAGCTGGGTGGCCGAGGCGAAGGTGGCCGTGTTGATGGAGTTGTACAGCCCGTAGTTCACGGGCATGGCGCGGTAGTAGCCCTCGTCCGAATTCTGCAGGTCATCGGCGGCGCCCAGCTCAGGGTTGTTCTGCGCCGTGCTGTAGGCGCCCAGCACCTTTCCGCAGGTGGAGCGCCACGGGAAGCCCAGCGGATACACCCGGCGGGAGGCGTCCACCATGCCCGTCAGCGGCTTGCCCTCGTTCAGCCACTCGGCGAACGTGAAGGGCTTCATGGTGGAGCCTGGCTGGAAACCGCCCGCCCCGTTGAGGTCATTGCCTTGCGGATCGCGGGAGTCCACGTTGAAATTCAGTTGCGTATCGAACCTGCCCTCGGCCGGCAGGAATACCGTGTTCTGCGCCATGGCCAGGATTTTCCCGGTGCCCGGCTGGATCGACACCAGCGACGCGCCCCAGCGGTCGGGATTCGCCCCGGCGGTGGCGTCCACCTGCGCCTGGGCCGCCGCCTGGAGCCGGCTGTCCAGCGTAGTGACGATGGTGAGCCCGCCCCGGAACAGCTTCCGCTCGCGCTCGATCAGGGTGGTGCCGTAGGCCGGGTTGTTCAGGATCAGATGCGAAATGTAGTCGCAGAAGTAGGGTGCCATCTGGGCGTGGGCGCAGCCCTGCTTCCCCGGACTGAGCTTGAGTTCGATGGGCGTGGCCGCGGCGGCGTCGTGGTCCGCCTGGGTGATCTTGCCCGTGGCCAGCATCTCGGAAAGAACCTGATTCCGGCGGCTTGTGGCCTGCTCCGGATTGACCGCGGGGTTGTAGTAGCTGGGGCTGTTGACCAGCCCGGCCAGCAGGGCGGCCTGCGGCAGGTTGAGATCGGCGGCCGTGGTGCTGAAGAAATACCGTGCCGCCGCCTCGATTCCGTACGCCTCGCGGTTAAAGAACACGATGTTCAGGTAGCCCTCAAGGATCTGGTCCTTGCTGAACTTCTTCTCCAGCGCGATGGCCAGCTTCATCTCCCGGAGCTTGTCCCCAATGCTCTTCTGGCCGCTGAGGATCACCTCGTCGGTTTTGTCCTGGGACACGAAGGACTCGTTGATCACGTTGGTGACGTACTGCTGGGTAATCGTGGAGGCGCCCTGCCTGCCCTCACTCGTCAGGTTGAAGATCGCGGCCCGGACGATCCCCTGCGGGTCGATGCCCGGGTGCTCATAAAACCGGCTGTCCTCGATGGCCACGATGGCATCCCGGACAAAAGGCGATATCCGGTCCAGGGGGATCCTGATCCGGTTCTCGGTATAGAACGTGGCGATTGGCTGGCCGTCGGAGGTGAGGACTTTGGTGGATTGCGACGGCGGCCCGACGATCAGTTCCGTGGGCAGATTTTCAAAGTAGCTGATGGAGGTGCTTACTCCGTAGCCGACCGTCGCAACAGCGGGGACCACCAGGCTTGCGGCCAGTACGCCGCACATGGCGCTCGCCGCGAAAAATCCGATGACCCTGCCCAGGGTGGAGGCCAACCGGTGCCTGCGTTTCTTTTGCTGCGCCATTGTTCAGCCCTAGCTCGCGACGTGTGAACAGGATACGCCGCTGGACCTGTTGCATCCAGATCCTGGACCAACTGATGCCAAGCCGGTATTTTCCGTCCCTATAGTCTTGTTCTAGGTCTTGTCACGCGATACATACCGATATATCGTTAAGTGTCGGTGAGTAGTTGACCGATAACCATTCAACAAGGGCCAAGAAGCATTCAAAAAGACAGAGAAGGGACGATGCCACCATGAAAGGCATTCACGACGACAAGTTTTTGGAACCGCCGTTCGGGCGGGGACAGTTCGGGCGGGGACGGTTTGAGCGCGGCAGGGGCCGCCGCGGACCGCACGGGCACCGCGGGGGAGGGTTTGGCCCGGGCTTTGGCCCACGGGGCGGATTTGGTCCCGGTTTTGGACCGGGCGGAGGGTTCGGTCCCGGCTTTGGGCCCGGTCCCCGGCGGGCAAGCAGGGGGGACGTCCGGTGGGCTATCCTGTCACTGCTGGCCGAGGCCCCGTCCAACGGTTATGGCCTGATCAAGACCATCGCGGAGAAAACATCCGGCGCATGGCGGCCCAGCCCCGGGTCGATCTACCCCACACTCCAGCAGTTGGTGGACGAGGACCTCATTGCGCCCCTCAGCGAGGGCCGGCGGACCGACTTCACCCTCACGGACGCCGGCAAGGCCTACGTGGCCGAGCATGCGGAGGAACTGGAGAACGCGTGGAACAGCGATGCGGAAGGATCCGGACCCGCCTTCCACCAGAGTGTGGGCAAGCTGATGGGGGTCATTCATCAGTTCCGTACGGCCGCTACGGAAGAACAGCGCAATGCTGCGGTGGAAAAGCTCGACGAAACCCGCCGCGCGCTCTACCGGATCCTGGCCGACTGAGCGCTTTTGAACGCTGTGGCCTCAGGCGAACGTGTCTTCCTTGGCGGGAGCGGCAGCAGGTGCCGTGACGCCGCGGCCCCCTGGGTTGAAGTGGCTACCCAGCCCGCCGAAGGCGTAGGCGGTCTCGGCATGCTCGGAGAGATCCACCCCTGCCATCTCGGCCTCGTGGCTCACCCGGAACCCGATGGTCCTGTTGATGGCCCGCCCGATCACCAGGGTCACACCGCCGGAGAGAACTACGGTGACTACTACCGCCACGGCCTGCGCCGTCAGTTGCTGGAGACCGCCGCCGTAGAAGAGGCCGCCGCCCTGGCCGTCCACGGGGAGAGCGACGAAGCCCAGGGCGAGTGTGCCGATGAGCCCGGCGCCGAGGTGGACTCCCACCACATCCAGGGAGTCGTCCAACCCGAACCGGTACTTCAGGTCAACAAACACGCAGCAGGCTGCCCCGGCCACCAGGCCCAGGCCGATGGCGGCCACTGGGCTGATGTTGGCGCAGGACGGTGTGATGGCCACCAGGCCGGCAACAACACCGGAGGCTGCGCCCAGGGACGTCGGGTGGCCGTGGCGGATCTTCTCCGCCAGCAGCCAGCTGAGCATGGCCGCGGCCGGGGTGACCAGGGTGTTGATCCAGATCAGGCCGGCCTGCTCCGCGGTGGTGGCCGCGCCGCCGTTGAACCCGAACCAGCCGAACCACAGGATGGCCGCACCCAGCATGATGAACGGGACGTTGTGCGGGCGGTGGCTGGGATCCTTGGCGAAGCCGTGGCGCTGGCCAACCACCAGGGCCAGGACCAGGGCCGCCGTGCCCGAGCTGATTTCCACCACTGCACCGCCGGCGAAGTCGATGACCTGGCCGAAGGCCTCGGTGATGGCTCCGCCGGTGCTCATGAGCCCGCCGCCCCAGATCATGTAGGCCAAGGGGCAATAAACCAGAGTGACCCACAGCGGCACGAACACTGCCCAGGCGCTGAACTTGGCGCGGTCCGCGATGGCCCCGCTGATGAGGGCCACCGTGATGATGGCGAAGGTGGCGCTGAAGCCTGCCTTGATGAGGTCAGGGGAGCCCATGAGGTTCTGCAGCCCGAAGTTGGCGAAGGGGTTGCCAAAGATGCCCAGGATTCCCTCGCCGGTGGTCATCGAGTATCCCCATAGGACCCACACAACTCCCACGATGCCGGCGGAGATGAAGCTCATCATGATCATGTTCAGCGCTGCCTTGGCGCGCGTCATGCCGCCATAGAAGAGACCGAGCCCGGGTGTCATAAGCAGCACCATGGCCGCCGCGATCATCATCCAGACGTGTTGCGCAGTGATCTCCACCGGTGGGTCCCTTCCATTGATCCTGAATACGGGGACTTTTCCTACCTGGCCCGCGCAATCCCCCCGATCAATATTTGTCGCCGCGTGTTTCCGTTTGCGCTTCGCTAAGTTGCGGATACGTTACGGCCCGGCGGCTTACGTGAAGATCACATGACGGTAATGTTTCCGGCGTGTAAACGGGACCTGTTGAACGGCGCCGGGACGGGAGGCCCTGAGACTCCGATGCCAGCGACGGCGGGCGCCGGTCCGCGCACGTGGTGAGAAGCCGCCGAAGGGCAACGTTTCCTGAAAGTGAACGGCGGCTCACCGCCGTGGGGCGCCGCTTTGACGTAGCGTGGGGGAGTGCCTCAAGCGGTCCGGGAATTTACGGTGCGCGGAGCTCCCGGCGTGGAGCTCCGCTGCTATGTCGCGGGCGGCAGCGGGCCCGCCGTTCTATTCCTTCACGGCCTCGCCGGGAGCGCCCGCGAGTTCTTACCGACGGCGGCGGCGCTCCCCGAGCGGCGGACGGTCCTGATGGATCTGCGCGGCCATGGGGGCAGCACGCGGCACCCGGCCGATGTTTCGCGGGAAGCCTACGTGGCCGACGTCGTCCGCGTCATTGAGGAAGTAGGCCCGCCGGTGGTCCTGGTGGGGCAGTCGATGGGCGGCCACACGGCCATGCTGGTGGCCGCCGCCCGGCCGGATCTCGTATCACGGCTGGTGCTGCTGGAGGCTGATGCCGGCGGAGGACGCAGCGAAGACCACGAAGCCATGGGGGATTATTTCCGGTCCTGGGCCGTGCCGTTCCTCAGCCGGGCCACTGCCTCTGCCTTCTTTGGCGACGCGCCGCTGGCGCAGGCCTGGGCGGCGGACTTGGAGGAGCGCGATGATGGGTTCTGGCCACGGTTCGACGCCGGCGTGATGGTGGCTGAGCGCAGCCAGCCCCCGCGGGGAGAATCCGCGGGGCTGGCCCCGCCGGGTCAGAAGGTCCGGGCGTTGGCCAGGACGGGCAGTTGGCCGCGGACCTCGGCAATGACGGCCGGGTCAATGTCGACGACGGCGAGTTCCGGTTCGCCGCCGAGGGCCACCAGGGCAGCGCCCAGGGGAGAGATGACGGCGCTGTGGCCGACGCCGGTGGGAGCCTTGCCGGCGGGGGCGATGCCGACGCTTGCCGGGTCGCCCTGTCCGCAGGCCACCACGAAGGTGGTGCTGTCCAGCGCGCGGGCCCGGACCAGGAGGTCCCACTGCTCTGCCTTGCCCTCGCCGGCGCCCCACGAAGCGCAGACAATGTTGACTTCGGCGCCGGCTTTGGCGTTGGCCGTAAACAGTGCCGGGAAGCGCACGTCGTAGCAGGTGGCCAGGCCGAAGGTGGTGCCGTTCACCTCGAAGGTCACGGGGGCTGTTCCGGCGTCCACGGTATCGGACTCGGCGAATCCGAATGCATCAAAGAGGTGGATCTTGTCGTAGGCGGTCTCGACGCCGGGGCCGGTGACCAGCAGGGTGTTCCGCACGCGGCCGCCGTCGCCCGGGGTGAACATGCCCGCCACCACGGTGATGTCCAGCTCTTGGGCAATGCTGCGGACGGCGGCGGCCCACGGCCCGTCCAGCGGCTCGGCAATGTCCTTCAGGCTGTTGCCGAAGGCGCGCATGGCGGCTTCCGGGAACACCACGAGCTCCGCTCCGGCGGCTTTGGCCCGTGTGGCGTAGTCTCTGATGAGCTCCAGGTTGGCGGCCAGATCGGCTCCGGTGATGATTTGGGCCACTGCTAAACGCATGAAATTACTCCAGTCTGTTGTATACATAATGTATGCGAAAAAGTTCGGCGACGGCGGCGTCCGGCCGCGAGAAGGCGTACGCGTACCTGCGCGAAAACATCCTGGTTGACCCGGCGGTGCAGGGGAAGTTCCTGAATGAGCAGGAGCTGGCCGCCGAGATCGGCGTCTCGCGAACTCCGGTCCGGGAGGCGCTCCTGCTGCTCGTCTCCGACGGCCTGGTGGAACTGATTCCGCAGCGCGGGGCATATGTTCCGCCGGTGACTGGCCGTGAAATGTCGGAACTGATGGAACTCCGGGGTGTGCTGGAAAGCCATGCCGCCCGCCTGGTTATCGAACAGAACCGCGTTCCTGCGAAAACGATGCAGGACACCCTGGACCAGCAGGCCCAGCTTCCCGAGCTGCTGAATGCGGAGGCTGCGCAGGAGTTCATCCGGCTGGACACCCTCTTCCATCAGCTTCTGATCGACGCCGCCGGCAATGAGCTCATCTCCCGAACGTACAGCAAGCTCCATGTCCGGCAGATCCTGGTGGGCGTCTCGGCCTTGTTCCGCACCGGAGACCGGCGCGGACAGGTGTGCGCCGAACACCAGGACATCCTCGATGCCCTGATGTCCGGCAATGCTGCGAAGGCGCAGGAGGCCATTGACCATCACCTGGCTATCACCCGGGATATCCTGCTCCGCACCTAAGGGAGTTTTTGTCCACATAACGCGAGTTGAGAGTCGTTTTGGGTGCATTATGTGGACAAAAACTCCGACTTGGGAGTGGGGAATCGTCAGTGGCCTTTGCCGGTGGCCGACTGCTGGCGCTCTAGTGCGGATCCTTCCAGCAGCAGGCGGTAGTCCTCGTCCTCCACGGTGTTGGAATCGCGGCCGAGGGCCAGTCCCACGGCGGTGACGCCTGCAGCGACTGCCACGTAGATGGCCACCGGAATCCAGGTGCCGAACTGCGCCAGCAGCAATGTGAACATCAGCGGGGCGATGGCGCCGCCGATCACACCGGCGAACGTGTAGGCCAGGGAGCTGCCCGTGGACCGGAGCCTCGGTGAGAACTGCTCCACGATGAAGGCAGCCTGCGGGCCGTACATAAACGAGTGCGCCATGAGGCCCAGCACAATGCCGGCAATGAGCATCGGCTCGTTGTCGGCGCCCAGGACGCCGAAGAAGATGAACGTCCACACGGCGCCCACCACAGCCGCGGTGCCGTAGACCATGCGTCGGTTGAATCGGTCGGACACAGCGCCGGCCAGCGGGATCATAAAGAGCTGGAACGCGGAGCCGATCAGGACTGCCGTGAGCACCTGGCTGCGTTCGTAGCCGAGTGTCTGGATGCCGTAGGTGAGGGTGAAAACGGTGAACAGGGCGTAGAGCACGTCCGGGCCCACCCGGCACAGCGTGGCGGCAATGAGGGGCCGGAGCTCCGTGCTGAAGACCTCACGGACGGGGGCGTGGGGCTGTTCGCCGTGGGCCTCGATGGCCTTGAAGATGGGGGTGTCTTCCAGCTTCAGGCGGATCCAGAGGCCGAATCCGACCAGCACCGCCGAGACCAGGAACGCGATGCGCCAGCCGAAACCGATGAACTGTTCCTCGGTCAGGGTGAGGGTCAGGACAGCCAGGGCGCCGTTGGCCATAAGGTTGCCGGCGGGCGGGCCCACCTGGGCTGCAGACGCCCAGAAGCCTCGCCGGTGGGGGTCGCCGTATTCGCTGGAGAGCAGCACGGCGCCGCCCCATTCGCCGCCGACTCCCACGCCCTGGGCGAAGCGCAGCAGCACCAGGATGATCGGGGCGCTGATGCCGATGCTGTCGTAGCCGGGAAGCACGCCGATCAGAACGGTGGCCACGCCGATGATCATGAGGGTGGTCACCAGCACCTTCTTGCGGCCGATCCGGTCACCCAGACGGCCGAAGATGATGCCACCAACAGGCCGGGACACGTAGCCCACCGCATACGTGGAGAAGGCCAGGATAGTGCCCGTCAGGGGATCGGATGACGGGAAGAAAACGAGGGGAAATACGACGGCGGCCGCGGCCGAGTAGACGGCGAAGTCATACCACTCGAGGGCGGTGCCGGTGAGGCTGGCAGCGAAGGCCTTGTACAGGCCCTTGGGGTGAATCGGCTTGTCCGGACGCGGCGCTGCGCCGGAAGCCGGAACTGGGACGTTAGCCATGGGTGTTGTCCTCCACGAGATGTTTACGGGTGACGCCTGTCACGCTGGCGTTAAATGTATACATTACGCATACTGGATGTACATTGGCCACCGTTTCCGGTTTCCAGTTTGTAAATTTCTCCAGCAGGACACGCAAAGGATGGACAGAACATGACGACTCTGAGCTTCGAACTTCCCGACGGCAGCACCCGGACAGTCCAGGTCAAGCACCTCCTGAACGCCGGTTATGCAGGGCGGGAGCAGGAGGAAGTGCAGGCCCACATTGCCGAGCTGGCAGAACTGGGCGTTCCGGGCCCCGCCACCACCCCGGCGCTCTACCCGGTCTCGCCGTACCTGGCGCAGCAGGTTTCCGAAGTCCGCGTGCAGCATGCCCGGACCTCCGGGGAAGCCGAATGGGCGCTGGTCATCACGGACGACGGCGTGCTGCTGACGGTCGCGTGCGACCACACGGACCGCGAGCTTGAGGTCCATGGGGTGGCCTGGAGCAAGAATGCCAGCCCGGACGTCCTGGGCCGCAAGGCGTGGCGTCTGGACGACGTGCGCGACCACCTGGACCAGATCACACTGAAGGGCTGGGTGGGGCAGGGTGATACTCCGGACACGCTGATCCAGGACAGCTCGCTGGAAGCCCTTCTGACGCCGGACTACTGGCTGGAAGTGCTGACCGAGCGCGGCCTGAATGAGCCGGGGACGGTCCTCATTTCCGGCACGGTGGCCATGACCAGCGGGGTAAACCAGTTCGCCCGCAGCTGGAAAGTGGAGATGACAGACCCCGTGACAGGATCCACCGTGGATGCCCGGTACGTGGTGGAGCAGATGGCCGAGCCCATCGGCTGATTCCGCCGGGCGGGGGCACGCTGGGGTCGCAACTCCCGGTAGCATCATTGCTATGCCCACTGCGCTTGAAATGGCAGGTCCCATCCTGGAAATGATGACCTGGCTGTGCCTTCCGCCGGGGCTTGCCCTGCTGTTCTACTCGGGCATCCTTCGGCGGTTTGTGCACCCCTGGACCGTTGCGGAAGCGGTGGTCTACGCGGACGCCACCGGAACGGGCTTCCGCTGGTTTGACCGCAAGTTCCAGGTCCACCACGCCCCGATGTCACCCCACGACATCAAGGACCTGGCCGTGGGCGACACGCTGCCGATCTACTACCACCCCAAGCGCCCCACGCAGTGGCAGACCGCAGCCCCCGAAGCGGTGGGGCGGACCGCCGTCGTGCTTGGCCGTGTGCTCACCGGGATCGGTGCCGCGGCGCTCATTGCGGGTTTCCTGCTGCCGATGTTCTGACGTAGCGCGGCTGAATCAGCCGGCCAGCACCACGCCGATGCCGAGCGCGCCCAGCGCAACACCCGCAAAGGCGGTCCAGAGCACCGCGGACGTATCGGCGTCGACCCTTTCGCGCGAAATTCCCCGCGCGCTGGCGCCGTACCGCCGGCGCTGAGTCAGGTAGATGGCCGCCGCTGCGGCCGCGGATACGGCGAAAAGCAGCAGGATGGGGAAGCCGTGGTGGGGCAGCCAGCGCAGGAAGATGGCGCTGACCGTCACCAGCGCCATCATGGTCCGGCCCCACGCCAGCGTGGTCCGCTCGGGCTGGAGCCCGGGATCCCCGTGCGGCCCGGGGTCCGGAAGCCTGGTGCGGACCACCGGGCTAACGCCAGAGGATAAAGACGAGGACGACGGCGGCAGCCAGTGCCCCTGCGCCGGCCAGCAGCGGCACAATGAGCGGCAGCGGGAGTGGAGTTTTGTTGCGCATGCTCCGTTCGACGCGGATCCAGCGCCCTGCGGCGCCGGCGCTCAGCAGCATGCCCAGGAGCAGGAGCAGTACCGCCAGGCTCTTGCGGACCGGTTCCAGGAACAGGTCCGAGGTGAAGGCCTCGATGGCGATGCCGCCGGCCAGAAGCGCCAGCGCCGTGCGGATCCAAGCGAGGAAGGTTCGTTCATTGGCCAGCGTGAAGCGCGGGTCCGGCTCGGTGCCGCCGGGCAGCAGCCGTTCGGCGATCTTTCCGCGCGACGGCGGCACGGGGTCGTTGGGCGGCGTCTGGTTGCTGGGCACGGGGCCAGTTTAGCCTTTGGCGTCAGCCGGTCCTGGACGAGATGGAAACCACGGCGCTGATGAAAACAGGAAGCGCGGCGGCACTGATCAGCACTATCGCCCCGGCACCCACCCAAGCCGGCACTGTCCGGCGGGGCCGCGCGGATCTCAGCCAGGAAACCGGAACGACGCTCAGCCAGAGGAACAAGAGGAGGGTCCCAATGACGACGAGGACTGCGAACGGTGGAAACAAGATGGCACTAGCGAGCAACGGAACATAGAATTTAGCCGCTTCGGGGCCCCACAGCGGAAGGCGCTCACTCCACCAGCCCGCCGCGGCAGCGACGACGGCGCCGTGAAGGAGGGCAAGTCCGGCATACAGTGCCACCGACAGCCAGCCGGGTCCAACGATGTTGAAATCGATGTTGTCCGCGCGCAGGGGATCCATCAAGGACCCTACCCACACGAGGAGGAGCAAACCGAACAGCGGTCCGGCGAGACGTCCGCGTGGAAGCCAGCGGCGCACGAGGGGGAACAGGATCGCGGCAAGGAAGCCGGCCGGCAGGCCACCGAAGAACAGCAGGGCCATGGTCCCCCCAACGCTGGGAATTCCCACGAATGCCTGGGCCTCCGTTAGCCGGCCCTGTGCGGAAGCGGGGGATGTGTCCGCCAAAATGCGCATGACCAGCCGCCCGCCGGGCCAGGCGGCAAGCAACGCCGAGACCAGTGCGGAAAAGGACACGACGTTGGCCCACCAGAAGAACCGGCGCAGCGCGCTCAGTTTCACGTCAGTCCGGAACTCTTGCCCGCCGGTGCCCGTGGAGGGGTGGGGTCGTGAGGCGGATGGCTCACGGATGCTGCGGCCTCCCCACAGCACCACCACCAGCAGGCCAAGGAGCAGAAAAAGGGCGGACCCCACCACAATTATTGTGGCCATCGCTGATCACCATCCACATCCAAAGGATGGATCAATTGTGCTCCCAACCGCGGGTACGGGCTACCTCCGCTGGGCGTTTCCGAACGCTGTCACGTCCCCAGGGTCAGCCCGCGTTTCGTGGGGCAAACATGATCACAGCCACCCCGACCATGCAGATGACGGAGCCCGCGATGTCCCACCGGTCCGGCCGGAAACCGTCGAAGACCATTCCCCACGCCAGCGACCCAGCCACAAACACTCCGCCGTAGGCGGCAAGGATCCGGCCGAAATGGGCATCCGGCTGCAGGGTGGCCACGAAACCGTAGAGGCCCAGGGCAATCACACCCAGCCCTGCCCACCACCAGTCCTTGCCCTCACGGACTGACTGCCACACGAGCCACGCGCCGCCGATCTCGGCAGCAGCGGCCAGGACGAACAGGACAGTCGTTTTGGCGATCGCCACGGTTTCAGCAGGAATACTCACAGGCTCATCATGCCAGCCGGGAATGCGGCCACCCGGCGGGAGGTTGGGCCTTACATGCAACGCATCGGATTCCTGTCCTTCGGCCACTGGGGCCCCGGCCAGGGCTCCCGCACCAGAACCGCCGGCGAGGCCCTGCGCCAGGGCATTGAGCTGGCGGTGGCCGCCGAGGAACTCGGAATCGACGGCGCCTTCTTCCGGGTGCACCATTTCGCCCGTCAGCAGGCGTCGCCCTTCCCGCTGCTGGCAGCCATCGCCGCCCGGACCGGCCGGATAGAGATCGGCACCGGTGTCATCGACATGCGGTACGAAAATCCGCTGTACATGGCCGAGGAAGCCGCGGCCACGGATCTGATCAGCGGCGGCAGGCTGCAGCTGGGCATCAGCCGTGGTTCACCCGAGCCCGCCCGGAACGGGGCCGCTGCCTTCGGCCACAAACCGGCAGAAGGGGAGACCGACGCGGACATGGCCCACCAGCACACAGCCCAGTTCCGGCACGCCATCAGCGGCGCCGGCGTGGCCGAGGCGGACCCGCGCTACGCCGGCGGAGCCATCGGCCTGTTGCCGGTCCAACCGCAGTCGCCAGGCCTCACAGAGCGGATCTGGTGGGGCGCCGGAAGCCGCAACACCGCCGTGTGGGCGGCCGGCCTGGGCATGAACCTGATGAGCTCCACTCTGCTCACCGAGGACACCGGCGTCCCTTTCGACCAGCTGCAGGCGGAGCAAATCCAGCTCTTCCGGGAGGCCTGGGCCGCGGCAGGACACAGCCACCAGCCACGGGTCTCTGTCAGCCGGAGCATCCTGCCAATCGTGGACAACGAGGACAGCAGGTATTTTGCGGGCAGCGCGCTGCGGGACAGCCGGGACCAGGTGGGCGTCATCGACGGCCTCACGGCACGCTTTGGCAAGACCTATGCCGGCGCCCCGGATGTCCTGGCCGAACAGCTGGTGGCCGACGCCGCCGTCCAGGCCGCGGACACGCTGCTGGTGACTGTGCCCAACCAGTTGGGCGTTGACTTCAATGCCAAAATGCTGGGAAACATCGCCCGGTACATTGCGCCCGCCGTCGGCTGGACCCCGGCACGTTCCTGATCCGGAGCCGATTCCGCTGGGTGATCCGCCCGGAAGGGAATATCCTGAGAACGTGCGGGCCGTTGAGGCCCGGTTATTCCTCACGGCCTAGAGAGGCTCACCATGTCCGAAAAACTACACCTGACACCGGAAGACGAGTTCCCGGAGGATCTTTCCAGCATCCCGGACAAGGAGCTGCAGGTTTTGGACAGTCAAGTACAGCGTCAACTGGACTACGAGTACGTGGCCGAGGGCGAACCGAACCCGGAGACGGAGTTCCGGCACCTGGACCTGGACGAGGAATTCCAGGAACGCGACGACCGCTGACAACCGTCCCCGCCGTCGGTCTGGCTCATTCCGGTGATCGGCAGTGGATATTAGTCAGCATCCTTACTAATATTGCTCAAGGAACCATCCACAAGCCACAGCCGTTAGGCTTGTAGCGGGCTTTGGGGGCAATGCGCCCTACGATTACTGCGTGACTGCGGAACGGTCAGGAGAGAGAAATATGGCTCGCGCCGCTTTAGGTTTTACTGCATGATCCGGCTACGTCAGCTGGCACAGGCGGCTTCCGTACTGACCACGCCATTGGCACCGGAAGATATTCTGGCGCTCTTTAACCCTGTCTTCTCGGCGCGCCAGCTGCGTGGAGTGGTGACCCGTGTGGTCCAGGAAACGGCACAGTCGGCCACCATCTTCTTCCGTCCCGGCCGCGGCTGGCATTCCCACCTGGCTGGTCAGTGGGCGCGCATCGGCGTTGAGCTGGACGGCGTCCGCCACTGGCGCTCGTATTCGCTGAGCGCCCCCGCCGGCAAGGACCCGGCCATCACCGTAACCGACGTCGGCGCCGTTTCCGGAACCCTGGTCCGGACCACCAAACCGGGCGACGTCCTTTTCCTGGCACCCCCGCAAGGCGACTTCGTCCTGCCCGAGCACCCCAGGCCGCTCCTGATGGTCACCGCCGGCAGCGGCATCACTCCGGTGATGTCCATGATCCGCACCCTTGTTCCCCGCCGCCCGGATGCCGACGTCGTCCTGGTGCACTCCGCCCGCACGCCCGGCGACAGCCTCTTCCGCGAGGAACTCGCCGAACTGGCTGACCAGTTCCCCAACTTCCGGCTGGCCCACTGGTACACCGGCGAACAGGGCCGGATGGACCTGACCAACACGGCCGAGCTCGATGAGATCTGCCCGGACTGGAAGGAACGGGCCGCTTACGCGTGCGGCCCGGACAGTTTCCTGGACGACGCCGAGGCCCTGTGGAAGCAGGCGTCCCTCACCGCCGGTGCCCCCGGCTCCGATGTTGCGCTCGCCGGCGATCCCGGCAACCTCATGATTGAGCGGTTCAACACCACCTTCGCCGGGGGTGTAGGGCACGACGGCGGCCTGGTCACCTTTGAGGCGTCGGACCGGGAAGTTGACGCCGACGGCGATACTCCGCTGCTCGACGTCGGCGAAGACGCCGGGGTGCTGATGCCCAGCGGCTGCCGGATGGGAATCTGCCACAGTTGCCTGACTCCGCTCCTGGCCGGACAGGTCCGTGACCTTCGCACCAACGAGGTCCACGGCGAACCCGGCCAACTAATCCAAACGTGTGTCTCGGCAGCCGCCGGACCCGTCAACCTCGAACTCTGAGGAGCAATACCGCATGTCAGTAGTTTCAGAAAGCAAGAAAGATTCCGCAAGCAGCACCGCCCCCACCGGAGCGGCAAAGACGCGCCCCGGAGCGCTGGCCGAGTCCGGCAGCCCCCTGGTGCGTCCACCTGCCGCAGCGCACCTTACCGACGAACAGGTAGCTGAGCTGGGCCGCGAACTCGACGCGATCCGCGACGAAATCCTGGCCAAGCGCGGCGCCTCCGACGCCGCCTACATCCGCCGCATGATCAAGATCCAGCGCGGGCTGGAGATCTCCGGCCGCGCGGCATTGCTGGTCAGCAAGAACAAGGCAGCCTGGGTCACCGGCACCACGCTGCTGAGCTTCGCCAAGATCCTGGAAAACATGGAACTCGGCCACAACATCCTGCACGGGCAGTGGGACTGGATGCGGGATCCTGACATCCACTCCACCACCTGGGAGTGGGACTTCGTCACCCCGTCGCGCGCCTGGCAGCACACGCACAACGACCTCCACCACCGCTGGACCAACGTCGTAGGCAAGGACAACGACGTCGGGTACAACCTCCTCCGCATGGACGAGAACCAGCCGTGGCAGCCCCACAACCTGGGCAACCCGCTGTACAATGCCATCCTTTCCCCGCTCTTCGAATGGGGTATCGCCATCTACGACCTTGAGCTTGCTGAGTACCAGGCAGGCAAGAAGTCCAAGGAAGCGCTCGTCAAGGACCTCAAGGCTTTGGGCCGCAAGGTAGTCACCCAGTTCACCAAGGACTACGCCGCCACTCCGGCGGTCGCCATGCTCACCGGTTCCGGCAAGCAGGCGCTCTACGGCACCCTCACCGCCAACGCCGTCCGCAACGTGTGGGCACACGCCGTGATCTTCTGCGGCCACTTCCCGGAAGGCACTGACACCTTCACCGAGGAAATGGTGGAAGGCGAAACGCGCGGTGACTGGTACGTCCGCCAGATGATCGGCTCCGCCAACATCTCCGGTTCCAAGTTCATGCACCTGATGACCGGCAACCTGTCGCACCAGATCGAGCACCACCTCTTCCCGGACCTGCCGTCCAACCGGTACGCCGAGGTTGCTCCGCGGGTCCGCGAGATCTGCCAGCGCTACGGCCTGAAGTACACCACGGGTCCGCTGCTGAAGCAGGTGGGATCGTCCTGGGCGAAGGTCTTCAAGCTGGCGCTGCCGGGCAAGGCTGCCAGGGCTTGAGCTGACTAAGCCTTAAAGAGTGGAAGGGCCAGGCGAAACGCCTGGCCCTTCCACTCTTTTTTGTTACCCCGTCTGCTTCTTCAGGAAGGCGAGCAGGGCTTCGTTGACTTCGGCGGCGTGCGTCCACAGCAGCCCGTGCGGGGCGCCGTCGATCTCCACATACTCCGCCGACGGCAGGGCCTTGGCGAACCGGCGGCCGGTGACGTCGATGGGGAGGATGTTGTCCTCGGTGCCGTGGACAATCAGCGCGGGGACATCGATCCGGGGGATGTCGCCGCGGAAGTCGGTCAGCCAGGTGGGCTGCGCGGCGACTGATGCGGTGGCGCCGGCTCCTGCGGCGATTTTCCAGCTGGCATCCAGGACTTCCTGGCTGAGCCGCGGCGTGCCCAGGAACGTGTCCGAGTTGTAGAAGTTCTTGAAGAATTGCGTGAAGAACGCGTACCGGTCCGCGGTGACGGCTTCGGTGAGCCCGTCAAAAACGTCCTGGGGTACGCCTTCCGGGTTGTCCTCGGTTTTCAGGACGAACGGTTCCAGCGATCCGAGGAACACTGCGCGGGCCACCCGGGCGGAGCCATACGTGCTCAGGTAACGGGCAACCTCGCCGGTACCCATGGAGAAGCCCACCAGCACGGCGTTGTTGACGTCCAGCGATTCCAGGAGGGTTTTGAGGTCGGCGGCGAACGTGTCGTAGTCGTAGCCGCTGGTGGTCTTGCTGGACTTGCCAAAGCCGCGGCGGTCGTAGGTGATCACGCGGTAGCCGGCCTCCAGAAGGGCGGTGGTCTGCTTTTCCCAGGAGGATCCGTCCAGCGGGTAGCCGTGGATCAGGACAACGGGCTGGCCGCTCCCGTGGTCTTCGTAGTAGAGCTCGGTATCGGTGCTGTTCTCGGTTCCAACGGTGACGAATGCCATCTCGGCGGTCCTTTCGAAGCTTCGGGATCAGTTTCGGGCGCAAGCAAAAGCCAGCGCCCGGCATTCCCTACTCTAGGGACCACCCGCCGGGGCACCAAGGATGTGGCTACTGGGTGGGTTGGGGCAGCTCGCAGTTGACCTGCGGGTTGACGCCCAGGTAGTTCAAGGGCCCGGCGACGATGGTCACGGCCACCGTTCCCGCCGCGGCGCAGGACCCTGGAGCCCCGCCGAAATAGCCGCGCTGCCAGGCGGCGATTCCTCCGATGATCAGCCAGATGACAATCAATGCTCCGAGAAACTTCATGGTGTCCTCCCATGGCGTGGCCTGTGCGTTCAAGTATGCGCCGATAACCGGAAAGCTCACAGGACCAAAAACGCCGCCCCTCCCCACCCCCCGGACGCTCTCTCACTGAATGCCACTTATTTCGCAACGCTCTCTCACTTTTGTGAATCGCAGCGCTAAATGGCGGCGTTTCTGCAGCGGTAAATGACGCGCCCGGTTGGCCGGTAGGGGATCCCTTACTGGGAGTGGGGAGGTCAGGCAGCCACACCTAATCGCGCGAGACCGTCCGCAATGATGTCGGTAACTACGCGGGAGTACCGTCCGTCGGGGTCGAGGTCAGGGTCGAACACGGTCACTGACGCCCCGATGGCCCATGGGGCGAGCTGAGCCAGAAGTTCCGTCAGTTCATTCGCGGCGAATCCTCCTGGGTCGGGACTGTCTACGGCTGGCATCACGCTGGGATCGAGTACGTCGACGTCGATCTGCAGCCAGTAGCCAGCGCCCGCAACTGCAAGAGCTGCAGCGCCGATGGCGTCCGGCGTCTGGGCAAGGGCTTCTTGAGCGGAGACGACGAGGCCCAGTTTCCGACGCGCTTCGGAAGCCTCTGCATCATCGTCTCGGTGCCCTATGTGGACGGTACGAGCAGGGGGGAAGTACGGCCCGAATCCGTCCATATTCGCGATTGCTGGCCAGTGGAGGCCAACGGCAGCGGCAAGGTCTTCACCGGCGACGCTAGCGCACTCCTCGCTGTTGCCAGGGTGCCGAAAGTCAGTGTGGCCGTCTACATGAACCAGGCCAGTCCGGCCGCACCGCGAGAGAGCGAGGCCGATTCCGAGTAGGACGCTGCAATCTCCGCCGACCACCAACGGAGTGTTTCCCGTTTCGATAACACCCGCCAGACGATCGGCAAGTCGATGGGCGTGCTCGGCCATCGCAGCCTCGTTGCGAACATGGCCAGCCGAACGAGTGGTGTCGTCATCGACGTACCGACCTGGAAGGACTACGCCAGCGTCAATCGCCCCCACTTGTGCGAGCCGCTTGAATAGACCGGCTTCTCTTAGGGCCTCGGGTGCTTTGGCTGTGCCGGGCACACTGCCGCGTCTTGGAGGCCGCAGGCCGAGGTTACTTGGTGCAGACAGGATTGCAATCACGTTCCTAGCCTGCCAGAGCGACCTCCCGCCCCCGACATCGGCGTCTCACTAGGCGATCTTCTTAGCGGGCATCCGGATGACCGATAGCGACGGATCGTGACCACCCGCGTGGTCGGCCGCCAACCCAGCGTCTCGTGCGCCAGACGCCGGGTCACTGTGTCGCGCGGCGATCCCTCGCATCCGCAGCGACGACACCACCTCTCATCCGACCCGTCGGGCTCGACGACGCGACAGGCCAAGACAGCACGGTCCGTCTCGAACCACACTGCCCATCCGGAAGGCCTCGACGTGCCTGACGCTACCCCTGGGGCGGGCTTGCCTGCCCCGATCTGACCGTCGCAGACGTCCTACGACTACACCCGGCCGTACTGGGACCAGATCGGAGCGACAATCGTCGGCCGCCACGTCTTCGACATGACGGACGGCTGGGACGGGAAGCCTCCGGGCGGGGTCGACCACGTGGTCGTCGTGACGCACCGGCCGAAGCCCGAGGGCTGGGACCCCGAGGCGCCGTTTCACTTCGTCGACGGCGTCGAGGCAGCCGTGGCCAAGGCGCAGGAGCTCGCGGGTGACCGCATCGTCGAGGTCGCCGCTGGCGACGTCGGTGGCCAGGTGCTTGCCGCGGGCCTGGTCGACGAGGTGCGCATGGACGTCGTACCCGTCGTGTTCGGGTCCGGCAAGCGCTACTTCGGGTCGGTCTGCGCACAGCACCTGTTGGAGGATCCCGACGTGGTGATTCAGGGCAACCGGGTGCTTCACCTGCGCTATCGGGTGCGCCGTTGACCGATCTGAGGGGGTACGCGAAGAAGTCCACTGCGAACGGTGACACAAGATCGGGCCTCCGGCTGCGTTTGCGCATCGCTGCCCCGGGACCGACGGGCCAGCCAACATCCAGCCAGCGATTACACCCTCAACTGTGAAGAGCCGGATTGGTTCCATCGATCCTGGCCGCCAGGGGAACATGACCCAATCAACACCATCACCGAGGCCGCCAACATGGCACTGGTGTGGCAGAACTACAGAAGATCAGGCCCCCGACAACTCGTTGTTAGCGGCGTACTTGCAACTTCACAAGACCATGAACGGTACGAAGCCGCCCTAGACATGCGCGTTCCATGTCCTGCGACACTTTTTCGGACAGGACATAAACGACCGTTCGTGAGACGCCTCTGACGACTGATCGCATCTACGGCGTGTCCTGTCTCATGATCCGTGTCCGCTATCTATGTATGTGAATCGCAGCGATAAATGGCGGCGTTTTTGCAGCGATTCACACTCACTTTCTTGAAGAAGTGAGAGAGCGTTGGTCAAAAACCTGCGTTAAGTGAGAGCGCGTCTGGAGGGGGCTAGGGGAGGGGACTAGGGGCGGGCGCCGAAGCCGTCTCCGCCGCCCGGGCTCTGGGCTGCGGTGTACTCGCCGGCCGTCACGACGCCCACCTGATCGGCGCCGTCCAGGGAACCCTCGCCTACGCCGGCGCTGACCGTGGCCGTGCCGCCGGTGTAGACGGTGTACTCCTCACCCTCGGTGATCGCTGCCGAGGAGAACACGAGCGACGCCGTCGTCTTGGTGGTCACGAAAGCACCCACCACAGTGCCGCTGGAGTCGGCGATCTGCACCACGGTGCCGGCCGGAACCGATGACCCGAGCGTCACCTGCACGCCGGACTGCGTCGAGGAGGTGCCCGGCGTGACCACCATGCCCACGCTTCCCGCCGCTGCCACGGTGCCGCCGGTGACGGTCAGTTCGCCGTTGACGTCCAGCGCCCCGTTGCCGGAGTTGGTGGGGCCGTTGACCACCACGGTGCCGCCGGAGATGCTGGCGTTGCCGTTGGAGTCCAGCCCGTCGCCCTGAGCATTGATGGTCAGCGAGCCGCCGGTGATGTCCACGGTGTAGTCGCCCACGGCCATCTCGCCGCCGCCCCCGCCCATTCCGCCCTGGGCCGAAGTGGAGGTGGAGGCCCCGCCCGAGGCGTTCACGCCGTCGTCGTTCGCGGTGACGCTGGCCGTGCCGCCGGACATCACGATGTGCTGGGCCTCCAGGGCCTCCTCGGACTTGGTCACCGTGGTGACGCCGGCGGCGATGGTGAGCGTGTTGAAGGCCTTGATGCCATCGTCCACCGCGCTGACGTTCAGGGTGCCGCCGTTGACGAGTACCCAGCCGCGGCCTTCGTCCTCCTCGTTGTCCGACTTCAAGCCGTCGTCGCCGGCGGTCACCTGGTAGGCGCCGTCGAGCAGGACCGCGTAGTCCTTGCCCACGATGCCGTCGTCGGTGGCGTTCACGGAGACGGTTCCGGAGGCCAGCACCAGGCCGTCCTTGGAGGAGATGCCATCGTTGGAGTTGCCGTCAACGCTCAGCGAGCCGGTGCCGGCGATGGTGAGATCTGCCATGGAGTAGAGCGCCGCGTTCGGGGCGTCCTCGGCGGTGTCCGTGTAGGTGGAGGCGTCGCTCAGCGAGTTGGACGTGCCATCCTCCAGATACACGATGGCTTCGTTGGCGCTCTGCACCACAAACGGCGAGCCCGTGGAGCTGGAGATCTCGGCGCCGTCCAGGATGATGCGCACCACGTCTTCCTCGCTGGCGGCCACCACCACCTGCCCGTCGGACAGCGACCCGCTCAGGCGGTAGGTGCCGGCCGCGCTGATGGTGACGGTGTCGCCGTCGACCGTGACAGCGCCCGACGACGCCCCGGAGGCTACTTTGCTGGCGCCGTCCGCCAGGGTCACGGCTACTTCGGCGGCCGCATCCCAGGTGAGGTCGTCGGCGTCGTAGTGCGTGTCGGCGGCGAGGGTGTCCAGGGAAACCGCGGCCTGTGCCGTGCCGGACGTCGTGGACGAGTTGGACGTGCTGCCGGTGGAGGTGGTCCCGGTGATGGACGTTCCCGTGGCGGTGCCGGCGGCGGAGCAGCCGGCCAGCCCAACGGCGAGGGCGAGGGCGGTGACGGACAGGGGGGTGCGGAAGCGGTTCATGGTGTGTTCCTTCGAGATCAGTGGGGGAGGCGGGTCAGGCGGCGGGGCGGAGGCTCATGGTGCGGCGGAGCGTGCGGTTCCAGCGGTTGGCCGGCAGGTCCGGGCAGAGCGCCGCCATGCCGGTGGCGAATTTGGAGATCCTGGAGGGCCGGATCCCGTGGGCCGAGAGGTGCCGGTCCAGCGGGCCGGACGCGGAGCCTGACTTAGTTTCGAGGATCACGGCACCGTCCAGGACCCAGGCGGGCTCACCCGGTCGTTGCCAGGTGACGTTGGTATCGATGGTGGCCCGGCTGCCGGATTCCGGGAGGTAGAGCGTGGTGCGGTGGTAGCGGGTTTCGAGGACCGGCCCGAGGGGTCCGTCGGGCGCTCCGCCCACCGCCGCGGCGAGGGTTTCGTGGACGTAGTCCAGGCCTTCCGCGGTCATTCGGGCGCGGTCGGTGAGCTCGTACGGGATGCGTTCCTTGACGGTGGCTTCGCGGGCGCCTTCGGTTTTGACCTCCAGGAAGCTGATGGCGCTGTCCACGTAGGTCCGGGTGCGGACCTTGTACCGGCGGCGGCGGCCGTGGGCGGCGAGGAGGTAGCTGTCCAGCTGGGCGGTGTCGAAGTACACGGAGTCGTAGGCGAAGCAGCGGGAGCCGTCCATTTCCAGGACCCGGACCTCGGCGTCGAACGCGGCCAGGATCTGCTTTGCCAGGTTCTCGGGGACCACGTACTTGCGGTCCACGCGGGTCTGGAGCGCGGCTTCGGCGTTCAGTTCGTCCAAGCCCACGGCGGGCATTCCGCTGAGGATGCTGACGACGCCGGCGCCTGCGGGGGCGTTCATGCCGCAACTGCCGAGGCGTGGACGGGAGCGGCCGCACGGTCGGTTTCTGCCGCACGGACGGGAGCGGACGACGTCGGCACCGGTTCCTCTGCGGGGAACGGCACCGGAGGTGCCGGTACTGCGTGCCGGGGCGCCGCCGTCGTCATGGCCGGAAGGTACGCCACGGCTGCCGGGGCGGCCGCGGGGGTGTAGGCGTAGCGGACGTCCACGATGGTTTTGTCGTTGACCAGGTCCAGTTCCTGGACGGTGGCGGAGTGGACCTTGCCGTGCAGGACTTCCTCGAGCCGGGCGTACAGTTCGCCGTCTTCGGCCAGGGCCCGGTCCAGAATCACCGTCTGGTGCCGGTGGGCGGGCAGCACGCGAGGGTGGTCCCCGATGAACATCACCAGCAGGATCAGGCCCATCAGCGAGGCAGTGAGCCAGACGGGTTCAATGCCGAGTCCGGCAATCAGGCCAAGTGCCAGGGCCGAGAAGTAGTAGGCCACCTCATGCTGGGCCAGCTCGGTGGACCGGAGCCGGATGATGGACAGGACGCCGAAGAGGCCAAGTCCCAGGCCGAGCCCGGCCGCGGAGCCTGACAGCGCGGTGGCTACCGCCAGGACGCCCACGTTCATGCCCAGGTACGAGACCACCAGGTCGCGGCGCCGGTGGCGGCGAAGGTAGAGGACGAACGTGAGGATGCTGATGGCCGCGAGGTCTGCGGCGATGAAAATGAGGGAAGTCATCGGGATTCTCCGGAATCTGTTGGTGGGCTGTTCTCTACGATCCCGGGCGATACTGTGCGGGTGCTGTGACGGAACCTAGGCCCGAATATGAGTGTTTTCCGGGAGTTCGTCTGCGGTTTCCCGAGGCGCGGTTTTCCGGGGCAGCCGCCGTTCCTCCTAGCGGACTTCGATCGATAGGATCAAACCCGTGCTCCAACTCAAACGCCTTGCGGTTTTCTGCGTGTTCGCGATTTGCGTCATCACCGCGGTGTCATTCTGGGCGCTCGGGCAGTTCGGCGCGGACGCCCGCGGGGCTCTTCCTCCTCCGCCACGGTCGGAGGCGAAACTCGAAACGCCCGCCACCGGCCTTACAACTGCCGTGAATGTCACTCGGAACGCGGACGCCGAGTGGCTCAACCTGGCTGCCGCACAAACCGGTATTCCCGCCCGCGCGCTTCGGGCCTACGTGGGTGCGGCCAGCGCGGCCAATCATTCCGCTCCGGGGTGTGGGATCGGCTGGAATACGGTGGCGGCGATCGGCTTCATCGAATCCGCCCACGGAGCGTACGGCGGCGGAAGCCTGACGCCCGCAGGGCAGGCGAGTGGACCAATTGTCGGCCCGAGCCTGGACGGCAACGGATTCGCCGCCATCGCTGATACCGACGACGGCGTCCTGGATGGCGACGCTCGCTGGGACCGCGCCGTAGGACCCATGCAGTTCATCCCCTCCACCTGGGAGCTTGCGGGACGAGACGGGAACGGTGACGGAGAAGCGGATCCCTTCAACATCGACGATGCCGCCCTCAGCGCTGCCGGTTACTTATGCGCCCATGGCCCCGACCTCACCGCCGCGAACGGATGGACCGAGGCCATCTACTCCTACAACCAGTCCGATTCCTACGTGGACCAGGTGCGCCGCCAGGCCACCTCCTACGCCGAGAAGACGGGCACCACCGGATAAGGCGAGCATTACTCCGGCTACCGGCGCAACGTCCCGGGGTGGTGGCCGCGGCTCGGGTCCAGAGTCTTATTCGCTGCCTCCCGTGCGGCGCTCCTGGCCGTGCGCCGGGAAAAAAGAAACCGCTGCTGCACCACGTAGCTGACGGCCAGGAGTGCGACTTCAGCCAGGATCTTCGCTGGCAAGGCGGCCACGGAGAGCGCGTCCAGGGCAGAGATAAGGCCGTAGTTGACGGCGAGCAGGACGATCACCAGGCCGAAGTACCGCACGCCGGCAGCGGTGGCAGCCCTGTCCCTGCCGTGCTCGAACACCACCCGGCGGTTAACGAGGAAGTTCACCGCCGAGCTCACGGTCCGGGCTCCCACCACGGCCAGCAGCAGGGAGTCGGTCACGAGGGTCAGGAGCAGGAACACCACGGCGTCCACTGGGAACGCGGCGAAGGAGGACGCCAGGAACTTCAGCAGCGGCGCGTAGATGCGGACCGAGTCCGCCACCGGCCGGAAATGGGACGCCGAATTGTGGTCCAAATAGACCGTGGCGATGTCCACGGTGGTAATCGCATAGCCGGCCGGTTTGGCTTCCAGCAGGAGGTTCAGTTCGTATTCGTAACGCTCACCACGGACGGACGGCAGCCACGGGAGCATGGACGCCGGGTAGCCGCGGAGGCCGGTCTGGGTGTCGGAGATGCGCTCGCCGGTGGCCAGGGTGAACAGCAGCCGGGTGGCGCTGTTGCCGAATCTGCTGCGGGCGGGGACGTTGCCGGTGAAGTTCCGGGTTCCCAGCACCATGGTCGGTGAGCCGGCCGTTACCGCGGCACCTACGCGGAGAATATCCACGATGGTGTGCTGCCCGTCGCTGTCGGCACACACCACGTTCCGGCCTGGCAGGTAGTCGGCGATGAACCCGAACCCGGTCTTCAGCGCGAAGCCCTTTCCCCGGTTGCGGGAATACCCGATGACGTGGCACCCGAGTGCCTTAACGCCGTCGAACACGGCCTTGTACCCAGGCCCGCTGCCGTCATCAACCACCACCACGGTGGCCCACGGCTCGGCGTCGCGGATGGAACGGATCAGGGCAGGCAGCTGCTGGTCCGGCTCGTACGCCGGGATCAGGATGATCATGGCGGGCCCTACTCCGCGATGTAGAGGATGTCGGAGGTGCCGCGTTCCTTGTTCTCGCCCAGCGGGTTGTTGACCAGTTCGCCGTTGAAGTACATGGTGGACGAGCCGCCGCCGTCGAGGTTGTACGCGGTGGTGGCGCCGAGGCCCTGCATGATTTCCGCCAGCCCGGTCATGGTGACGCCGGCGCTGTAGCCGGCACTGCGGCCGTCCACCACCACAAACACCAGGTGGTTCTCGTCGATGATGCCGACGGCGGTGCGCGGCTGTTCGCCCTGGATGGAGTGGTTGCCGAAGTTGGTGTCCACTTCCACGTACTCGATGCCGTCGGCCACTTCGCCGTTGTCCAGCAGGGACGGGCCGAAGGAGAGGGTGTTCCAGACGCCGTCGGCCAGCAGCTGCTCGGCGGTGGTGGCGGTTTCGTCGTACACCTTCACGGTGCCGTCGCGGTAAAAAGCCAGGCCCTGGCGGGCGCCGTCGTCGCGGAACACCACGCCGTTGCGGATCACGATGCCGGTGTCGCGGAAGCCGTAGTAGTCGCCGTTGATGGCGAAGACGGCACTGTTTGCCGCCGCGATTTCCGAGGTGGTTTCGGTGATGTTTTCGCCGAAGCTGTCCTCGGCGAAGGCTGACTGGAGGGTGGTGGCATCGCCAAGCACGACGTCGGCAACGTAGTAGGTGACGGTGCTGTCGCCGCTGCCGGTGGTCACCGTGGAGATGGTGATGTTCGAGCTGTCCGACATGTAGGAGGTGTCCGTGGTGACGGCGCTGGCGGTGGAATCAGTGGTGGTGTCCGCCGTCGTGCTGGTGGACGTTCCCGTTTGGCTGGCTTGGTACGCGGAGACGTCCGAGATTTCCACGTGCTGGACCACAAACCGGTCCAGCGCCCAGGCCGTGGCACCTCCTGCCGAAAGCGTCAGGGCCACGGCCCCGGCGACGACGGCGCGCCGGACGCGGCTGCCCTTGCGTGGATTGTTCTTGTGAGGAGTCATGCCTCATTTGTAGGCAGCCAAGCTATCGCTTCGATTTGCCGAAGTTGTGCTGCGCCTGTGAAAGGGTACGCAGTGTTGGCCGACGGCGCCGAATTCGCGCCGGTCAGCGTCCCGCACACCGGAACGCCCCTGTGTGTCAGGCGAACGGGAAGCTCTCCGGCGAATTCGCGCAGGGGGTGGGCAGGCGCGAGCGGGCGGCTTACTGCTGCCGTTGCGGCGTCGACTTCTGGCGGGCCGGGGCGTCCGCCGGGCAGAGCCGCAGTGCGAGCTCCTGCAGTTCCTTGGGGTGGAACGGCTTGGTCAGGTAGGCCGCAGCGCCAGAGGCCATTCCAGCCAGGACGTCGTCCTCCTCGGACCTGGCCGTGAGGAACAGCAGGGGAGCGGTGCTCAAGGCACGGATTGCCCGGGCAACGACGTGCCCGTCCATGTCCGGCAGGCCAAGGTCCAGGGTGATCAGCGAAACCGATGGTTCAGCGGCCGCGGCAATTCCTTCGGCGCCGTTGGCAACCGAACGCACGGAAAAACCGGCGCGGGTCAGGACCACCGCGATGAGACCGCGGATGTCATCGTTGTCCTCGATGACAAGACAGATGCGTTTTGTTTCCATGAAAGCCCCTCAGCCAACTTTGCCACCAGTTTACGGTGCCGGTGGGGTGGAAGACGTCACAATGAGATATTCCGCAAACCGCCCCCGGTCATCGCAGGGGTCACTTCGCTGGCCGCCGGCCGGGCGGCCGGGTTCAGCCGTCGTAGTGGGTCCGGGCCGGCCCCTGGTCCAGCGCATTCACCACGGCCGCGGCGACGATATGCAGCTTGGAATTACGGGTGCTGGACGCCGCTTTGAGGAGCTCGAACGCGTCCTGCTGGCTGCACCGGTTCTGGGCCATGATGATGCCGACCGCCATGTCGATCACCGTGCGTGATTCGAGGGTGGCACGCAGATGCGCCGCAGTCTCGCTGTAATGCGCGAAACGCACCGCAAGCCGCAGGGCCAGGGAGGTCTGGCGGACGAAATCCTCCGCAGCTTTAAGGACGCGGCCTTCGAAGCGGGAGGTCCGGTGGGAGTAGAGGAGCAGGGTGGCCTTGGTTTCCCCCTCCAGCCGGAACGGGATGGCCAGGACTGACCGGATGCCTTGGTCCAGGACGGCTTCGCAGTATTCGGGCCAGCGAGCTTCGTCTTTCACGTCAGCAACATGAACCGTCACCTGCTCCAGCGAGGCAGCCATGCCCGGGCTTTGCTCGGACCGGCATTCAATCTGGCTGACAGCGCGGGCAGCGGCGCCGCTGCTGGCAATGGTGGCCGCCTTGCGCTTACGCAGGAGAGTGATGCCGCACAGCACTTCGTCGCCAGGTTCGGAAAGGGTGCTGGCCGACACCCGGGCAAGCTCATCCAGGAACTCCTCCACGTCGGAGCTGTTGAGAAGTTCTTCGTGGAGGTGCTCGGTGATTGATGAAGCTGTTTTTGCTGTTGACTCGCTGGCCACGGTTCTTAGTGCCATTCGCTCAGGTCAAACGAACCGGTAACCCTCCGCATAACCCTGCCGTAGTGGCAAAAGGGTGGCGACGGTCGCTGGATCGACGAACTGTCCAACGGCCTGCTGCTAAACCGATATCCAGAAGTATATACAGGCCAGAGCCTTGGGAAGCGCCACAAGGCGGCCAGGCCAGGGGGACTCAAGGACTACCTGCTTACCGTGCGGGTGGCACCGCCGGGGATCCGGCAGTGAGGCCTCTGGGCTTGAAACTACAAGGAGTGCGGCGGGTTCCCGAGCGCCCGCACGAGAGTCCTTGCACATCGGACACCTCACTCCTCGTCGACGAAAACTGAGTACCCTGCCCGTCATCCAAGAGGTCGCGGCCGGGGAGACCCGCAAAAGTCCAGTACTGCTACGCGTTGTTGGGATCACCAGCGCCGGGAAGTATGGGCGTCATCGATCAGCCGGAAGCAAGGTCCCTTAGTGGTTCCCGATGGCTGTGCGTCTCAGCATCTGTCTTACCCCCAGCCCAAAGGAGTCTCTCTCATGCGCAAAATGACCAAGAAGAACAAGGTCCTGGCAGCAGCCGGTGCCCTGGCACTGGTGGCCGGCGGCGGCGGTGCCGCCTACGCCTACTGGACCACCACGGGCGAGGGCTACGGCACGGCCGCGAACTCTGACGGCAACGGCACGGTCACCCTGCACGCTGCGTTCGACGTCGGACTGACGCCCGGAGACTTCCGCACGGTGACGTACACGGCGGACAATGCCGACCCGAACACCAGCACCCGGGTGGGGGAGCTGACCGCTACCGTGACCACGGACAAAGAAGGCTGCCTTGCCGTCTGGTTCCCCGTCACCGCCGTAACTGACGACGCGCTCGTGGCAGCCCACTCGTCCGGGACCACAGTGGGCACCGGACGGCTGGACTTCACTGATCTTCCCGACACCGATCAGGAGGCCTGCAAGGGCGCCATCGTCACCATCACCGTTGGCAGCCTCTAACAATAGTCTTCGCCGGCGGGGAGGAGCAGAACCTCCCCGCCGGCGAATTCCACCTCCTCCCACTCAATTAGGAACAGGCCAGAAGGGCTGAACGTGCAGAAATATTCTGGGTACTTCCGCACAGTCATGCGAAGAACCACCACCGTAGCGAAGGTGCTGCTGGTGGGTCTTGTAGTGATGCTCGTTTCAGCGGGCACCATCTTCGCGGCCAGCCAGGGCGGGAGCCAGGGCAACAACACAAAGGGCGTCACCATCCAGTTGAATCCCTCCAGCCGGACGGTTGACCGGGGCGACCCGGTCAGCTATTCGGTGTCCCTGACCTCCACCAACGGGTTCAGCGGCAGCGTCACCCCCACTGTTTCGGGCCTGCCGGCCAGTACGACGGCGGCCTTCGCACCGGCGTCGGTCACGCTCGCTTCGGGCAAGACGGCCACCGTCACGCTCACGGTGGCGACGTCGGCAACCACTCCGGACGGCAAAGCGGACCTGACCATCGCCACGGCCTCCGGCGCAAGCCAGGCCGCCGCCGTCGTGGTCCAACTGCACGTCCTTTCGTCCAAAAAGTCCTTCACCATTTCCGGGAATCTGGGCACGCAGCTCACGCCGGGTGCCACGCTGCCGCTGAATCTTTCCTTTGCCAATCCCAACAACAAGAGCCTGGCGCTGACCAGCCTGTCCGTCGCCATCACCGGCATCACCCGGACGCAGGCGGCAGCGGCAGCAGCGCTTCCCTGCACGGCGTCGGACTACGTGGTGACCAACTACGCCGGCTCCTATCCGTTCACGGTTCCTGTGGGCTCCAGCTCGCTCCAATCACTCGGCATCGCTCCGGCACTGTGGCCCAAAATCGCCATGCTGGACACGGCGCTGAACCAGGACGGCTGTAAGGGTGCCACCCTGCAGTTCTCCTACTCGGGAGCAGGAGAGGGGAACTGAGATGACACGCACAACGAAAACCACCTCCCGACGGCTGGCTGCCAGGACTGCGGCAACAACCGTCACTCTCTGCCTCGTCACGGGAGTGGGCGGAGCGTACGCCTACTGGGCCACGGTGGGTGCCGGATCCGGCGCTGCCACCAACGGCACCATGGCCACCGTCACCGTAGAGGCCCTCGTGGCGGGCGACAGCCCGCAGAACACCCTTGCCCCGGGCGGCACCGCCGATGTTGCCGTCCGGGTGCTCAACCCCAACGGCCACGCCGTGCAGGTCTACGCCATCCGCGGCAACGGGGCCGCGACGGCGGACGCCGGCCACCCTGGCTGCACCACCACGGGCGTGACCTTCGTTGAACCCGCCGCTCCGCTGGCCCCCACAGGGAGTATTCCGGCAAATTCGTCCGTGCTGATCACCCTGCCGGGCGCCGCCGCCATGTCCACGGCATCAGTGTCAGGCTGCCAGGGCGCCACGTTCAGCCTGCCCGTTACTTTGGAGGCACGGAAATGAGCCGCCCCATCCAGACCCCGCCGCACGTGCAGCCGCCGCGGGCGCGCCGGAAGGCCCGCATTGCCAGCGTTATGGCTGCGGCACTCGTGATTTCCTGCGGCGCACCGGCGGCCAACGCCTACTGGCAGACCCTTGGCAGCAACCCCGCCACAGCCAAAGCTGATTCCATCCTCGCCATGACTGCGCCCATCGCGACGGCGCCTGCGGCAGGTTCTGCGTCGGTCAGTTGGGCACTAGGCACGACGGCGGGCGGCCGGGCCGTCTCCGGCTACACCGTGGCCCGATACTCGTTGGCCGGCGGGGAAAAGGTTGCCGCCGGAGGCGCCTGCGCGGGAACAGTAATCGCCCCGAGCTGCAGCGAGACCGCATTGCCCAGCGGCACTTGGTACTACACGGTTACACCAGTGCTCGGCTCATGGGCGGGGCTGGAGTCTGCCCGCAGTTTGGGAGTCTTCGTTGCTGACACCACGAAGCCGGACCCGCCGGTGATCATCGCACCCGCATACGTCAACAGTCTCAACGTTTCAGGCGTCCCAGTACGTGGCACCGCCGAGCCAAGTTCATCGGTGACAGTTACTGTTTCGGGGTCCGGTTCGCTTCCTGTCTCTAAGACGGTCACTACCAACGAGAGCGGAGACTGGACCACAGCCGATTTCAACCTCACGGCCTTCAGCCCCGGAGCCGTCACCTACACTGCCACCGCCAAGGATGCGGCAGGTAATGTGAGTGATCCCCGAATAGTGACGCGTACCAAGGACGTCTCCGTGCCAATTGCTTCCACGGTTAGCCTCGAAAACGGCGGAACGAGCGGCATCATGGATCTGGGGGACAAGATTTTCCTCAAGTTCAACGAGGCGCTTGACCCGTCAACAATCTGCAGCGGCTGGTCCGCGGCCGGCGGCAGCCAGACGGTGAACCAAGTGCTTGTTACCGTGGGTTCCGATGACGTCCTCCGCCTGACAGCGGACGGCTGTACAACTATGAGGGTCGGGAAAGTTGGGCTTGTCGGCAACTATGCGGGGACAGGCGGGTTGACCTTCGCGGGATCATCCCTTTCATGGAACGTAACAGCGAATCAACTCACTATTACGCTCGGTACCGGTACCGGCTCGCCCCTGGACGTGAATGGCAACGTGAGACCCAACTACACCCCCGACACCGGGATCGCGGACATCGCTGGCAATCCATTGTCCGCCGCGCAAATTGCCGGGACGAACTCCAAGTTGTAGCCCCAAAATCCAGCGCCAGCCTCCGGCTCCCTTCCCGGAGGCTGGCGTTGTGCTGCGACTTGTGGGCAGAATGAAGCACACGTTGGCGCTGCCGACAGTGGACCCGAGACCAGCCGGCAAGGACGCCGTGGAGGGACAGGAAAATGACCAGACTGCTCATCATCGGGCCGCCGGGCTCAGGGAAAGGCACCCAAGCGGTGCAGATCGCCAAGCACTTCCGCATTCCTACCGTATCCACGGGCGAAATCTTCCGGATCAACGTCAGCCACGAGACGCCGCTGGGCGTAGAGGCCGCCAAGTATCTCGACGACGGTGCTTTTGTGCCGGACCATCTCACCAACGCCCTGGTCAAGGACCGGCTCCTCGACGCCGATCTGCAGCCCGGTTTCCTGCTGGACGGGTACCCCCGCACAGCTCCCCAGATCATGGAGCTGGACAACATACTGGCTTCGCAGGGCCACCGTCTCGACGCCGTGGTGGAACTCCGCGCCCCCGATTCCGAACTCGAGCAACGGATGCTGCAGCGGGCCAAGGAACAGGGTAGGAAGGACGACACCATCGAGGTGTTCCGGCGCCGGCTGGACCTCTACCACCGCGAAACCCACGAAGTCGTGGCGGTCTACGCCGGCCGGGGCATGGTGGTTTCGGTGGACGGCAGCGGTGACCCTGGCGCCATCACCACACGTGCCATTGCCGCCGTCGAAAAGTTCCTCGCCGCCCGGGTGTCCCCATGAGAATTGCAGTGACCGGCGGAAGCGGAAAACTGGGACGGCACGTGGTCCGCAGGCTCACCGAGGAGGGCCACCAGGTGATGAACCTGGACAGGACTGGGGAACGGAGCCCGGGGCTTGCCATCGTGGACCTGCGCAACTACGGGCAGGTCCTGGATGTGCTTTTCAGCCTTGACAGCAGGCTCACCGGGTTCGACGCCGTTGTCCACTTGGGAGCCGTACCCGCACCGGGTCTCATGCCGGACGCGGCCACGTTCGAGAACAACATGCTGTCCACGTACAACGTCTTCCAGGCGTGCCGGCGTGCCGGCATCAAGAAGGTGGTGTACGCCTCGAGCGAGACGGTGCTGGGACTGCCGTTCGACGTCGACCCTCCCTACATCCCGGTGGACGAGGAATACCCCGCCCGGCCGGAAAGCACGTACTCCCTCGTGAAGCACCTTGAGGAGCAGATGGCGATCCAGCTGACGCGCTGGGACCCTGAGCTAAGCATCACGGGCCTGCGGTTCTCCAACGTTATGGACGTTGAGGACTACGAACGGTTCCCATCGTTCGATTCCGACGCCACGCTTCGCAAGTGGAACCTCTGGGGCTACATCGACGGGCGCGACGGCGCGCAGGCTGTGGCGCGTGCGCTGGAAAACGGCCAGCCCGGATTCCAGGCATTCATCATCGCGAACGCGGACACCGTCATGACCCGTTCGAGCGCCAGCCTGGCCGCGGAGGTGTTCCCCAACGTCACGGTGACCAAGGAACTGGGCGAACACGAGACCATGCTGTCCATCGACAAGGCCCGGCGCCTGTTGGGCTTCGAGCCTGAACACAGTTGGCGGACCTACCACTCCAACAGGACGACGCCCACGGAAGACTGAATCGCGGAAGGCTGAACCCGAAAGCAGGCCACTGAGGAGGGCGGTCCCTCAAGATTTCCGCCGGCGCCGAAGGGTTGGCGCAAGATCGGCTCAATTCCCGGCCGCGGCGCGTGGCGGGCTTCTAATCTGGTGATAGGCGGGGATTTGTTGCCGCCAGCATCAATCCAGAACGTCACACTAGGACCCCGCCATGCGCACCCACCGTTTTGTGCTGACCGCTGCCGCCATGGTGATATCTGCGGTGGCACTGACCGCCTCTGGCCTGCCCGCCTCCGCCGTTGCACCGCCCCTTGCCCCTTCCGGCAACGACGCAAGCGTCCGCTACCTGGTCCGCTACGCCGCCGGAACGGACGTCCCGGCCGAGGCGGCGCGACTCAAGTCCCAGGGCCTCGGCGTCGGACGCTCCTTTTCGCACGCCCTGCGCGGCGCCGTGGTCACGGCGACGCCGGCGCAAGCCGCGGCATTGTCCCGCTCGGCGGGCGTCGCCTCGGTTGAGGTGGATGCGCCCATCACACTCTCCGCGACGCAGCAGCCGGCACCGTGGGGGTTGGACCGCGTGGACCAGCGTCCCCTGCCGCTCTCCGGTTCCTACACCTGGACCGCCGCCGGCGCCGGAGTCAACGCGTACGTGGTGGACACCGGCGTGCTCGCCTCCCACTCAGAGTTTGCCGGCCGCGTGGCAGCAGGCTGGACAGCAGTGGCCGATGGCCGCGGATCCGGCGACTGCAACGGCCACGGCACCCACGTGGCCGGAACGGTGGCCGGGACCACCTACGGCGTGGCCAAGGCGGCGACGATTGTCCCCGTCCGGGTGCTGGACTGCTCCGGCTCCGGCTTCAACTCCGACGTCGTTGCCGGCCTGGACTGGATCGCCGCCAACCACGCCGCGGGAACTCCCGCTGTGGTGAACATGAGCCTGGGCGGAGTGGCCAGCACGGCCGTGGATTCGGCGCTCCAGGGTGTCATTAACGACGGCGTTACTGCCGTGGTTGCCGCCGGCAACTCTGCCGCGGACGCCTGCGGGAGCTCGCCGGCGCGGCTCGCCGCAGCGGTCACGGTGGCAGCCAGCGATTCCGCCGACCGTCAGGCCTCCTTCTCCAACTTCGGTTCCTGCGTGGATCTGTATGCACCCGGCGTCGGCATTATGTCCGCCTCGTACAGCTCGGCCACCGCAACCGCGTCCATGTCCGGCACCTCCATGGCAGCGCCCCACACGGCCGGCGCCGCGGCCGTGTTGCTGTCCCAGAACCCGGCGCTCACACCGGCCCAGGTCGCTGCGTCGTTGACCTCGAACGCCACAGCCGGAGCCATCACGGGCATCGGAACCGGAACGCCGAACCGCCTGCTGTACGCCGCCGCGGCGGCTCCGGCACCTGCGCCCGCACCGGCTCCCGTGGCGCCTGCCCCCACCGTTACGGCCAAATCACCCGCACCGCAGTCGACGGCGGTGCCCGTTGCCGGCAACGTGACGGCCACGTTCAGCAAGGCTGTCCAGGGTGTTGGTGCCGGAACATTTGTGCTCCGGAACGCCGCCGGCACCGCCATCCCGGCAACGGTCAGCTACAACGCCACAACCAAAACTGCCACCCTCGATCCGTCCGCCAACCTGGCCGCGGATGTCACTTTCACTGCCACGCTGGTGGGCGGCGCCACCGCCATCCGCGACACCGCAGGCACGCCCTTGGCCAGCACGAGCTGGACGTTCACCACCGGCCCCGCGCCCACGGTCACGGGGTTCACGCCGGGCAGCAACTCCGTCCTGGTCCGGCGGAACAACAACCTGTCGGTGACCTTCAGCGAGCCGGTCCAGGGCGTCGGCGCCGCCACGTTCACGGTGAAGAACGCCGCCACCGGGGCTGTGGTCCCGGCCGCCGTCTTCCGCAACGGAACCACCAATCAGTGGATCCTGGACCCGCAGAACACCCTGGCAGCGAAGACGAAATACACGGTGACCGTGACCGGCGGCGGGACGTCCATCCGCGACCTCGCAGGCAATCAGTTGGCCACGAAGACGTGGCAGTTCACTACGGGTTCGTTCTAGCCGTCCGCGAGGGAAGGGGAGGCCGACGGCGGCAATTGGGGGGCGCCGTCGGCCTCTGTTGTGTGCTGCGGGGTTGTGTGCCGCGGGGACGCATCCGGCGTCACGCCCTGGTGGTGCTCGGACCAGATATGGCCCACCTCTTCAGCGAACTGTTCCACGATCCTGCTCATGGCGGCATGCGCGGCGCCGGCCTCACCGCGCTGGATGGCGCTGGCCACGTCAACGTGCAGCTGCAGCGCTTCGTGATGCGGGAGGTCCGGCATCAGGCCGTGTTCGGTCCGGCCGGTGAGGACCTCGGCCACAAGGTTCTGGAGCTGGGCAAACATGGCGTTGCCTGATGCGTTGAGCACGGCGGCATGGAACTCCACGTCCAGCCGGAGGAATTCCTCTTGTTCGCCGCGCTGGCCGGCCGCCCAGAGCCGCGCTGCGAGGGAGACCAGATCGCTGCCGGCATCCCAGGACGCCCGTTCGGCGGCGAGCCGGGCGGCCTGCGGTTCGATCGCGCCACGGAGCTCGTTGAGTGCCTGCAGCTGCTCCAGCCGGCGGGACGAGGCCAGCCGCCAGCGGATCACCTGGGGATCGTAAAGGTTCCAGGCCTCTTCGGGCTGCACCACGGTGCCGAACCGCCTGCGGGATGCGAGCATGCCCTTGGATGACAGAACCCGGGCCGCTTCCCGGACAACCGAGCGGGATACCTTGTGCTGCGCCTCCAGCTCATCCAGCCGCACCACCGAGTTCGGAGCCAGGGACCCCTCGGCGATCGCGAGTCCCAAACTCTGGACCAACGCAGTATGCCGGTCTGTAGGGGACTCCGCCTTTGGGGTTTTCATAGATAAATCATACTGGTCGCCGAAAGGGGTTGTTTAAGTCTGCCTTATTTACCTATGCTCTCTTCCAGAGCAGATGTAAAGATGCATTTGTAGATGGCTGGACAGTGACGTCAGCCTCGAAGCAAGGGAGTCGTCATGAAGCGACGTTCAGTAATGAAGTACGCGGCAGTCGCCGCGGCACTTTCCATGGGGCTCACCGCCTGCGGCGGCGGCAGCGGCAGCAGCGACGCCAAGGAATCCGGCATCGTCCGGGTAACTCTCGCAAACCACGTCTGGACCGAAGGCATCAAGGCCGCCATCCCGGAATTTGAGAAGTCCTCCGGGCTCAAGGTGGAACTGACCCAGCTCGGCGAAGACCAGCTCTCGGACCAGTACAACGTCAAGCTCAACGCAGGCAGCGACGAGATCGACGTGATGATGTACCGCCCGCTCCAGGAAGGCAGGGCGTTCGCGAAGAACGGCTACCTCGCGGACCTGACCAACAAGGTCTCCTCGGATTCCGGCTGGGACTGGAAGGACTACCAGGAGGGCCCGGTCAAGGCCACCACAGCTGACGGCAAGGTTGTGGGCGTCCCCATCATCACCGAGCGCGAAGTCCTCTACTACCGCAAGGACCTGCTGAAGGCCGCCGGTCTTGAGGTCCCCAAGACCATGCAGGAGCTTGAAGCGGCCGCCAAGGCCATCAAGGAATCCAACCCGGACACGGCCGGCTTTGTGGCCCGCACCGGCAAGTCCGCCGCCGTCACCCAGTTCTCCAGCTTCCTCTACAGCTTCGGCGGCGACTTCACCGATTCCAGCGGCAAGTCCACCGTCAACTCGGACGCTGCCAAAGAGGCCTACGCGTACTACGGCGGCCTGATCAAGAACTACGGCCCCGCCAACGTCAGCACGGATATGAGCTGGCCCGAGGCGATGGCAATCTTCACACAGGGCAAGGCCGCCTTCTATACCGAGGCAGACTCGCTCTACAAGAACGCCACCGATCCGGCCAAGTCCAAGGTGGCCGAGACTGTCGGGTTCGCCGCCCTGCCGGCCGGTCCCGCTGGCTCCAAGCCGTACAACATCCCGTCCTGGGGCCTGGCAGTGAACGAGGCCTCGGGCAACCAGGACAACGGCTGGAAGTTCATCCAGTGGGCCACGAGCAAGGAACGCACCCTGGCCGCACAGAAGGCCGGCGTCCCCGGACCCCGCGCCTCCGTCTGGGCTGACTCCGCGGGAACCTCCACCTACCCGAAGGACCTGGCCGAAGCCATTGCCGCCAGCGCCAAAAACGGTGTGGGCCACGACCGTCCCGAGGTAGTCACCGTTGGCAAGGCCCGCGAAATCGTGGGCGAGCCGATCGTCGCCAGCATCACCGGCGCCGACGCTTCCGCCGCAGCAGACTCGGCCCACGTGGCCTTCCAGAAGTTCCTGGACAGCGAAAAGAAGTAACGCACGCGGTGCACGGGGCCTCAGCCAATGAGGCCCGGTGCACGCAACAGCCCCGGCGGGACGGCAGTGACGCTGCCGTCCCGCCCCGGCCATTCTTCACCCCCCAACTCCTTAGGTGAACCATGTCTGTAATGACTCCTCCCCGCAGCGCAGCCCGGAACACAGGCCGTGCTCCCGGTGCCCGCGAAAAATTCTCTGACTGGGCCAACCGGCACCGCAAATGGCTCTTCGCAGCCCCGGCGATGGCCTTCGTCGGCGTCCTGATCATCTTTCCGCTGGCCTGGACGCTGTACCTGAGCCTCACCGATTCGCAGGGCTCCGTCCGGGCAGCCACCGAATTCATCGGCCTGGAAAACTACCTGACGGTCCTGTCCGACGTCGAACGCTTCTGGCCCGCTGTGGGCCGCACACTCACCTTCACCGGCATTGCCCTGGTGTGCGAAGTGGCGCTCGGCATGGGCATCGCCCTGCTGCTGTGGCGGCCCTTCCGCGGCGAAAAGTGGGTCCGCGTGGCCATCCTGCTGCCGCTCGTGGCAACCCCGGTAGCCGTCGGCATGATGTGGCGGCTGATCTTCGACCCCAACATCGGGTTCGCGAACCAGCTGCTCGCCGCTGTGGGCATCCCCGCCCAGCCCTGGCTCTCCGGCCAGGACACCGCGCTCGGCACCACCATCTTCATGGACGTGTGGCAGTGGACCCCCATGGTGGTCCTGATCCTGCTCGCCGGCCTGACCTCCCTCTCCGAGGAGCCCGACGAAGCGGCACGCATGGACGGAGCCAACGCGTTCCAGCGTTTCTTCTTCATCACGCTGCCCCTGATGATGCCCACCGTGATCGTGGCCATCCTGCTCCGGGGCATCGACGCCCTGAAGACCTTCGACATCCTGTACGCCACCAAGGGCAAGGGCGGCGGGTCCTTCCACGAGGTGGAGACCCTGAACGTGTACGCCTACGGCCTGAGCTTCGACTACAACCAGTACGGGCTGTCCTCCGCGGTGCTGATCCTGTTCTTCATGATCATCATCGGCTCCATGTGGCTGCTGACCATGCGCAAGAAAGCGGTAAGCAAATGACCGTCCTGAACGAAAACATCGAAACCCAAACGTCCGCCAGGCAGCCCCGGCCGGTCCGCCGCCCGAAGAAGCCCCTCGGCACCCGCGCCTACAAGGTCTTCCGCGTCGCCGCCCTGATCGCCGTGGTGCTGTTCCTGGTGGCACCGCTGTTCTGGATGCTGCTGGCCTCGCTGAAGACCAACGTGGACATCTACGACACCGCTAAATCGTTCATCTTCAGCCCCACGTTCGAGAACTACGCAAACGTGCTGCAGCGCAACAACTACTTCGTCTTCATCTTCAACAGCTTCTGGGTGGCCTTTGTCTCCACGGCCCTCTCGCTGGTGCTGGGCGTCCCGGCCGCGTACGCCATGAGCCGGTTCACCATGCACCGCTCAGCCCTGGTGGTCCTGATGGCCCGCGTCATCCCGGGTGTTTCCCTGCTGGTGCCCTGGTACTACGTGTTCTCCAACCTGAAAATGGTGGGCGGGTTCGAGGTACTGATCCTCAGCCACATGTTCGTTGCCCTGCCGCTGATCGTCTACATCATGATGAGCTACTTCGATTCGCTCCCGCTGGAACTGGAGGAATCGGCGCAGGTGGACGGACTCACCCCCATCGGCGCGTTCCAGCGCATCACGCTGCCGCTGTCCGTGGCCGGCATGGCCACCGCAGGCATCCTGTCCTTCATCTTTTCCTGGAACAACTTCATGTTCGCCCTGGTGCTCTCCGGGTCCAAGACCAAGACGCTGCCTGTGGCCATCTTCGACTTCGTCTCCTACGCCAGCATCGACTGGGGCGGACTCATGGCGGCCGCCACCGTGGTGACCATCCCCATCATGATCATTGCGCTCTTCACGCAGAAGTACATCGTCTCCGGCATGACCGCCGGAGCTACCAAGGGCTAGGTCCGGCATGACACTCATCAGCAGAATTGAAACCTTCCTCGTTGCGCCGCGGTGGCTGTTTGTCCGGATCGAGACCGAGAGCGGGATTGTCGGCTGGGGCGAGGCAACCTGCGAGGGGCGCAGCGAAACGGTCCGCACCGCCGTCGGCCAGCTCTCGGAGCTGCTGATCGGCAACGACGCCCTCCGGATCGAAGACCACTGGCAGGTCATGACCAAGGGCTCCTTCTACCGCGGCGGACCCATCCTGGCCAGTGCCGTCTCGGGACTGGACCAGGCACTCTGGGACATCGCGGGCAAGCACTTCAACACCCCCGTACACCAGCTCCTGGGCGGCCACGTCCGCGACAGGATCCGGATGTACGGCTGGGTGGGCGGGGACGAGCCGAACGAGGTGGCGGACCAGATCAGCGCCCAGCTGGAAGTGGGCCTGACCGCCGTCAAGATGAATGCCAGCGGCCGGATGAGCCCCGTCGCCTCGGTGGCCGAGATCGACGGCGTCGTCCGCCGTGTTGCCGCGGCCCGCGAAGTGCTGGGGGACCACCGCGACGTCGCGGTGGACTTCCATGGCCGCTTCAGCCTGGCCAACGCCCGCCGGGTGGCGCCGCTGCTGGAACCGTACCGGCCGTTCTTCCTCGAAGAACCGGTGGTTCCGGAAAACACGCACCTGCTGCGCGAATTCACCTCTTCAACCACGACGCCGGTTTCCACCGGTGAGCGGCTCTACAGCCGGCAGGAATTCCTGCCCGCCCTGCAGGCCGGCATCGCCGTGGCCCAGCCGGACCTCTCGCACGCCGGCGGCATCACCGAGGTCCGCAAAATCGCCTCGCTGGCTGAAATCTACGACGTCCAACTGGCCCCGCACTGCCCGCTGGGGCCGCTCGCCCTGGCAGCGTGCCTGCAGGTGGGCTTCGCGACGCCCAACTTCCTGATCCAGGAACAGAGCATCGGAATCCACTACAACAAGGGTGCCGAAGTCCTGGACTACGTGGTGGACAAGTCCCCGCTGAAGTTCGTGGACGGCCACATTGAACGGCTGACCGGTCCCGGCCTCGGCATTGAAATCGACGAGGCCGTGGTCCGCGCGGCGGACAAGCGCGGCCACGCCTGGCGCGGGCCGGTCTGGCGCCACTCGGACGGAGCATTTGCAGAATGGTAAACAACATGACTGACAGCACTGACGTTTCTGACAGCACGGACATCACGCCCGAAAGCCTGCTGGCCGGAATCCGGGAGTCGCGGCTCGTGGGAATCGTGCGCGGCACCGACGGCAAGGCCGCGGCGCAGGCCGCCCTCGCCGCGATGGCGGAAGGGTTCAGGTTCGTCGAGATCGCACTGACCACGCCGGGGGCGCTGGATGCCATCCGCGAGGTCCGCGCCGCCGCACCGGCGGGCTGCTACGTCGGCGGCGGAACCGTGCTGACCGGGCAGGACGTGGACAACGTCGCCGAGGCCGGCGGCCAGTTTATGGTCACGCCGTCCCTGGCCGCATCCATCCACGAATCGGCGCGGCAGGGAATCCCCGTCCTGGCCGGCGCCCTGACGCCCAGCGAGGCGTACGAAGCGATGAGCCGGGGGGCCACCGCCATCAAGCTGTTCCCCGCTTCCATCGGCGGCCCCGGCTACCTCAAGGCGCTGCGCGATCCCTTCCCCGGGATCCCGTTCATCGCGGTGGGCGGCGTGGGCCTGGACGAGGCCGCGGGTTACTGGGAAGCCGGCGCGATCGCCGTCGGGCTCGGCGGTCCATTGTTCGGTGGTGCCGGCTCCGGCGGTGACCTTGGCCCGATGCGGGGGCGTGCCCGCGCGTTTGTGGACCTGGCGGACTCCTTTGCCCGCCGGTCGGCCGCAGCGGCCGCCGCAGTGACCGCCGCCGCGGGCGTGCGGTGAGCGCCGCCGTCGACCTTCTGACCTTCGGCGAATCCATGGTGTCGCTGCGGTCCGCCGGGCCGCTGTCCGCGGGCGGAAGCTTGGCCATGCACGTGGCCGGTGCCGAATCGAACGTCGCCGTGGGGGTTGCGCGGCTAGGACACACAGTCACGTGGGCCGGTGCAGTTGGCGCCGATCCGCACGGCGAATTCATCCTGCGGCAGCTCCGCTCCGAGGGCATCGGGACGCAGTGCCGGGTGGATCCCTCCCGCAGCACGGGCGTGATGTTCCTCGAACAGCGGACCGCGGACGTCACCCGGGCCTTCTACTACCGCGCCGGTTCGGCCGGTTCCACCGTCAGCCGGGACGACGTGGACAGTGCCTTCGGTACCGGCCCGCGCGTGCTGCACCTGACCGGCATCACCCCCGCGCTCAGCCCGGAAGCCCGGACGGCGTTTGAATACGCTGCCGAGCGGGCCGCAGCCGACGGAGTGGTGGTCTCCCTCGACGTCAATTACCGCAGCCGGCTCTGGACCCGGGACGAGGCCCGCGCCGTGCTGGGCCCCATGGCGCGGCACGCCGACATCCTGATAGCGTCCGACGACGAGCTGGACCTGGTTGCGTCCGCCGGCTTGGGCGGCTCCGGTTCCCTGGGGTACGACGACGCCGAAACCGCGCTCGCTGCCTCGTTGCTGGAGCAGGGGGTTGGGGAAGTCGTGGTCAAGCGGGGGGCCGCCGGCGCCGGCGTCCACACTGCCTCCGGGCGGTTCGAGGCGCCCGCCGTCGCGGTGACAAGCATCGATACCGTGGGCGCGGGGGACGCCTTCACCGCCGGCTACCTCTCTGCCCTGCTCGACGGCGAGGATGTTGCCGGCCGCCTGCAACGCGGCGCCGTTATGGGAGCCTTCGCCGTCAGCACCGCCGGCGACTGGGAGGGCCTGCCCGGCCGTGCCGAGCTCGCCATGCTGGGCGCCACCGCCAGCGGAACCACCCAGCGGTAGCGGCCTGGTCGTGGCTGGGCTTGTCTTACCTGGGCTTGTCTTGCCTGGGATTGCATTCCTTGGACTTGCATTCCCCGGGCGTGGGGCAGGCAGGTACTGACAGTGCCTGCCGCCCGGGACCGCTGGCGCCTACCGTAGGGGTATGGGAGACGTGCGCGCGGACATAAAGGAGTTTCTAAGTTCCAGGCGGGCGCGGATTTCGCCCGAGGAAGCCGGGTTGCCTGCGTACGGCGGGAATCGGCGGGTCGCCGGCCTGCGGCGTGAGGAAGTGGCGATGCTGGCCGGTGTGTCCGTGGACTACTACGTGCGCCTGGAACGTGGCAACCTCGCCGGGGCGTCCGAAAGCGTGCTGGATGCCCTCGCACGCACGCTGAAGCTGGACGAAGCCGAGCGGG
Source organism: Pseudarthrobacter arbutini (assembly GCF_054510915.1). Taxonomy (NCBI): domain Bacteria; kingdom Bacillati; phylum Actinomycetota; class Actinomycetes; order Micrococcales; family Micrococcaceae; genus Pseudarthrobacter; species Pseudarthrobacter arbutini. Next base: position 90,989 of record NZ_JBTNDQ010000013.1, on the reverse strand, counting down.
AGCATCTTTTTGACCTCGCCCGCGCCGCCGGGCCGGCTCGCAGGAGCCGGAGCAAGCCGTCCGGTACTGTCCGCCCTGAAGTTCAGCAGGTCCTCGATGCAATGGCTGACGCGCCGGCGTGGGTCCGCAACGGCCGCCACGACATCCTGGCCGCAAACCGGATGGGGCGGGCCCTTTACTCACCTGTGTTCAAAAGTGCGCACCGGCCCGTGAACACCACCCGGTTTACGTACCTTGACCCGGCGGCCCGGGAGTTCTGGCGCGATTACGATCAGATCGCCAACGATGCCGCGGCGATGCTCCGGCTTGAAGCAGGCCGCCACCCGCACGACCCCGACCTGATCCGGCTGGTCGGCGAGCTGTCCACGCAGAGCGAGCTGTTCAGGGACCGGTGGGCTTCCCGGGACGTGGTCTTCCATCGCAGCGGGCTCAAACGGCTGCATCACCCGGTGGTGGGTGACCTCGACTTGAACTACCAGTCCATGGAGCTGCCCAGCGAGCCGGGCCTGGTGCTGAACGTGTACACCGCACCTGCGGGCTCCCCGACGGCTGATGCCTTGCAGCTTTTGGCCTCCTGGGCTGCCACGCACGATGACGAGTTCGCCGAACCAGCACCAACGGCCAAGCACCCGCAGTAACGCCGCGCTGCGGCCCTACTGCGCGTGCCTGTCGTTTCCTACTTCGTCGAGGGGTATTCGTCGGCCGTGAGCTTGGCACCCCAGACTGTTTCGGGCTCGTCGCTGTCCACGGGCGCTTCCCACAGTGCCAGGTGGCACATGAAGTTGTCTGCCGCCGCGCCGTGCCAGTGCCACTCACCCGCGGGCGTGTGGATGGTATCGCCGGGCTGCAGCTCGATTAGCTCTTCCCCGCGCGATTGCACGTACCCGATGCCTTCCGTGACGTGCAGGGTCTGCCCGATGGCGTGCTTGTGCCAGGCGGTGTGCGCGCCGGGGGTGAAGCGCACGAGATTCAGCCGGGCGCGGGACGGTTGCTGGCCGGAGTAGTAAGCGTTGAAGTAGACGTCGCCGGTAAACCAGTCAGCGGGTCCCTTGACGGTGGCGGTTTTCGGTTGCCTTTGTGTGCTCATCGTTGGTTTGCTCCGATGCCGGTGCTGATGCTGACGTCCCGCCATTGGTCCAGCTGGGTGCGCTCGGCCTGCGCGACGGCGGCGAACAGGTCAAACGCGTCGTTGCCCAGCACCATCAGGGCTGGCGGGTTGGGGCTTTCGGCGACCGCCAGGATGGCTTCCGCCGCCTTGGCAGGGTCGCCCGGTTGCGTGCCGTGCATCGTGTCATTTTCCTTGCGGCGCTTCCCGGCTGTCTCCGCGTAGTCCCCGATCGGCGTCGCTGACTGGGTCAGCGAGCGGCCGGCGAAGTCGGTGCGGAACGCGCCGGGCTCGATGACCGTGACGCTGATCCCGAGTGGCTTCAGTTCCTTGTGGAGGGAGCCGGACAGGCCCTCCAAGGCTGCCTTGCTGGCGGAGTAGTATCCGGATCCGGCCGGTGAGATGCGCGCCCCGATGGAGGAGATGTTCAGGATGGACCCGGCCCTGTTGGCGCGCATTCCGGGGAGAACGGCTTTGATCATGCTGACGGCGCCGAAAAAGTTAGTGTCGAACAATTGCCGGATGTCGGCGTCGTCCGCTTCTTCAACCGCGGCACGGTAACCGTAGCCGGCGTTGTTGACCAGCACGTCGATGCTACCGAAGCGTGCCCTGGCCTGCTCGACAACAGCGCCGATCTCGGCGGTGTTGGTGACGTCGAGCTGAAGGGGGAGGGCGATGTCCGGGTAGGCGGCTGCGATGTCTTCGACCGTGGTGACGTTGCGGGCGGTGACGACGGCGTTGTGGCCGTTGGCGAGCACGGCCTGGGCGAGTGCGCGGCCGAGTCCGGTGGAGCAGCCTGTGATGAGCCAGGTAGTCATGGTGTGTTTCCTTTCGGGGGTGGCGCTACGGACGGACCAGGACCTTCAGGGCTTCGCGGGAATCCATGGCGCGGTAGCCGTCGGGGACCTCGTTCAGGCTGATAGTGCGGTCGAACACCTTGCCCGGGTTCACGGTGCCGTCCAGGACGCCGGGCAGCAGCGTCTCGATGTAGGCGCGCACAGGGGCCGGGCCGCCGGTGAGCGTGATGTTCGGGCCGAACATGGAGCCGAAGCCGATCGGAGCGTCCTCGTACTGGGGCACGCCCACCCGGCTGATGACGCCGCCGGGGCGGATCACGCCGAGTGCCTGGTCGTACGCTGGGCGGTGCCCCACACACTCCAGGACGGTGTGCGTTCCGTCGCCGCCGCTGAGTTCGCGTACCTTCTCGATGCCGGCCTCACCGCGCTCGGCGACGACGTCGGTGGCACCGTATTCAAGGCCCAGGTCGGTGCGGGCCTTGTGCCGGCCCATCAGGATGATCTGCTCGGCACCCAGCTGCTTGGCGGACAGCACCGCCATCAGCCCGACGGCGCCGTCACCGATGACCGTGACAGTGGTCCGGGCGTTCACGCCCGCCTTGATGGCGGCGTGGTAGCCGGTGCCATAGACGTCGGAGAGGGTCAGGAGCGAGGGCAGCAGCTCGCTGTCCTCACCAACCGGGACCTGGACCAGCGTGCCGTCGGCGAACGGGACGCGGACGGCCTCGGCCTGGGCGCCGCCGATTCCGTTCGAGGCCCAGAACCCGCCGTGGCGGCAGGACGTCTGCAGGCCTTCGCGGCAAAAGACGCAGGTCCCGTCGGACCAGGCGAACGGGGCGATGACGAAGTCCCCCTTCTTCAGGGTGGACACGTCCTTGCCCGTTTCCTCGACGACGCCGATGAACTCGTGGCCCATGGGGCTGCCCTGCCTGGACGAGGGCATGCCGTGGTAGGGGTGCAGGTCGGAGCCGCAGATACAGGAATTGACGATCCGCACGATGGCGTCGGTCGGATTCTGGATGACGGGATCGGGCACGTTCTCCACGCGCACGTCGCCGGCGCCATACATCATGGTTGCTCGCATTTTCGTTTCCTCATCACTTCGTCAGGGGCTGGAGCCCGGGTCTTCCTTTATTAGCCAACCGCACATTCCGCATGTGTGGGAGTGGCTGTTGATACAGGTACCCGCAGTGCCTCCCACCTCAGACGTGCAGCTCAAACTCTGTGTGCCCGTGCCGGATCCCGTTGATCTGCAGCTCCAGGGCGTGGACCCCCGGGTGGTGCACCCGGGTGGTCATCTGCCGGAAGGCATGACGCTTCGACAAGGTGCGGGTCTCACCGGCGGCGAGGGTGAGCGCCGCGATCTTGAAGACCTTCGCCGATTGCGTGCCGTTGGCTTTGACGTAGTGGACCACGTAGTCCACGGCGAGCTTGGCATCGTAGTTCCCGGTGTTGGCGATCGCGAAGTCGAAAGCCAGTTCACCCGGTATGGCCACCGAGTTCCGGTCCAGCGTGGGCCCCGTGACAGCCACCGACGCCGGCGTGAACCCCTGCAGCGCGAGCGCACCGGGGTGGGCCTTCTTGATCAGGGTCCGCAGGCCATGCCTGACCACCCATGCGGTGTTGGCGTCCGGGGCGGCCAGCCAGCGAGCCGCCGTTGCCACCACCAGAGCGGGCGCGTGCCGCGCCACGTCGTTGAGGTGGTTTGCCACCGAGCGCCGCACGTACTCCGAAGGGTCCCGGTACAGGGCGTCCAGAACGGGGAGGGACGCCTCCGGATGAAGCACGACGGCGGGAACCCGCACCGCCCAGGGGAGATACGCGCGGGTGCCCTCGGAGGCCAGGCGGCGGACATGCTCGTCCGGATGCGCGGTCCAGCCCTGGATGATCTCGAGGGAACGCTCCAGGTCCGCGGCCAGCAGCCGGCGGATGGCGAACTCGCCGGTGAGCCTCGGGGTCAGTTCGGCCAGGAGGGCCAGGCAGTCGTCAAAGTCAGGTGCAGCGCCAGATTCGAGGGCCAGCGTGACGGCGGCCTCGGATACCGGCCAGAGGATCCACCCCGTGAAACCGGCGCCGGCGAGGGCGCTCCGGAAGATGCGCGCCGCCGTCGGATATCCCGGTTCCGGAAGCTGCCGCATGTCCGCCAGCAGCGCACTGCTCACCACGTCCGTCCGGCCGCGCAGGCTCAGCTCGTCCAACTGTGCGGCGGCTGCGGTGACGTGCGGCCAGTCCGATCCGGGAGCGGCCTCAGCCAGAATCCGGGCCAGGGTTTCCACGCCCTGCCGGTTGATCAGCTCATTCATCACGCCCATTCAGTCAGGCTACCCCGGCCGGCTGACATGCCAGGCGGCAGGGCCAACCATGCGCAGAGAAGGGCCAACAACGGACAGAAGGGATAATCTTCATCTTAGGCACTCCTCAACGGCGCACGGACGGAAACACAGTGGCAGAGCAGGCAGGCAAGACCAGTCTTTGGCGGACCTTCCATAACAAGTTCGTGGTGGAGGAACGCTTTATGGAACCGGCCGCGCGGAAGGCTCTGTACCGGACGGCTGTGGTGCTCATTGGCGTGGGCGCCTTGCTGTTCATCGCCACCCTGGTGGGCGTTCTGCAGAGCAGCACCGGCCCCTGGGGTCCCGACGAGTCCATCCGCGACTGGCTGCTCTCGCTCCGGTCCGAGACCCTCACGGCCGTGATGATCTTCCTCGCGGTGATCTTCGGCCCTGTTGCCCTGCCCATCATCGTGCTAGTGGTGACGGTGGTCTGGGGGTTCGTGGCCAGGCACGCCTGGCGGCCCATTGTGCTCGCCGCCGCGATGCTCACCGGCGTCGTGATATCGCAGATCATCCTGGCGATCGTCCAGCGCTCGCGGCCGCCGGTGGAACTGATGCTGTTTGGCGCCGACCACACCTACTCATTTCCGTCCGGCCATGTGCTGGGTGCCTGTGACTTCCTGCTGGTGACCACCTTCCTGGTGTTCTCGCGGCGGAAAAATCCGAGGTCGGCCGTCTTCGGCTTCGTTGGTGCGGGCATCGGCGTTGTCCTGGCCGCGCTGAGCCGCCTGTACCTCGGCTACCACTGGCTCAGCGACGCGCTGGCCTCGATTACGCTCTCGCTCCTGATTCTCGGTGCCGTCATCGCCCTGGATACGTGGCGGACCGCCCGGATCCCCGGCGAACGGATCACGGGCGAACTGTCCAAGGCCGACGCACCAGGCGACTAGCCGCGATGGCAACCGAGGACGACGTGCGGAGGATGTGCCTGGCGCTGCCCGGTGTCACCGAACGCAGCAGCTGGGACCAGCCCGCCTGGTTCGCGAAGACGCTGATGGCACGCATATGGGAGGACGGCGTGCTGACGGTGAAGACCACCGAGCGGGAGGCCTTGGCGGGCACGGAGCCCGACACGTATTTCTGGACCCCGCACCATGAGCGTTCGCCGCAGCTGGTGCTGGTCCGGCTGGCCCGCATCGGCACTGAGGAACTCGGAGAACTGCTGGAGGAGTCCTACCGGCTGGCGGGCGGCCGCGGATCCTGACTGGCCGGGGACTCTGGCCGTTACCTGTCCGGGCGTGACCTGGCCCGTCCGAGGGCGCGACGCAGTTCGGCATTGGCTACCTCGAGCTCCAAAACTTTGGCGATGCCGGCAAGATTGAGCCCCTGGTCCAGGAGTTCGCCGATGTGCAGGAGCAGAGCGACATCGGCATCACTGTACTGACGCGTGCCCCCGGCCGTTCGCTCCGGGAGGATCAGCCCTTTTGTCTCGTAGAGCCTGATGTTCTGCTGCCCGGTCCCTGCCAGCTTTGCCGCCACGGAGATGGCATACAGTGCCTGCCCGGCCCGAGGTCCCGGTTTTTGTCCTGGTGTTCCACTGACCGCGTCCACTCCAAAATTCCCTCCCCGTGATGTTGCATCAGTCTCGCACGAGTGCTATAAAAAATCTATATCCACCACCACAGATAAACGATGGTGGATATAGCAACTGGAAGTAACTTCTAGAAACTGAAGGAGTGGGAAATGATGTTGATGCGTACGGACCCGTTCCGTGAGCTGGACCGGCTCACCCAGCAGGTCTTCGGAACCGCGGCCCGGCCGGCGGCCATGCCCATGGACGCCTGGCAGGAAGACGGCGAGTTCGTGGTGGCGTTCGACCTCCCGGGCGTCAAAATCGATTCGGTGGACCTCAACGTTGAACGCAACGTACTGACCGTTCGGGCGGAGCGCCAGGACCCCACACAGCCCAATGTGGAGCTGGTGGCCTCAGAGCGTCCGCGCGGTGTCTTCAGTCGCCAGCTCATCCTGGGCGACACGCTCAATGCGGACAACATCAAGGCCAGCTACGACCAGGGCGTCCTGACCCTGCGGATCCCAGTGGCGGAGCAGGCCAAGCCGCGCAGGATCGAGATCGAAACCAAGCAGGGTTCCTTGCACGAGATCGGTAAATAGGTCCGGACCGCGGGGGCACCGGCTGCAGTCGGTGCCCCCACGCCGTCCCCGTAAGATCCCCGAGACGTACCCTCCATGACCAGCCAGCCGGACTACTACGCCGCCCTGAGGGTGAAAGCCGCTGCCAGCCAGCAGGAGATCTCCCGTGCCTACCGGGCGCTGATGCGCACCCACCACCCCGATGTCGACGGCGGCGCAACGGGTGACCGCGCCGTGCAGGATGGAGAGTTGCTGCGGATCATGCAGGCGTTCGCTGTCCTCCGTGACCCGGCGCGGCGCGCAGCCTACGACCGGAGCCGCAACGGAACAAGGGCGCCGGGGGGCGCCCCGACAGTCATCCCCGTCCGGAAGGTCAGCAACCGGTACGCCCCGGCCGGCAACACCATCAGGATCACGCCGGTGCACTGGGAAAGCGGACCGTGGACGTAAACCCGAAAAACGACAGCCACCACCGCTAGGAGGCGGACAAAACAATGAGCGACTGGCGCCGCTACGACTCCCACCTGATTCCTGCCTTCCACGAACGCTTCGAACAGCGCTGGGGCGAGGGTACTGCACCGTTCCTGGACCCCGAAGCCCACGAAGAGCCCCTTCCCCGCGCGCAGTGGATCCACCCTGCCACCGGCGCGGCCTTGGCAGTGGTTCCCGTATGGACCGCCGAGGACGAGCAGCAGCGGTCCTTTGGGGTGTTCTATCTTCCGCCCGCCGGCGACGTCTGGGTGCTGCGGCCCGGTTACACCGGCTATCTGGAGCCCGCAGACGGCGACGCGGAGCAACTCGTCACGCTCCGGAACGATGCCTTCCGGAAGGCCGTGGCGCACGCCAAGGAGTTCCTCTTCGGCTCACAATGAACCGGCCGCGTCCGTGCCGCTGCCCAGCAGGCTGCGGGTGAGGGTTTCGGCGTCGGCCATCAGGTCCTCCACTGCGGCCGCCAGGTGCGAATCGGACACCGGCGTGTTATCCAGCGCCGCCGCCACAACCGCCCGCCGGACCAGTTCCCGGGCGAAGGAGGCGGTGGTTCCCGCCGTCCGTTCCGCGGCGGCATCGAGCGCCGCCGGGCTGAACGCCACCAGTCGGCCGTACAGTTCCAGCAGCCGGACCCGCTCGGCATGGGCCGGAAGCGGGATCTCCACCGCCAGGTCCACGCGGCCCGGGCGCTGCGCCAGGGCGCGTTCCAACATGTCCGGCCGGTTGGTGGTGAGGACGAACGCGACGTCGGCGTCGTTATCCAGGCCGTCCATGGCGTCCAGCACCTCAAAGAGCAGCGGCTGTGGCCCGTGCCCGAAACTCCGGTCCTCGGCAATGAGGTCGCAGTCCTCCAGCACCACAATCGAGGGCTGCAGCGCCCGCGCCATGCGGGCCGCCTCCGAGATCCTGGCGAGTGACCCGCCCGAGAGGAGGATCGCCGTCGAGCCTTCACTCTGGCTCAGCAGGTGGCGCACGGTGTGCGTCTTGCCGGTCCCAGGCCGGCCGTACAGCAGGATGCCGCGTTTGAGGTGCTGGCCGTGCTGCTTGAGGGACACCCTGTGCGTGGCGATGCCCACGGTGTGGTCCGCGACCTTCTGCAGCAGGCCGTCGGGCAGGATTTTCGGAGTTGAACCATTTCACAGTTCCCGTTGCCATGTCTGTTTTCTTCGCCACGCTCTCTGTGCTGCCGGACGTCACGGGCCGGGGGGCCGCGGAGACCCTCTTCCGCTGTCCCAAACGCACGGTGCCGGATCGGCACGTGCAAGCGTCCCGCCGCTGAAACAGTCCGACGGCCCTCGATAGCCTTCACGTCAGAGCATCATCAGCAGGCAGCAGGCAGCAGGCAGCAGGCAGCAGGCAGCAGGCAGCAGGCAGCAGGCAGCCGGCGACGATGCAGACGATGCCGACCGAGGTCAGGATCCATCCGGGAATCAAGACGACGGTGCGTCCGTATCAGAATGGCGAACAGCGGCGTACAGTGTGGAACTACCGGCGACGGCCAAGGTCGTCCGAGGCGACTGCGGGCTTGGCGTGACAGCGGGGCTGAACCGTTGGCCGTATCCACAAGAAAATGCATACCGACAACAGGAGGTCAAGATGGCAGGTTTAATTCGCAAGAGCCTCGATTCGCCTGAGGAGACCAGGCCGTTCGAGGGTGGGACGGGTCAGCTCCAACTGGTAAACATGGAAGCGGGCGGCGTCGGCCGCGCCACATTCCTGCCGGGGTGGAGGTGGTCCGAGCACGTAAAGCCGATCGCTAAGACGGACAGTTGCCAAGCCTCCCACATGGGCTACTTCATCTCCGGACGGATGAAGGTTGTCATGGACGACGGCGAAGAAATGGAGTACGGGCCTGGGGACTTCGGCATCATGCCTCCTGGGCACGACGCCTGGATTCTTGGCGACGAGCCGTGTGTCGTGATCGACTGGCAGGGATTCGCTGACTACGCCAAGCGGTGATATGAAAGCTGGCAGGTCAGACTCTCGGGCGGGAACCGTCGATCCACCCTGTTCGGATCCAGGCTCGACCAGTGCGGTGCGATGCCAATGCAGCAGGCAGAGCTGACGAGCAACGAGGTTGAGTCTCGCCGGCCGGCAAGCCTGAGGACCTGATCGAGCGCCGGTTCACCGCGCCGGCGCCGAGCTGGCTGTGGGTCGCTGACATAAGCTATGTCCGCACGTTCGCCGGTTGGGTCTATGGTCCATCACGCCCATCGCGGAGTGCAGCACCGGGCGCTCCGCTACACCCAGCGACTGGAAGAAGCAGACGCCGTTGCCTCCGTAGGGTCGAAAGGCGATTCGTACGACTATGCCCTTGCCGGGGAGTCACGGGGCTTCCGCCGACTGCGACTTCTGAACACCAGGGACATCCAATTCTGAAGATGACGCGTGGGTCTGATGGCCACCACTTTGGGTCCGAGTAGTGCCTCAAGTCAAGATGCTCGCGAAAATCGTTTCGGTGCCTCAGCTATTTTTGCTGGCAAGGTTGGTGTAGTCGGGCTGGGACAGCGGAAACTGGGGAACAGCTGCGACTGCTGCACCATGTCGCTGAGTGACTGGTGGTGCCGCTGGGCGCCGCCGATGCCCACCAGCCGGCTGTCCGGATCCTAACCGGCGAACTCCGCCATCAGGATGTCCGCGTCCACAAACCGGTGCGGCGGGATGTTTTCCACCACCACGGAGAGGCCTTCAGCAGGCTCTCCCACGTGCTCTGTTAACGCCTCAAGCAGCTGTTTGCCCGCCTGCTGCCGGTGGTTTCCGGCCTGCGCCAGCTGAACCAGCGCGGAAAAATCGTCGATGAACTTCCCCAGTTTTTCATCCATCCACAGACCCTAGCAGTGACGCTCGTCAGCCACGCTCCGGTGTGCCATTCTGGGAATTATCCGTTCCACGCTTTCTCCGTCATGAAGGGCTGACTCTATGCACATTTCCGCCAAGGACCTGGCCGCCCTCATCCCTGCGGACTTCACGCTGGGGGTGGCCACCGCAGCCTTCCAGATAGAGGGCGCGCTCACCGAGGACGGCAGGGGCCCGGCGGGCTGGGACGTGTTTTCGGCCAAGGAGGGAGCCATCGTGGACGGCCACAGCCCGGCCGTAGCCTGCGACCACTACCACCGCATGCCCGGCGACGTGGCCCTCATGAAGCAGTTGGGCGTCGACTCGTACCGGTTCTCGCTGTCCTGGCCGCGGATCCAGCCCAACGGCAGTGGCCCGGTGAATCCTGCCGGTCTGGACTTCTACGACCGGCTCCTGGACGAGCTCCTGGCCAACGGGATTTCGCCCATGGTCAGCCTTTATCACTGGGACACTCCGCTGGGACTGGACGACGCCGGCGGCTGGATGAATCGCGATACCGCCTACCGCCTGGGGGAGTTCGCCGCGATCGCCGCTGCTGCGTACGGCGACCGGGTTGCCCGCTGGGTCACCGTCAATGAGCCCGCCACGGTCAGCACCAACGGCTACACCATGGGCCTGCATTCGCCGGGCGAGGCACTGATGCTCAACGCGTTGCCCACCGTGCACCACCAGTTACTGGGCCATGGGCTCGCGATGCAGGCATTGCGGGCGGCGGGGGTCCCCGGCGAGATCGGGATGACCAACGTGTACTCGCCCATGGTCCCGAACTCCATCAACCCCCTGGACTGGATGAGTGCGGGCCTGATGGACATTGCACAGAACCGGCTGTACGCGGACCCCGTCCTGACGGGCCAATATCCGGATCTCATCCGCGCCGCGAAGTTCTTCGGCTCGTTCGACCACCCGGACGAGGACATGGAGATCATCTCCCAGCCGCTGGATTTCTATGGCCTGAACTACTACATGCCCACGAAGGTGGCTTTCGGCCCCGGTGAAGGGGCTGTGCCGGCGAGCATGGCGGAGGCCATGGGCAGTGACCTGAGTGCGGCCGGCAATGGTTCCACGCCGTTCCACGTGGAGGCCTGGCCCGAAGCGGACATCACCTCCTACGGCTGGCCGGTGAAGCCCGAGTACATGGCGGTGGCGCTGAAGGAGATGGCGGAACGGTACCCGCATCTGCCGCCGGTGATCATCACCGAGGGCGGGGCCAGTTTTGAGGACATCATCGTCCGCGACAAGTCCACCAACACCACTTTCATTCCGGACGAGCGGCGGCTGAAATACCTGTCGGACCACATCGAGTCAGCGCTGAAGGCCACGGCTCCCGGCGGTGACGCCGAGGGCATTGACCTGCGGGGCTACTACGTGTGGTCGCTCATGGACAATTTCGAATGGTCGGCAGGCTACAACCAGCCGTTTGGCCTGCTGCATGTTGATTTCGAGACCCTGGAGCGCACGCCGAAGGCATCCTACTTCTGGCTTCAGGAGCTCATCGAGGAGCGGAACCTTGCCGCGGCGGCGAGTGCCGCCGTCGCGCAGGCTGCCAGTGAGGAACCGGACACTGCCGTTGATCCCGAAACGGCGGTATCTCCCGACGACGGCGTGACCACCTCGGGTGCCACCGCCTAGCCTCGTGGGGATATGTTGCTCGGACTTGGGCACGTTCACCGGAACCTAGCCGGCGTGGTGTGCGTCCTCCGGGTCCTCGGGTGAGTCATCGCGCCGTTCCTTCACCAGCTTGCTGGCACTCACCAGCCGTAGCGCGGTCACCAGCAGGATCCCGCCAAGCACATTGAAGACCACTACATAGGAAAACCAGCCGAGCCATTCAAGGTAGTTGATGTCAGCACCCGTGTGGATGGCGCCGAAGATCAGCAGCGAGTCCAGGATCGAGTGGAAGAGCTGCAGCCCGTAGAGCAGGAAAGCGCCAACGACGGCTGCCGCGATCTTGCCGGTGACGCTGTCAGTCCCGTGCTGCATGCGGGTCATCAACGTGATGGTGCTCCCGGCCAACACGGCAAGACACACGGTTTTCCAGTTAAACCCGGCGTCCAGATAGTGGTTGGCTTCCTTCGTGATGGTCTCGCTCCACTGCGGGAACGCTGTCATGATCAATGCCATAAACAGCCAACCGCCCATCAGGTTGGCAATGAGTGTGCCGCCCCAGAGCTTCCCGAGCTGCGCGTAGCTTGCCTCCCGTGCGACGACGGCGGCAATGGGTACCAGGAAGCCTTCCGTGAACAGTTCGCTCTTGGCCAGCAGGAGGGCGATGAGGCCTGCACTGAAGGCCAGTCCCGCGAGAAGGTGGTTCCCGGTCTCATAGAGAACGCCGAGGTAGGCCATGATGCCAACGCCTATTTCAAACCCGCCGAACAACCCGGTGATGAGCACGTCCCGAAAGGAGCGGTTCAGCCGCTGCGCGCCTTCCTCAACCGTGCGGTCGAAGGATTCCTCCACCTCCTCCTCAACCGGGCCTGAATTGTCGCCAAGTTCCCGCCGCCGTGCATCGCCGTCGGTGTCGCTCATGCGTGTCGCCTATCCGCCTGAAAGTGTGTGGTGATTCATCTAAAGCAGGTCCAGGACCTTGAGCTGTTTGGCCATCCCCGCGCCGTCGGGCGAATAGATCCAGGGCACCGCGGAGGTGGTGTGGTCACCGTCCTCGGAGTGCCCGCCGGCGAAGACGGACTCGCTGACGGAGAGCTGCCGGATGGCGATGGCGGCCACCCTGTCGGCGTTTTCCTGGGCGAAGCCTGAGTAAATCTGTTCGTCGTGCTGGCCGTTGTCGCCGATCAGGAGCCACCGCATGTCCGGGAATTCCTTGGCGAGGCGCTCCAGATTTCGGTGCTTGTGCTCCTGCCCGCTGCGGAACCAACGGTCCTGTGTCAGGCCCCAGTCGGTGAGCAGGAGGGCGCCGGAGGGATACATGTTTCGGCCCAGGAACCGCGCCAGGGTGGGGGCAGCATTCCACGGGCCCGTGGACAGGTAGATGACGGGCGCGTCCGGGTGTTCAATGGTGAGCCGTTCCAGCAGGACCGCCATCCCCGGCGTTGCCATCCGTGCCCGTTCGCTGAGGACAAACGTGTTCCACAGGGCCAGGAATGGCCTCGGCAGGGCGGTGACCATCACGGTGTCGTCGATGTCGGACACGATGCCGAACTTCGCGTCGGCACCTATCACCTGGATCCGCGTCTCCACGGGTTCGGTCCCGTCAGCCCTCAGGACGGCGGTGTGCCAGCCCGGCGGGAGCTGCACGTCCACCACTGTATCGATGAGCCCACCGCGGTCCGCCCGGACACGGGTGGTGACGCCGCCGATAGTAATTTCCACCTCGACGAACTGCAGCGGGACGCTGGTGAAGGCCCGCCAGCCGCGGACGTTTTGTGTGCCGTTGCGTGCTGCGTGCTCGGCCCGGCTGCCCGGGGCCGGATTCTTGGTCAACAGGACGCGGCCGAGCACGCGTACCCAGCCGGTCGAACCGTAGCCCTGGTACGCGATGGTCTGAGGTGCGAAATTCCAGCCCTTGGCAAGCTGGATGCGGACGGCGTTGACGACGGCGGAGATCCGGTGCGCCAGGCGTAAAAGCTGGGTCCCGGACAGCGGTGCGGGGTGCGCAGTGTTCTGCGGTGAATTCTGAGGAGCACTGTCCATGTCTCCACTCTGCCACAGCGCAGCCGCTCGCCGGCACGTTCGGCGGTCCCGCCGTCGTGCGGGACGTCAGCCTCCACCAAGGAGCCAGCGGAGGGTGTCGGCGTTCCGCACGGCGTTCCCGCCGCCGTCGTTGTTGAAATAGGCATAGACATCCTTGCCTGCCGCGGACCATTCGCGGATCCGGTCCGCCCACCACTGCAGGTCCGTATCGGAGTAGGAACCGCCATACAGGTGCTGATGGTCAGGCCCGTGGAGCCGGATGTAGACGAAGGGCGCTGTGGCGCGGAGGATGCACGGCAGTTGGGCGCCGCTCATGATGCAGTAGGCGGCCTGGTGCCGTTCCAGCAAGGCGTACACGTCCGGATGGTCCCAGCTGGGGTGCCGGAACTCCACGGTCACCCGGATCCACCACGGGACCGCGGCGAGGAAGTGATCCAGCCGGGCATCATCGCGCTGCAGCTGCGGTGGCAGTTGGACCAGCAGGACAGCGCGTTTGTCGCCCAGTTCGTGCCAGCAGCGGGCGATGCGTTCCAGCCAGACTTCGGGTCCGTAGAGTTTCTTGCCGTGCGTCAGGCCGCGCGGAGCTTTGACGGACATCACGAACCCGTCCGGGAGCCTGCGCCGCCAGCTGGCGAAGGACGTGTCCCGGGGCCACCGGTAAAAGCTGGCGTTCAACTCAACGGTGCCAAACCGGGAAACGTAGTGCTGGAGCCTGTCCCGGGCCGGGAGGCCTGGCGGGTAGAGCACGTTCTCCCAGTGGTCATAGCTCCAGCCGGAGGTGCCGATATGTACAGCCACGGTCAGCTGACCCGCAGGGATGAAGGGTGAACCATGATGCCTCCGGTGTTCGTGGACCGGCCGTCAACTCAGGCTACACCGCCGGGCTTTGCCGCTATCGTTCACCGTTGTTCCCCTGAGGGGCCCATCCTTGTGGCAGGGTATGGGCATGGCGCGCATTGAAGATTATGCAGTTGTTGGCGACCTCCACACCGGCGCCCTGGTCAGCACCGAGGGTTCCATCGACTGGCTTTGCCTGCCGCGCTTCGACTCGCCGGCATGTTTCAACGCGCTCCTGGATACGCCGGAGGCCGGACGCTGGCTACTGGCACCCGAGAGCGGCGGCACCTGCACCAGGCGCGGCTACCGGGAGGGGACCCTGATCCTTGAAACAGAATGGGAATCCCCGGAGGGTACCGTCAGGGTTATTGACTTCATGCCGCCACGCGACGCGGTGGCGGACATCGTGCGGATCGTCGAGGGCGTGAGCGGAAGCGTCAGGATGCACGGTGAACTGGCGCTGAGGTTCGACTACGGGCATATCGTTCCCTGGGTGCGGCGCGACAAGCACGGCCTGCATGCCATCGCCGGCCCAGACTCCGTCTACTTCGTTACCAAGGCGCCGCTTCACGGCGAGGACATGCAGTCCGTCAGTGACTTCACAGTCCAGGCAGGGGAGCGCATCCCCTTTGTCCTGACGTGGGCCCCCAGCCACGTTCCCCGCCCGCACACAGTGGACGCAGAGGTAGTGCTGGGCACCACCCTGGCCTTCTGGCGCGGCTGGGCATCGCAGTGCACCGTGCAGGGCAAGTACCAGGATGCCGTGGTCCGTTCGCTCGTGACCCTGAAGGCGTTGACCTACGCTCCCACGGGCGGCATCGTCGCTGCGGTCACCACGTCCCTGCCGGAACAGCTGGGCGGTCCCCGCAACTGGGATTACCGCTTCTGCTGGTTGCGGGACGCCACCATGACGCTGCAGGCGCTCCTGGCCGCCGGCTACACCACCGAGGCTGCCGCCTGGCGTGACTGGCTGCTCCGCGCTGTGGCGGGCGATCCGGCCGACCTGCAGATCATGTACGGAATCCACGGCGAACGCCGGCTTCCGGAAATGGAACTGCCGTGGCTTGCCGGGTACGAGAATTCAAAACCGGTACGGACCGGCAACGGTGCCGCCGATCAGCTTCAGCTGGACGTCTGGGGCGAGGTCCTGGACTGCCTGGCGCTGACCAGGAACTCCCTGCTGAAACACACGGACGAGTCTTGGGACGTGCAGGTGGCCCTGATGCAGCACCTGGAGACCATCTGGGACCAGCCGGACAACGGACTCTGGGAGATGCGCGGGCCGCGGCGCCATTTCACGCATTCCAAGGTGATGGCCTGGGTGGCCGCAGACCGGATGGTTAAGGGCGTCCGCGATTTCGGCCTGCCCGGCCCCGTGGAACGCTGGGAGGCCCTTCGCGACACCATCCACCAGGACGTCATGGCCAACGGCTTCGACCCCGTCCGCAACACCTTTGTGCAGGCGTATGGCCGGCCCGAACTGGATGCCAGCCTGCTGTTGATCCCGCGGGTGGGCTTCCTGCCGCCGGATGATCCCCGCGTGCTGGGGACCATCGACGCGATCCAGCGGGAGCTGACCGAAGACGGTTTTGTGCTGCGCTACCGTCCCGCCGACAGCGACGACGGCCTCCCGGGAGACGAAGGGGTGTTCCTGGCCTGCTCCTTCTGGTTGGTGGAGGCCCTGCTGGGCGCGGGACGCACCGAAGAGTCCACCGAACTCTTCGAACGGTTGCTGGAACTCCGCAACGATGTGGGTCTGCTCAGTGAGGAATGGGGCGTCAGGGCGCGGCGGCAGCTGGGCAATACACCCCAGGCTTTCAGCCACTTCGCGCTTGTGACAAGCGCTCTTGAGCTTCATCAGGATACAGTTCGCCGAAGTGACACACCTATTCCCCCGGAGACAGAACGGGTAGGGCAATGAGGGCCTGAGGGTCCGCCCGCTCTTCACCTCCGCGGGATAGGTAAGTATACTTACTAGACTCGCGAAGCGCTCCTACAAGGCACAGCGCCGCGACTGAACGAGGGGTGGTTGTAATGGCCGGACATTTTGAGCTGGTGGATGCGCCTGACGGCGGCTATCGCGTGCGGATGTTGGATGGTTCAGGAAGCCTGATGGCTATCTCCGTGACTTTCCCAACGAAGCGCGCAGCGGTGGCCGGCATTGCGATGGCCCGCGAGATTGCCGGCACAGGCCTGATCAGGGACTTCAGCAGCAACGGTGCCGGAGCCGTCATCCGGGACCGGGTTGGTCCTGTGTCCTCCCCGAAAGACAATGCGGCTGCCCGCGCCAAGAAAATGTCCGGGGCCGCTCGCGTTGTAGCCGGGTGATCACCCAAAGCCACGCCTTGGTCCGCGGGCGGCGGTTCGGCGTCCTTTTTGACGTTGATGGAACCTTGGTGGATTCCGCCTACATCCACACGCTCGCGTGGTGGCAGGCGTTCCGCCAGCACCAGTATGACGTCCCCATGGCCGCCATTCACCGGTGCGTCGGGATGGGTGGCGACCGTTTGGTGGACACGCTTCTTCCTGCTGGCCGGGACCGAGAGGCCGACGCCGAAATCCTGGCCAGCCATGCGGCAGTCTTCGCGCAGAGCTGGCCGTCGCTGCGTCCGTTCGACGGCGCCAAGGAGTTGCTTGCGCAGTGCCACGCCGGGGGACTCGCCGTCGCCCTGGCATCATCGGCGCGAACGCAGGATCTGACGGCCACCCGCAAAGCCCTCGGTGCGGACGCGTTCATCCATGCCGCCACCAGCGCGGACGATGCGAAGGCAAGCAAGCCGGCCCCGGACATCCTCGTGGCCGCGCTTGAAGCTGTTGGTGTGGCCGCAGCCGGAGCAGTCTATGTGGGGGATGCGGTGTGGGACATGCAAGCTGCTGCCGCGCTGGGAATTCCTGCCATCGGCGTCACCTGCGGCGGGACCAGCGCCGCCGAACTCCGCGAGGCAGGCGCGGCCGAGGTCTACAACGGCCCCCGGGACCTTCTGGACAACCTGCAGGCAAGCGCCATCGGCATGCTGCTGACGCTGGAATCGAACCCCGCCAGCGCCTAATAGCGCGAGGGGACACTTGCGGCCCTGCCCGCGGGGGCTTAACTGTCCGTTCGCGCTGGTGCCGGGACGCTTGGGAGGGTGGGGCAGGTTAGAGGGGGAGCAGGGCTGAGAGGTCAGCGCGCAGACCGGAGGCGGACACCTTGTGCGCCGCGACAGCGTCCGCCCAGCTCAACTGGCCGGTCACCATGCCCAGCCAGGTGGCGGCGTCGCACTCGATCACGTTGGGCGGGGTCCCGCGGGTGTGCCGCGGCCCCTCCACGCACTGGGTGACGCCGAACGGCGGCACCCGCACCTCCACCGAATTCCCCGGCGCCCGCGCGGTCACCTCCTCCAGCGTGTACCGCACGGCCGTGGCCGTGACGTTGCGGGGGAGCGGAACGTCCGACGGCGACGCGGCGGCTTCCTGCCATGCGGCCAGTGCCGCTGTGCCTTCTTCAATGCCGATCCGGCGGCGCGCTACAGCCACGTCAGTCCAGGAGAGCTGACACGGCCGGGCCCAGGCGGATCTTGCCCACCTCGTGGCTGCCGCCCATCACCGGGGCCACCACTTTTTCGAGGACGCTGGAGACGCCGGGGATATCCACGGCGCCGACCGCGGCGAGGAGGGTCAGGCCCACCAGGGACGTGGCCCGCAGATTCCCGTCCAGCATCTTGATGGCCACTGAGACACCCTGGGGTGTGGCCATGGCCAGGACTCCCTCGGCGCCGATCTTGGCGATGATGCCCAGCTCGTCCATCACGATGGTGTTGGCCTCGCCGCGGCCCTGGACGGCCCACGGGTAGTCGAGCATGGAGGTGGTGATGGTGGCAGCGCGGGCGTTGGAGTTCTTGTCGCCAGGGGCCTTGGCCAGCATCGAATAGGCGCGGGCCAGCCCGGTCAGCGAAATAGCAGCAACTGGGGCACCGCAGCCGTCAATGCCCAGATGGGCGATGTGCTCGCCGCTGTATTCCTCGATCACGCTGCGGATGCGCTGCTGCAGGGGATGGTTGGGCTCGAGGTAGCTGTGGGTGTCCCAGCCGTTTTCCGTGCAGGCCCAGAGGAAGGCGGCGTGCTTTCCGGAGCAATTGAAGGCAAGCTTTGACTTGCCCTTTTCGGAACGGATCAGCCAGTTGCGGGCCGTCTCGTCCTGGGGCCAGGCGGCGGGGCACTGGAGCTGGTCCTCCCGGACGCCGGCGGCCTTGAGCATCCCCTCCACCACATCCATGTGGTCCAGTGAACCGACGTGGCTGCCGCAGGCCAGCGCCACCTGCGCGCCGCGCAGGGGGACCCCGGACTGCATCGCCGCCAAGGCTTGCAGCGGTTTGAGCGCGGACCGTGGGTACAGGGGAGTCCGGATGTCGCCGAGTTCGGTGACGACGGACCCGTCGCCGGACAGGACGACGGCGGAGCCGATGTGCCGGGACTCCACAAAACCGCTTCGTTCAATAACGGCGAGTTCGACGGCGGAGTCCACAGTGAACGTGGCATGCGGGTTGTGCGGCATAATGCCAGTCTAGGGGCGGACTCGTCGAATGCCGGGCTACTCCACGGTGACCATGACGGACTGCCAGCCGGAGGCGCCGTCGGGCACCGGATCGGCCCGCTGATCGGTCTGGACCTCGCCTGTTCCGTCGGTGGCGCGGACCTTGATGTAGTGCGGTCCGGGCGTGGCTTCCCAGTCGAAGGACCACTGGCGCCACGTGATGAGGGACGCCTCGGTGGACAGGACGGCCTCGGCCCAGGGGTCGTTGTCGATCTGGACTTCCACTTTGGTGATGCCGCGGGTCTGCGCCCATGCGGTGCCGCCGATCGCCACGCGGCCGGCGGGGACCTTGGCGAAGGACTTCGGGACTTCCACCCGGGCCATGGTCTTGATGGGGCCGCGCTCGGACCAGCCGCGCTGGGTCCAGTAGGCCTTGCTGTCCGCGAACCGTGTGACCTCCAGGTCCACCACCCACTTGGTGGCGGAGACAAAACCGTACAGCCCGGGCACCACCATGCGCACCGGATAGCCGTGCTCCAGCGGCAGGGGCTCGCCGTTCATGCCGATCGCCAGCATGGCGTCGCGGTCATCCTGCAGGACCTCCAGCGGCGTGGAGGCGCTGAAGCCATCGATCGACGTCGACAGCACCATGTCCGCGCCGTCCTTGGGACGTGCCCGCTTGAGGACCTCGCGGATGGGCAGGCCGAGCCAGCGGGCGTTCCCGGCGAGGTTGCCGCCCACGGGATTGGAGACACAGGTGAGGGTCACGTGCGATTCGATGAGGTCGGCGTCGAGCAGGTCCTGGAACGTGAGTCGGACCTCTTCCTCCACGAGCCCATGGACGCGGAGCTCCCAGTCGTC
The DNA here is from genome assembly GCF_054510915.1 of Pseudarthrobacter arbutini. NCBI lineage: Bacteria > Bacillati > Actinomycetota > Actinomycetes > Micrococcales > Micrococcaceae > Pseudarthrobacter > Pseudarthrobacter arbutini. The sequence goes on along the minus strand of NZ_JBTNDQ010000013.1, from coordinate 71,459 downwards.
GGCGTTGATTTCGGGCACGCTCAGGGCGGTATCGATCCGGTAGAAGTCCCCGTTGGGGGTCAGCCAGGGGCCGACGCCGGCTGCCGAGGACTGGACGCCGGCGGGCACAGCGGCGGCGGCCTTTGCCGGGGCGGGCAGCTGCAGGGCCTCGCGGGCCTTGGAGATGTTGCTGCGCGCGGCACTGAGCAGGCGGCCGCCCGTGGCCGCGATCCCGGCGCCGACCACGGTGATCCCGGCGGCGGCGAAGAAACGGCGGCGGCTGGTGGCGGGACGGTCAGGTTCCTCGGCGCCCGTGTCGGCAGGGGCCTCAGGCCAGGATTTCAGCCGCCAGAGCGGGGCGATCAGCAGCCGCAGCACCACCAGCCCGGCAATTGTGCCCAGCACGGTGGGGATGGCATCCAGCGGCTTTACGCTGGCCCGAGTCACCACGCTGGCCACGATCACCGTGCCCATCAGCAGCACGCCGGCAACGCCCAGCGCCCACTTGCGGAAGGCCACCACACCCAGCACGCAGGCCAGCAGGAAAATGGTCAGGCCCATCCCCACAAACAGCGCGGCTTTGTCATTCGTGCCGAACGTGGCGATGGCAAAGTCCTTCATCCACGGCGGTGTGAAGTCGATGAACGTGGACCCCAACGCGATCACCGGAGTTGCCCGGGCGGTAAAGAACGCTCCGGTCAGCTCCGCAACGGAAAGTACGACGGCGGCAGCCGCCACGCCTGCCAGCGCGGCCATTGCGGCGGGGTCCTTGAGCCACTTCAGAAGCTTCTTCATGCCTTGGATTCGTTGCGGCGGGCCGCAGGGATGGCCGGGCGAGGACACAGCTTAGGAACATCCCCCTTAGGAAAGGGCAGGGTGCACAAAGTACCCTTGGAGACTGTGAAGGTACTCGTCATTGGCCCTGGAGGCCGCGAACACGCCATTGTCCGCTCCCTGCTCGCCGACCCCAACGTTTCCGAGGTCCATGCGGCTCCCGGCAACGCCGGCATCAGCAAGCTGGTCCCCACCCACAAGATTGACGGGAATGATCCCGACGCCGTCGCGGCGCTGGCCACCAAGCTCGGCGTGGACCTCGTCGTGGTGGGCCCCGAGGCGCCGCTGGCTGCCGGGGTGTCCGACGCCGTCCGCGACGCCGGCATCCCGGTCTTTGGCCCCAGCAAGGCCGCAGCCCAGCTGGAAGCCTCCAAAGCGTTCGCCAAGGAAGTTATGGCCGAAGCGGGAGTCCCCACGGCCATGGCGATGGTGGCCACAAACGCCGAGGAAGCCGCCGCGGCCCTGGACACCTTCGGCGCACCCTACGTGGTGAAGGACGACGGCCTCGCAGCCGGCAAGGGCGTGGTGGTCACCAACAACCGCGACGAAGCCCTGGCCCACGCGCAGACGTGCTTCGACGCCGCCGGCACCGTGGTGATCGAGGAATTCCTCGACGGCCCCGAGGTTTCCGTTTTTGTCCTCTGCGACGGCCGCAACACCGTGGCACTGTCCCCCGCGCAGGACTTCAAACGCATCTTCGACAACGACGAAGGCCCCAACACCGGCGGCATGGGTGCCTACACGCCGCTGGAATGGGCCCCCGCCGGGCTGGTCCAGGAAGTCATCGACCGCGTCGCGCAGCCCACGGTCAACGAGATGGCCAACCGCGGCACTCCGTTTGTGGGTGTGCTGTTTGTGGGCCTGGCGCTGACCACGCGCGGCACCCGCGTCATCGAATTCAACGTCCGCTTCGGCGACCCCGAGACGCAGGCCGTACTGGCGCGGCTCAAAACCCCCCTCGGTGCGCTGCTGCTGGCAGCCGCCAAGGGCGAACTGGACAAGGCAGACGAGCTGCGCTGGTCCAAGGAGACGGCAGTCGCCGTCGTCGTCGCGTCCGAAAACTACCCGGACACCCCGCGCACCGGTGACCGCATCCGCGGACTCAAGAAGGTTGATGAGCTCGACGGCGTGCACGTGATCCACGCAGGCACCGCGCTCGACGACGACGGCAAGGTGATCTCCGCCGGCGGCCGGGTGCTCGCCGTCGTTGCCCTCGGCAGCGACCTGGTGGAGGCCCGGGAACGGGCGTACGACGGCGTGGAGCTGGTTCACCTGGAAGGCTCCCAGTTCCGGACGGACATCGGCCGCAAGGCCGCCCGCGGTGAAATCAAGGTTGCATCCAAGGCCACCGGATCGGCTCCTGTCACGAAGGCGAAGGCATAACATGACTGAGAACTCCGCCCAGGAACCACAGCAGCCCCGCGGCTTCAGCACCGAAACCCTGGACCTGCCGGGCTGGACGCACGTTTACTCCGGCAAGGTCCGCGACCTCTACGAGCCGGCGGACGAAGCCATCCGCCAGCAGGTGGGCCAGGACTGCGTCCTGGTGGTGGCAAGCGACCGCATCAGCGCCTTCGACCACGTGCTGGCCAGCGAAATCCCGGACAAGGGCCGCATCCTCACACAGTTGAGCCTGTGGTGGTTCGACCAGCTTGACGTGGTCCACCACGTGCTGGCATCCACCGTGGAGGACGGCGTTCCCGCGGCCGTGGAAGGCCGCGCGATGATCTGCCGGAAGCTGGACATGTTCCCCGTGGAATGCATCGCCCGCGGCTACCTCACCGGCACCGGGCTGCTGGAGTACAAGGCCAGGGGGACCGTCTGCGAGATTCCGCTGCCGCCGGGCCTGGTGGACGGGTCCCGGCTGGAACAGGCCATCTTCACACCGTCTGCCAAGGCCGAGGTGGGCGAGCACGACGAGAACATCTCCTACAACGATGTTGTGGCCATGGTGGGGGACGACATCGCCGCACGCCTGAGCGAGCTGACCCTGAAGATCTACACCGGCGCCGAGAAGATCGCCCGCGAACGCGGCATCATCCTGGCCGACACCAAGGTGGAGTTCGGCTACGACGCCGTGTCCGGGGCCATCACCCTGGGCGATGAGGTCCTGACGCCGGATTCCTCCCGTTTCTGGGATGCGGCCACGTATGAGCCGGGCAAGGCGCATCCTTCCTATGACAAGCAGTATGTGCGCGACTGGCTCACGTCGGCCGAATCCGGCTGGGACAAGAACTCCGACGAGGCACCGCCCGCCCTGCCGGCGGACGTCGTGGCCCGGACGCGCAGCCGCTACGTCGAGGCCTACGAGAAGATCACCGGCAGGACGTTCGCCTAGAACACCTTTGACGGGCCCGGCTTCCGGCCGGGCCCGGTCCTAGCTTGCCTTGGAGTTTTTCGCTGCTGCGGCGGCCCGCTGCTGGGCGAGCCTTATCTCAAGGACCGCGTCAAGTGCCTGCTGGACGCGGTCCGAGGCTCCCGCGGCGCTGAAGGCCTTCTGCGCTTCTTCGAGGTAGACCAGGGCTTCGTCGGACTCGCCGGCGGCCTTCAGCGACTTGCCCAGCAAGAGTGAGACTTCCCCGGCCGTGTGCTTGGCCAGCGCGCCGGATTCGGCGTGGATTTCCCGGAGCTTGTTGATGGCAGCCACGATGTCGCCCGTGAGATACAGCCAGCGCGCGCGGATAAACGCAACTTCGAGCTCGTCGCTCTTGTTGCCGCCCACAATGGACAGCGCCAGTTCGGCGCGCTCGATGCTGGAAAGTGTTTCCGGTTCTACGATTCCGGAGGACAGCCGCACGGCGGCCGAGGCCTTGTTGAAGCGGGCCCACAGATCAATGTCGTTGGCAGGGGACAGCATGCGGGCGGCGCGCTCGTGGTACTTGATGCCCTCGGGGTAGTCGTGCCGCATAAAGGCGACGTTGCCGATCACCCAGGCAACCTCACCGGCGAGCTGGGACATGGAGTGCTCGTCCATTTGGTCATTCATAGCCTGGCAGTATTTCCAGGCCTCGTCCAGGCGGCCGCTCTCCGCCAGTGCCCCAATCAGCGCGCGGTAGGCGCCGATGATCAGCGTGGAACCGTTGGGCAGCTGGCCGGAGAGTTGGACGGCCGCCAATGCGTGTTCCACGGCAGTGCTCAGCTGTCCCTGCCCCTGGCAGATCGCCGCGAGCATCTGGCGGGCACGGACGGCGAGGCCGGCAGACTCCGTGGCCATGGGGTGCTCCAGGAGGTGCTGCATGATCTTTTGGCATTCCTGCCAGTTGCCCTGCTTGATCAGGCATTCGGCCTGCATGTAGGTCATGTTCCACCACGCGCTGGTGTTCTTGCCTTCCAAGGCTATCTGGGCCGCGTTGGCAGCGTGGGTGGCGGCCAGCGGATAGTCCCTGAGGTCCCAGGCCTGGCGCGCGTAGAGGCCGGCCAGGACGTACTCGGCGTCGCTGACCGTGATGGGCTGGCTCCAGGCTTCCAGCGCCTTGGGCGCCAGCTCCAGCCTGCGGGCGAGCTCCCCGATCACTTCGGCCGTCGGCTCACGGCGGCCGGTTTCGAGGAGGGAGATATAACTGGGGGAATACAGGTCCTTGCCCAGTTCAGCCTGTGTCAGCCCACGTTCGAGACGCTCCGCACGGAGCTTCTCCCCGAATCCGTTGCCCACGGGATTTCCTCCTAATTCTGGACAGTCTTTGTACTCAATGCTTGACAGCCCCTGTGGAAAACATTTTACAATGTATGTCAACAAGGACAGTGCTGACTTTGTAACGAATCCGACTCGTATTGAGGAACTTATATGTTGAAGAAGATTGCGGCCGCTGGCGTACTCGCTGCTGCCCTGGCATTTTCTGCGGCGGCCCCGGCTGTCCTGTCGGCAGGTTCCATCGCCGACACCACCGGCGTGTCCGTGGCTGTTGGCAACTGGCCCGATCCCATGTCCAAGCCCGTCAAGGACAAGAGCGGCACCTAAACCACCAACGTTGGCAACTGGACCGACCCGATGTAAGAAATCCTCTCAGGAGGCGCGGCCCCGGGGCATGGTAATCATGCCCCGGGGCTGTTTCTTGGCCCGGGCAGTTGACCCTTCCTGGCCGGGGCGCTTGACAGCCGGGAAACACAAAAGAGGGCCTCCCCTGGGGGAGACCCTCTTTCAATTGGTCGGGATGACAGGATTTGAACCTGCGACCTCGTCGTCCCGAACGACGCGCGCTACCAAGCTGCGCCACATCCCGATCCGCTGCAAAAGCAACTTTACAAGAATAGCCGACGCCGGGCCCGGATGCGAAATCGGCGGCGCGGGCCAGGCCAGATCCCTAGACCAGGGAGTCCTTCCAGGCGCCGTGGAGGTCTGCGAAGCGTCCGCCGCCGCCGATGAGTTCCGCGGGGGTGCCGTCCTCAACCACGCGGCCGTCGTGGACCACCAGGACGCGATCGGCAGTTTCAACGGTGGAGAGGCGGTGCGCGATGATCAGCGCCGTCCGGCCGCCGCCCGCAGCAGCTGAGCCCTCGGCCGCAGACCCCGCATCAGACGAGCCCGGGGCACCTGCCGGACTGCCGGCGTCGGACGTTGCCCGCAGGAGGCGCGCCAGGCCGCTCTGGACGAGCCGCTCAGAGGGGATGTCCAGCGACGAGGTGGCCTCGTCCAGGATCAGCACCGCCGGCCGGGCCAGGAACGCCCGGGCGAAGCTGATCAGCTGCCGTTGCCCGGAGGACACCCGGCCGCCGCGCTTGTTGACATCCGTGTCATAGCCTTCGGGGAGTTCGGTTATGAACTCGTGGGCGCCCACGGCCCGGGCAGCATCCTCGATGTCCGCCCGCGAAGCCTCCGGCCGGCCCAGCGCGATGTTGTCCGCCACGGAACCGCTGAACAGGAACGCCTCCTGCGTGACCATCACGATGTTCCGGCGTAGGTCCGTGGTGGTGAGGCTGCGCAGGTCCACCCCGTCCAGGGTCAGGGAGCCGGAGGAGACGTCGTAGAAGCGGGCGATCAGCTTGGCAAGCGTGGATTTCCCGGCGCCGGTCTGCCCCACCAGGGCCACGGTCTGGCCGGCGGGGATGTGCAGGTCCATGGTGGGGATGACCACCGGGCCGTCGCCGTAGCGGAACTCCACACCCTTGAAATCGACGGCGCCCCTGGCATCGCGGAGCGCAACAGGGTTCTTGGGCGGACGGACCGTGGGAACCTCCTCCAGCAGGCCGGACACCTTCTCCAGGGCAGCCTGGGCGCTCTGGAAGGAGTTGTAGAACATGGCCATCTGGTCCACCGGCTGGAAGAAGCGTTTGGTGGAAAGGATCAGTGCCAGCAGCACGCCCACGGCAAGGTCCCCGCCCAGCACACGGAACCCGCCGAACAGGAGCACCACGGCCACGCAGACGTTACCGATCAGCACCAGGCCGGGCTGGAAAACGCCGTTGAGGTTGATGGAGCGCACGGTGACCAGCCGGTAGTCCTCGGACAGTTGGCCGTACGTCTCGGCGTTTTCAGCCTCCTTGCGGAAGGCCTTCACGGCGCGGATCCCGGTCATGGTCTCCACAAAATGCACAATCAGCCGGGCGGACACCACCCGGGATTCGCGGAACACGATCTGGGAGTGCTTCTGGTACCAGCGCGACAGGAAGTACATCGGGACGCCGGCGGCCAGCACAATCAGCCCGCTGCGCCAGTCCAGAGCAAACACCGTCACTGCCGTGAAGACCATGAACAGCAGGCCCGAGGCCAGGGAGCTGACACCGGAGTCGAGGAGTTCCCGCAGTGCCTCCAGGTCCGAGGTCTGCCGGGCGATGATCCGTCCCGACGTGTACTTTTCGTGGAACTCCAGGCTCAGTCGCTGCGTGTGCCGGAAGACCCGGACGCGCAGGTCCAGCAGCATCGCCTGGCTGAGCCGTGCGGTGGAAGTGACGTAGAGGGCCGTGAGTCCCGCCGTCGCGATCGCTGCGAGCAGGTACGCGACGCCGGTAAGCACCAGCGGGAGGTTGTCGCCCGCCTGCAACGACGGGAGCGCGTGGTCGATGCCGAACGCGATCAGTGCAGGCCCGGCCACGCGCGCGGCCTGGGACAGGACCACGGTGGCGATGGTCAGCCAGAACCTGAGCCGCACCGGACGGATCAGGGTTGCCAAAAGGGCGAGCGACCGCCGTCGTACGGTTTTACTGTCCGACTTGCTGAGGTGGGTGTTGTCCTCGTTGGCGGTGCCGAAGGTTGCGTTACTCATCGGATGCTGTCCTCTGACTCGTCCTCAAGCTCCGACAGTTCCGAATCCAGGTCCCGTGGTTCCTGGTCCAGGCTGGCGATGACGTAGCGGTAATGGGGGTTGTGCGCCAGAAGTTCCGTGTGGGTTCCGACGGCGGCGATCCGGCCTTCTTCGAGCAGCGCCACCCGGTCAGCCAGCGCCACGGTAGACGGGCGGTGCGCAACGATCAGTGTGGTGGTGTCCTTCAGGACCGCGCGGAGCCGGGTTTCCACGAGCTCCTCGGTGTGCACGTCCAGGGCCGAGAGCGGATCGTCCAGCACGAGGACCCTGGGCCGCGCCGCGATGGCCCGGGCCAGGGCGATCCGCTGCCGCTGCCCGCCGGAGAGGCTCAGTCCCTCCTCACCGATGAGCGTTTCCACGCCCTCCGGGAGTGAGTACGCGAAGTGCGCCTGCGCCACATCCAGGGCTTCGTCCAGGGCTGCCTCGGTCCGGTCCGGCGCTCCGAGGAGGACGTTGTCGCGGACGGAATTGGAGAACAGCGTGGTGTCCTCGAACGCGACGCCCACCACGCGCCGGAGCCCGTCGACGTCGAACTCGCGCAGGTCCACCCCGTCGATGGTGATGGAGCCGTCGGTGACGTCGAACAGGCGCGGGACCAGCTGGATCAGCGCGCTCTTGCCGCTTCCCGTGATGCCCACCAGAGCCATGGTCTCGCCCGGCCGGACGTCCAGGTTGATCTCTTTGAGGATGGGCTTGTCCGGTGCGTCCTCGAACGCGAATGTGGCGTTCTTGAAGCTGAGCGCGCCCTTCAGCTGCGAGGGGGTGCGCGGCGCCGGGGGACTGGTGATGGTGTTGACCGAATCCATGACCTCGAAGTGGCGGTCAACGGCGGACTTGGCAGTGAGTGCCATGGCCAGCAGCATGCCGGAGAACTCCACCGGCGTCGCAATGACGGCGGCGGTGGCGAAGAAAGCCACCAGGGCGCCGATGCTCAGCTGGCCGCTGGCGCAGAGCATCACCCCCACCACCAGCCCGGCGCCGAGCGCGAGTTCCGGCAGCAGGGTAACCACCATGGTGAACGTCGCCTGGTGCTTCGCCTTCACGATCTCGGTCTGGCGGAGTTCCTCGGCCTGCCCGTTGAAGTTTTCCAGGGCCTCGCGGCTGCGGCCGAAGGCCTTCAGGACGCGGATGCCGTGGACGGACTCCTCCACCGTGGTGGCGAGGTCGCCGGCCTGGTCCTGGCTCCGCCGCGCCACCTTGCTGAAGCGCGTCCGGAACCGGAACCCGTAGGCCATGATGGGCACCGCGGCGGCCAGGAAGATCAGGGCCAGCTGCCAGCTCATGGAAAACATAACCACAATGCCGATGACCACCGTGAGCGTGGTGACCACCAGCATGATGGCACCGAAAGCCATCCAGCGGCGCAGGAAGTTCAGGTCCGTCATGGCACGCGACAGCAGCTGGCCGGAGCCCCAGCGGTCGTGGAAGGACACAGGCAGGTCCTGCAGGTGCCCGTAGAGCGAGACCCGCATCCGGGTTTCCACGGTGGTGGCCGGGTTGATCACAAACTGCCGGCGGAGGGCCACGAGTCCCGCCTCGGCGATGCCCAGGACCAGGATGACGACGGCGGCAGTCCAGACGGCGTCCGACGCGCCACCTGGTTTGAGGGACTCATTGACGAGGACCCGCAGCACCTGCGGGATGGTCAGCGCCACGACACTGGCCAGGAGTGCGCAGAGTAGCCCCATCACCAGCCGGGGGATGATCGGCCTCACGTGAGGGTAAAGACGGCTGATGGATCTGAAAAATGAGGTCTGCTTGGCCATGCCCGCTTCTCAAGCTCTAAATCGAATGTAGTTTCCCTTAGCAACTACCCTATGCCATGGCGTGAGCAGGTTCACACCTTCGTTATTCGGGGGAGGTGAGCGTCAGCAGGACGGCCTCGGGTTTGCAGGCGATGCGGATGGGAGCGAACCGGGAGCTGCCGATGCCGCCCGAGACGTTGACCGGCGTCGTACGTCCGTTGCTTTCCCAGTCATTGAGTCCCTTGGCCCGCCACGTGGGGAGGTCGCAGTTGGACACCAGGGCGCCGTAGCCGGGGATGCACAGCTGGCCGCCATGGGTGTGGCCCGCCAGCAGCAGGTCCGCGCCGTCCTGCGTGAAGTGGTCCAGGACCCGCTGGTACGGGGCATGGATGACCGCAACCCGGAGGTGCGCGTTCTCGTCCTGGTCACGGGTGCCGCGGGGCCAGCCCGCATAGCGCTCCCGGCCCAAGTGCGGATCGTCCACGCCGGAAAAGTCGAAACGGATGCCCTTCAGTACCACCGATTGGTGCCGGTTGGTGAGGTCCACCCAGCCGCCCATGCCGAAGCCCGACCGCAGCCGCGGCCAGTCCAGCTCAGTGGCTTTGGGCTTGATCTTGGACGGGCCCAGCAGGTAGGACGCGGGGTTTTTGAAGCTCGGGCCGAAGTAGTCGTTGGACCCCGGGACGAAAACGCCGGGAAATTCCAGGAGCGGGCGCAGCGCCTTGAGCAGGGGCTCCACGGCCTTGACGTGGCTGAGGTTGTCCCCGGTGTTGACCACCAGGTCCGGCTCCAGCGACGCCAGCGACTCGAGCCAGCGGGCCTTGGTGTCCTGGCCCGGGACGAAGTGGATGTCGCTCAGGTGCAGGACGCGGAAGGGCGCGTGGCCTGCCGGCAGGATGGGCAATGTCTCCTCGCGGAGGACAAACTGGTTCTTCTCCCACAGCCCGTATCCGAAGGCGGCGAGACCCGCTGCGGTGCCCGCGCCGGCGGTGACGGCAAAGCCGCGCCCGATGTTCCGGACGCGGCTGGCCAATGCAGGGCTGACTGCCATGGGAGGCTAGTTCTTCTTGTCGCTGTTGCCCGGTGCAGGGTCCGTGGACGGCTGCGTGGCTGGAGCCGTGGCAGGCGCGGTGGCCTGCGTTGACGGCGTGGTCCGGGCAGGCGTTCCGCTCACCATGTTGGTGGGCGGGGCCGTGAAAGCGTTGGTGCCATACGCCGGAGCGACCTGGGCCATGTACTTGGAGAACATGGGACCGGCGATCATGTAACCGTCGATCGCCTCATAGCGTTTCCCGTTGATGGTCAGGTTCCGGCCGGGCCGGAGCTGGTCACCCAGCGGGTCGCCGAACCATGCTGCAGTGGCCACACCGGTGGTGAAACCGACCACCCAGGTGGAGCCGTTGGTGTCGTTGGTACCGGTCTTGGCAGCCACCGGGAAGTTGGTTTTGGTGGAGATCCGGGGTTTGATGAGGGATCCGGACCCCTCATCCAGAACCTTCTGCAAGGCATACGCAACGCCCCGGGCGACCTCCGGTTTGACGGCATCACGGCAGCTCGTAGCCTGGGCCGGGAGCTGTGCGCCGGTCTGGTCCGTGACAGACGTGATGGCGATGGGCTCGCAGTACTTGCCGTCGTTGGCGAACGTGGCAAACGCGGAGGCCATGGTCAGCGGGGCGGTCTGCGTGGAGCCGATCAGGTTGGCCAAAGTGGTCATCTTGACCGGCGGGTTGGGATCGTCACCCACCGGCAGGCCACCGTGGATACCGACGGCGTCCACGATCTTCTGGATGCCGCAGAGGTCAACCTGCGCCGCCGATGCGAAGGTGGCCGTATTGATCGAGTTCTGCAGGCCGTACAGGACGGTCATGTTCCGGTAGTAGCCGTCGTCGGAGTTCTGCAGGTCGAAGCTGCCGGGAATCCTGGCGTCATACCAGCCCACTGTGGGTTCCGGACAGGTGTTCCTCCAGGGGAAGGCCTGAGGGTACTTGCGTGTGGCGGCGTTGAGGTTGGTATTCATCGACTTGCCTTCGTTCACCCACTGGGCGAATGTGAAGGGCTTCATGGTGGAACCGGGCTGGAATCCGCCCAGGCCGTTGAGGTCGTTGCCGTCCTTGTCCAGCTTGTCCACGTTGAAGTTCTGGGTCTGGTTGAACTTGCCTTCGGTGGGCAGGAACGACGTGTTCTGCGCCATGTTCAGGATCTTGCCGGTGGTGGGCTGCACGGAAACGATGGACGCACCCCAGTTGTCAGGGTTGACGCCGGCGGCCGCATCCGACTCGGCCTGTGCCACGTTCTGGGCGTTGACGTCCAGCGTGGTGGTGATGGTCAGGCCGCCGCGGAACACCATCTGCTCACGCTCTTTGGGAGTGGCGCCATAGGCCGGGTTGTTCAGCAGCAGGTGCAACACGTAGTCGCAGAAGTATGGTGCCGTGCTGGCGTAGGCGCAGCCCTGGCGCGACTGAGTGATTTTCGGCTCCACCGGGGTGGCCACGGCGGCGTCGTGATCAACCTGCGTGATCTTTCCCTGGTTCAGCATCAGGCCCAGGACCAGGTCGCGACGCTCCTTGGCGTTCTCCGGGTTGGTGATGGGATCAAACGCTGACGGGCTGTTGACGAGCCCCGCAAGGAGTGCTGCCTGCGGGAGGGTCAGATCCTTCGCGGTGTTGCTGAAGAAGAATTTGGACGCGGCCTCGATGCCGTAAGCGTCGCGGTTGAAGAAGACGATGTTGAGGTAGCCCTCGAGGATCTGCTCCTTGGAGAATTTCTTCTCCAGGGCGATCGCGAGCTTCATTTCGCGAAGCTTGTCTCCTACGCCCTTGTTAACACCGTTGAGCTTGATGTCATCAGTGTTTCCCTCGGCGGCGAGGTTGGCGTTGAGTACGTTGTTCACGTACTGCTGGGTGATGGTGGAGGCACCCTGTTTGTTGCCGCGGGCCGTGCTGACCATGGCGCGGAGGATGCCGGTGGTGTCCACACCGCCATGGTCGTAGAACCGGCTGTCCTCGACAGCGATGATCGCTTCCTTCATGAACGGCGAAATCTGGTCGAGTGCAACCTTGGTCCGGTTTTCCTCGTAGAGGTTCGCGATCAGGCTGCCGTCCGCGGCGAGGATCCGGGTGGACTGGCTGGGCGGGTCCACCTGCAGCTCTGCCGGGAGGGTATCGAAGAACTCGATGGAACCGCTTGCAGCGCTGCCGGAAACGGCCGCAGCCGGGACCAGCAGGCCCGCCACCAGGACACCACAAATCGCGCTCACACCGAGGAAACCAAATATCTTTCCGAGGGTAGTGGCTGTGTCGAAAATGGGGTTCTTACGAGTCACCATGTTTTCCACTTTACCGGCAAGGACTAGTCTTTAGCTCATGACCAAATGGGAGTACGCGACGATTCCGCTCATTATTCACGCTACGAAGCAGATTCTGGACCAGTGGGGAGAGGACGGCTGGGAGCTCGTCCAGGTAATCACAGGACCGGACGGCAACGGCCTGGTTGCCTACCTCAAGAGGGAGAAGCAGTAGCGATGAGCACCCCCGCAGAGACCACGTCCGGCGCGGAAACCGCGCCGATTTCCGCCGTCGAGCAGCGCCTCGCCGAGCTGGGACTGACCCTGCCCGAGGTGGCCGCCCCCGTCGCCGCCTACGTGCCGGCCGTCATCACCGGCAGCCATGTTTACACCTCCGGCCAGCTGCCGTTTATTAACGGCAAACTCGAAGCAACCGGCAAGGTCTCCACCGGCACAGAGGGCGCCTCCGACGAGCCCACCGTGTCCCCGGAGGACGCCAAGGCCTACGCCGCTGTCTGCGCCATCAACGCGCTGGCGGCCATTAAGAGCGTCATCGGCGACCTGGACCGCATCACCCGCATCGTCAAGGTGGTGGGCTTCGTGTCCTCCGATCCGGCCTTCACCGGACAGCCGGGCGTCATCAACGGTGCGTCCGAGCTCCTCGGCCAGGTCTTTGGTGACGCAGGCCAGCACGCCCGCTCCGCCGTCGGCGTGTCCGTTCTTCCGCTCGACTCTCCCGTAGAGGTCGAACTGATCGCTGAATTCAGCTAAGGACCCGGTTCACTCAATTGCCTCAGCTCGCCCGACGCTTGTTTGCCCTTCCTCCGGATCTTGAAGGGGCTGCCCAAAGCTGGCTCGAACACGGCGAGCGGACCCCGCGTGCCGCCCGCTACGCATCGTCCGTGGTGCTTCTGCGGGATTCGCCCACCGGCCTGGAGACGTGGCTGGGGTACCGGCCCGGCTCCTCGCCGCTGGGCGTCCTCGCGTTCCCCGGAGGTTCCCTGGAGGCGTCCGACGACGACGCCGTCGGTTGGCTGGGCCCCTCACCCCAGCATTGGGCCGAGCAGATGGGGACGGACGACGTCGGGCTGGCGCGGCGCCACGTGGTGGGCGCCATCCGCGAACTCTTTGAGGAAGCCGGCGTGCTCCTTGCCGGGCCGGACATGTCCACCACCGTGGAAAACACGTCAACGCAGGACTGGATGCGGGCCCGCGTGGCCGTTGCCGACCAGGAGAAGACCTTCACGGAGCTCCTCGCCAAGCGGGGACTCTCGCTGCGGACCGACCTGCTGAAGCCGCTCGTCAACTGGCGCAGCCCCGACTTCGCGCACCGCCGCTTCGACACCCGCTATTTCGCCGCCACCGTCCCCATGAACCAGCAGCCGAGCCTGCTGGAGAGCAAGGGCGTCTGGGGCCGCTGGGTGTGCGCCACCAAGGCCATCGCCGCGCGCAGCACCACCGCCCTGGGCGATGAAGTGGGCCACGAGAACACCGTTGGCCTTACCCTCGGCCAGCTCCTGGTGCCGGGGTCGGAGATCATGCTGGAGAAGATGGCCGCAGCGAACGGCTGCATCGCCTACCTCAGCTACAAGCGCAAACCCCACGTGTACCAGGCACGGCTGGTCGATGAAGAGGGCACGCTCATGCTCGAAGTCGAGGCCGCCAAAACCGTAGCCGGAGACCCCCAGCGCGAACGCTAGCCTGTCTGCGGATCCCCATTTTCGATCCGCTTTCGGCACGCAAGCAGAAAGGCCGACTCCGATTCCTCGGGGCCGGCCTTCTGCATACGGAGCTGTTGAACGTTAGCGGGAGCGCTGGCGGAGGCGCTGCATGTCGAGGATCACTACGGCACGGGCTTCGAGGCGGAGCCAGCCGCGCTGGACGAACTCTGCCAGGGCCTTGTTGACCGTCTCGCGGGAGGCGCCTACCAGCTGGGCCAGCTCTTCCTGCGTGAGCTCGTGGGCTACCAGGACACCGTCGGTTGCCGGGCGGCCGAATCGGTCGGCGAGGTCGAGCAGGGCCTTGGCCACGCGGCCGGGGACGTCGGAGAACACCAGGTCCGAGAGTGAATCGTTGGTGCGGCGCAGGCGACGGGCCAGGGCCTGCAGCAGCTGCGCCGAAACCTCGGGGCGTGTCCGCAGCAGGGCGTTGAGGCTTTCGTTCTTCAGGCCAGCAAGGCGGGTTTCGGAGACAGCCGTGGCCGTTGCCGTGCGGGGGCTGGGGTCAAAGAGTGCCATTTCGCCGAACAGTTCACCCGGGCCCAGGATGGCGAGCAGGGACTCCCTGCCATCGGGGGACGTGCGGCCCAGTTTCACCTTGCCGGAGACAATGAAGTAGAGCTGGTCGCCCTGGTCGCCCTCGCGGAATACCGATGCACCGCGGGAGAGGTCCACCTCGGTCAGCTCGTCCGTCAGCAGGCGGAATGCTTCGTCGTCGAGCGTGGCAAATAGGGGTGCTCGGCGAAGTACCTCGATGTCCATGAAATCTCCTGAATAAAAAGTGTCGGCTGTGGCGCTTTTGCCATTGTTTCAGAATTTTCAAGGTTCTGTGACGTACTTGGCAGCGGAAACGCCGCAAACACTGTGTAATGCGGGCCCGATCCGGTGCCCGGCCGCGCCCGGGGTGTGAGTTTGACGACTGAACGTGAGGCGAACCTGGCCCCCATAGGCGGGAGACTGGCGCCCACAGAATAATGTCAGCCTGCGCCACTAGAATTGGGTCTCAACCGTATTAGAGGAGCGCTCAGTGTTTGGCTTGACTGTTCTGGACCTGGCGCTGATCCTGGCCCTGCTGTCTTACCTGATCTATGGCCTGCGCAACGGCTTCCTGGTAACCCTCGGGGGTATCGCCGGCTTTGCCGCGGGCGCCATGGCTGCCTTCTTTGCCGTTCCACTGGTCAGCAACTTCGTGGAAGACTCCGGCTGGAGGCTGACCGCCATCGTGGCCGCCGCCGTCGTTCTGATGGCCCTGGGCCATGGCCTCGGGACCATGATCGGGCGCAAAATCCGCGGCGCCGTGCGGATCAAGCCGCTGCGTGCTGTGGACCGGCTGGTGGGCGGGGCCGTCAATGTGGTGGTCTCGGCGTTGGTCATGTCCATGCTTGCCTTCAGCGTCAGCGCCCTGGGCGTTCCGTTTGTGTCCCAGCAACTGGCCGAGTCCAAAGTCATCCGGTACATCGACGGGCTGACCCCTGTCCCGTTGAAGACCACCATGGCGCAGCTGCGGTCAACGGTGATCGGCAACGGAATCCCCACGCTGCTGGAAGGTCTGGACCAGGGGCAGCCAGTGGCGGTGCCCAATGCCAGCACCGATACGCCGGCGCTGAACCGGGCCGCACAGTCAGTCCTGAAAATAGCCGGAACCGCCTACCAGTGCGGGCAGAACCAGACCGGCACCGGCTTTGTGGTTTCCCCCGGCCGGGTTGTGACCAATGCCCATGTTGTGGCGGGCGTGTCGCAGCCGGTGGTTGAAATTCCCGACGGCGGCGCGATGCCCGGGCGGGTGGTGTACTTCGACACCAGGCACGACCTCGCCGTTTTGGCCGTTGACGGGTTGCCTTCCGAACCACTCACGCTGACGTCCGACCTTCCGAACGGCAGTCCGGCAGCTTTCGCGGGGTACCCTCACGGCGGTCCGTTCCAGTCCAACCCCGCCACGGTCCAGGACATCACCTCGGTTCTGGTGCCCGACATCTACGGCGAAAACCCGGCCCCGGAAGAGATTTACCGCCTGGCCGGCAATGTCCAGCCCGGGAACTCGGGCGGCCCGCTGCTGACCATGGAGGGCCTGGTGGCCGGCGTCATTTTCGCCAAGGCAACCTCGGACACCGAAATGGGTTTCGCGATCACCATGAATGACCTGTTCCCGGTCGCATCCCAGGCCGCAAGCCTCAGCGCTCCAGTCTCCTCCGGGCAGTGCATCCAGAAGTAGCCCGGGCGGCCTGAGCCACACGAGCCTGCGCCACAAAGCGCCGGGCTACAGCGCTTCGGCCAGGTAGTCGATGGCCAGCTTGTAGCCGAACACTCCGGCGCCCACGATCACCGCGGCGCACACCGGGGACAATAAAGAGTGGTGCCGGAATTCCTCGCGCTGGTGCACGTTGGTGATGTGGACCTCGACGGCGGGAAGCTGCACTGCTGCCAGGGCGTCGCGCAGTGCCACGGAGGTGTGCGTGAAGGCGCCGGCGTTCAGCACAATCCCGACGGCGGTGCCGCGGGCTGCGTGGATGACGTCCAGGAGCACGCCCTCATGGTTGGACTGGACGCATTCCACCGTGAAGCCGTGCGCCTGCGCCGTGGTGGCTGCCAGCTGTTCCACGTCCGCGAGGGTGGAGGTGCCGTACTTCTCGGGTTCACGGGTGCCCAGCAGGTTGAGGTTGGGGCCGTTGATCACAAGGATCGTGCCGCGCCCGGCAGCGGAGGCAGATGCGGAGTCAGGGGAGGAAACGTCAGTCATGGCTCCAATCTACCCGTCGGATTCTGCACCATCATTCGGCCCGGGACATTCCACGTCGCCGGATTTCCGGGGGCCGTGGACTTCGAACGGTGAATGATGGTGCAGAATCTGTCGCAAGGGACCCTAGAGTGCCGTGAACCTCAGGACGAGGGCGTGCTCGGGGTTGAGGATGGGCATCGGCAGGCCCACTTCGGCCAGGAAGCGGCCGCCCGCGACGGCACCGTTAGAAAGCCAAGCCGGGGGTCTGACCTGCGTGAACGTGTGTCCGTGGTCCGCATCACCGGGAGTCGGGAAGATGGCCTCCACCCGGTAGGTAAGGTCAGGCTCCAGCCCGGGGATGGTGATCCGGCCGGTCTGCTCGGCGAAGGAGGTGCCGGTACTGACCAGGGCAAACAGCGCCGCCGTCGTGCCTTTAAGAGATTCTGCGTCGGCTACCACGCCGTGGAGCATGAGGGAAGTGTCCGCGACGTCCGCGCGGACCATGCGCCCGGAGTGGATCAGGCCGCGGTGTTCCTTGTAAAGGGCGATGAAGCGTTTGAGTTCCTCGCGCTCGGCGCCCTGGACCCCGCGGACATCCCACTCCATGCCGAAGTGGCCGAACAGCGCTGTGATGGCGCGGAAGGACAGATCGTGCGTGCGGGCCGTGGTGTGCGAGGTGGTGGGGCCGACGTGACCGCCCACGAGCTCCGGCGGGACCACCAGCCCGGTCCAGCGCTGGATGGTCTGCCGTTCCAGGGCATCGTTGCAGTCCGAGGCCCAGATCCGGTCGGTGCGCTCCAGGATGCCCAGGTCCACGCGGGCGCCGCCGGAGGAGCAGCTTTCAATCTCGACGCCGGGGTGGGCCTTCTTGAGTTCGTCAAAGAGCCGGTAGGCGGCCAGGGTCTGTTCGTGGACCGAGGAGCGGCCGGCGTGGCCGTGCTCCAGCTGGTCCCGGTTCTGGTCCCACTTGAGGTAGCTGATGTTGTTCTCGCGCAACAGGGCGTCGACGCGGTCGAAAATGTACTGCCACGCGTCCGGGTTCACGAGGTCGATCACATGCTGGTTCCGCCATTCAATCGGCAGGCGGCCGCCGTCCTTGTAGCTCTGGACCGAAGGGCCAACAATCCACTCAGGGTGCGCGCGGACAATATCGGAGTCCAGGTTGACCATTTCCGGTTCCACCCAGAGCCCGAATTCCATCCCGCGCGAGGTCACGGCATCAATCAGGGGAGTGAGGCCGTCGGGCCAGAGTGATTCGTCGACGTACCAGTCGCCCAGGCCGGCGTGGTCGTCGCGGCGGCCGCGGAACCAGCCGTCGTCGAGCACAAATCGCTCCACGCCCAGTTCGGCGGCGGAGTCAGCCAGCTCGATCAGGGTGGACAGGTTGTGGTCGAAATAGACCGCTTCCCAGGTGTTGAGCACCACGGGACGGGGCTTGCCCGGGGTGGTGGTGCCGGCTGCGGGGAGCACGTGGTGGGGGCGGGACCGGAACCAGCTGTAGAACGCCTCGCTGATGCCGTCCAGGCCGCGGTCCGAGTACGCGGCGAACAGTGCCGGCGTGGTGTAGCTGGCGCCGGGTGCGAGGATGACCTCGGCCGGGCCCAGGAGCTCGGAGCCGCCGATCATGGTGCGGCCGTCGCCGATGCTGTCGGCGAACTGTTCATGGTTGCCGCTCCAGGCCAGGTGCGTGGCCCAGACCTTTCCGTGTCGGTTGCCGAAGCCGGGGGTGCCGGCGGCGAACAGCAGCGAGGAATCGTGTCCGGTGCGGCCGTGACGGCCGGTGCGGACCCAGGTGCCCTGCTGGATGGGGCGGCGCTGCGGGTGGCGTTCCCGGCACCAGCGCCCCGTCAGGTCAAGGAGTTCGACGGCGTCCGGCGCCACCGGGAGGACGGTGGCCAGTTCGTCGAGCTGGTAGGGAGTGGCGCCGTCGTTGGTGAGGGTGTGTCGCAGCTCCAGCAGGCCGCCGTCGTGCAGTGTCAGTGCGGACGAGACGGTGAGGCCGGAGTCGGAATCGGCCTGGACGATGACGGCGGAGTTGCCCTCGGCGCCCGCTGTCACGACGCGGAGGCGGGCCGAGAAGTCAAGGCCGGAGACGCCGTCGGCGACGCGGTGGCCACGGAGGGCGGGACGGCCGCGCCAGCTGGAGGATGCCTGCGGCAGGAGCCCTGCGGGCACGTTGGCGTCGATGGCGGAGTGCGGGATGGGTTCGCCCAGAATGGCGAGGTCCGGCAGGGTGCTGCCAAGATCTGCGCCCCAGTGGATGACCTCGGCCTCCCCGCTGTCGAAGCCCATCACCAGGCTGGTGCCGGCGGAACGGAGGTGGAGCGGGTCCATAAGATGCTGTCCTTCTGCGGGGATGTGAGTAAGAATACGAGGCTGCGCGCCGCGGGAACAAGGTGTCCGCGGCGCGCAGCCGGTCAAGCTGGTGCCTACTTGAAGAGGGCGTTGACCTGTTCGTTGGCCTGGGTCAGGGAGCTGGCCGGGGCCTTGCCGGACACTACTGCGTCCATGGCGGGCTCCATGATGCCCTTGACCTTGGCGGTGTTGTCCGTGATCGGGTACAGGAAGGTTGTCTTGTTCTTGACGTGCTCAGTGAACGCGGAGACGTCCACGTTCTTGGCGGCGAAGGCCGCGGCAGCCTTGTCGGAGGAAGCCTTGAGCGCCGGGAAGACGACGGCCTTGGACGCTACGACGTCCTGGCAGTCAGCGGAGGCGAGGTACTCAACCCACTTGATCGAGGCGTCCTTCTTCTTGGTTCCGGCCCAGATCGAGTCGGCCAGGCCGTTGAACATGGAGGCACGCTTGCCTTCGGGGCCCACCGGGGTGGGGGCGATGCCCACATCGATGCCCTGGTAGCCGGTGTACTGGCCGGTCATCCACGAACCGTGGGCATTGATGGCGGACTTACCGGCCGCGAACGTGTCGGCCATGCTGGCGCCGACGGTGGTCTCCAGCTTGGGCATGTAGCCCTTTTCCACGAGTCCGGCGAACCAGTCCATGCTTTCCTGGAACTTGGGGTCGTCGTAGTTGTAGTGCGTGCCCCACGGGTTCTTGTCCGTGTGGGACCAGCCGGTGGTGTTGGTGAGGTAGCTCCACTCCGTCTGCCCGGAGGAGTCGCCGCCGCCGTTGAGGCCAAGGCCATAGACGGCGACGTTGTTCTTGTCGAAGCCGGCCTCGTCGCCGCGCTTGCCGTTCTTGTCAACGCTCAGGTGGGCGATGACCTGTTCGTACGTGCCGCCGTCCTGGGGGTTCCAGGTGAGGTTCTTCATCTGCTCTTCGGTGACGCCGCCGCTGGCGAGCATGGCCTCGTTGTAGAACAGGCCGATGGTGTCCCAGTCTTTCGGCAGGCCGTAGCGCTTGCCGTCCTGGCCAACCCAGAGGTCCGCGAGGCCCTCGTTGTACTGGGTCAGGTCAATGTTGTCCTTCTTGACGGCGTCGTCGATGGCCAGCAACTGCTTGTTCTCTGCGAGCTCGCCATAGCGTCCGAGGTGGTTGGTGAAAACGTCCGGGGCAGTGCCGCCGACAAAGCCGTTGGTCAGCGTGCTCCAGTAGTCGTCCCACCCGCGCTGGGTGATTTTGACCGAAATGTCCGGGTTGGCCTTCGCGAAGTCGTCGGCACACTGCTGGTAGGCGGGCAACTGGTTGGCGTCCCACAGCCAGTAGTTGATCTCGCCCTTGGCTGACTCTGCCGAGGAGGATGAGCCTCCGCCACAGGCGGACAGGGACAGTGCCATAACTGCGGCGACGGCGACGGCGCCGAGGGATTTCTTCATGGTTCTACTTTCCGTTCGGGAGATGCATGGTTTCGTTGGGTGATTACTTGATGCCGGAGAAGCCGATGGAGTTGACGATCTTCTTGCCGAAGGCGGCGAAGAGGATCAGGACGGGCAGGGCCGAAACCAGGGTCGCGGCCATCAGACCGGACCAGTCCGGGGAACCCTGGGGTGCCTGGGATTTGAAGACGCCGAGGCCCACCTGCAGGACGCGCACATCGTCCTGGGACCCGACGAGCAGCGGCCAGAAGTATTCATTCCACTGGCCGATGAAGGTGAGCAGGGCAAGGGTGGCGATGGGGGCTGCGGCGTTGGGAAGCACAATCTGGAAGAAGATGCGGAGGTGCTTGGCGCCGTCGAGCATGGCGGCTTCTTCGACCTCGCGGGACATGTTCAGGAAGAACTGGCGGAGGAAGAAGATGGCGAACGGAGTCATAAAGACGTACGGCAGGACCATGCCGAGCATTGTGTTGAGCAGGTCCAGGTTCTTGATCAGCAGGAAGTTGGGCAGTGCCGTGAAGATCGGCGGGACCAGCATGGTGCCCAGGAACAGGCTGAACACCGCGTTCCGGCCCCGCCAGCGCAGCCGGGCAAAGGCATAGGCGGCCATGGCGCTGAAGAACACGGCCCCGGCGGTGGTGATGGACGAGAAGATGATGGAGTTCTTCAGGTACAGCCAGAAATCGATGGTGGCGCCGGAACCGCCCTCGGCGATGGCGTCCGCGGGGCTCTGCAGCCCGAACACCCGCATAAAGGCACCGAACGTGAAATCGGCGGGAAGCAGGCTGGCTGAGTTGGCGGCCAGTGCCGAATTGGTGGACAGCGCCGTCCGCAGCACCCAGAGGAACGGGAGGACGGAGACGGCGATGGCGAGGACCAGGAGGGCCCAGGCACCTGCGCGGCGGGTGTTGAACGGACGACGGCGGCGGGCCGGGGCCTGCTGCGGTGCGCGGCTGGTGGTGGATGTCATGGGGGACTCCTTAGTCCAGGTCCGACTCGTTGCCCTTGAGGAACTTCATCTGGATGAAGGCCACCAGGGCGAGGATGAGGAAGAGAATGACGGCGATGGCGGATCCGTAACCGAAGTCCGACTCGGTGAAGGCCCGCTGGTAGATGTAGTACTGGATCACGCGGGTGGCGTTCACCGGTCCGCCCTGGGTGGTGACGGCCACGGTGTCGAAGACCTGGAAGGATCCGATCACCGTGACAACAAGGACGAGGACCAGCACCGGCCGCAGCAGCGGAATGGTGATCTTGCGGAAGGTCTGGAACGCTGAGGCGCCGTCGAGTTTTGCGACCTCATAGATGTTGCCGGGGATGGCCTGCAGGCCGGCAAAGATGAGCAGCGCGGTGTAGCCCATGTGCCGCCAGGTGTTGATGACTGCCTGGGTGGGGATGGCCCACTCTTCGCTGCCGAAGAACGCGACGCGGGGGAGGCCGGCCCATTCGATGAACTGGTTGACCACGCCGATCTGATAATCGAGCATCCAGAACCAGAGCAGCGCCGCGATGACGTTGGACATCAGGTAGGGCAGGAGCAGAGCGCCGCGGATGAGCGTGGACTTGGCGACCTGGTGCATCAGGAGGGCCAGTCCCAGTGCCAGGGCTGTCTGGAGGACGATGTTGATGAGGACGTACTGGCCGGTGACGGCCAGGGAATTCCAGAACAGCGGGTCCTTGGCGATCGCCGTGTAGTTGTCCATCCCTACCCATGTTGGGTCTCCGAGGATGTTGTACTCCGTGAAGCTCAGGTACACGCCGCGGATGGTTGGGACAACGTAGAAGAAGATGAACCCGATCATTGCCGGGGCGATGAAGAACAGGGCGATCTTGAGGTCGCCGAGCCGGCGGTAACCGCCGCGCGGCTTGGGTGCTCCGGTCTGGGGCGGGGCGGATCTCGCGTTTTTGGCAAGGGTGGTCATCGTCGACCCTTTCCTGACTGTGATGTGGATAACAACTGCTGAGAAATCTACACGAGTAGATTTGGAGTCGCAAGTGTTAATTTTTCTTTTATTTCTAGAGGGA
Source organism: Pseudarthrobacter arbutini (assembly GCF_054510915.1). Taxonomy (NCBI): domain Bacteria; kingdom Bacillati; phylum Actinomycetota; class Actinomycetes; order Micrococcales; family Micrococcaceae; genus Pseudarthrobacter; species Pseudarthrobacter arbutini. Next base: position 49,147 of record NZ_JBTNDQ010000013.1, on the reverse strand, counting down.
TTATCCAGTCGCTAGAGCATTGACTCGAGTAGATTCGAATGAAACACTGAAATCCTGATGGACAGCGCTTGCCGGCGCTCCGTCACAGCATCCAGGGAAGGCAAACAATGACGTTCTCAATCGGCGTAGTAGGAGTTGGCCAGTTCGGCGGCCAGTTCGCGCACCTCTTCAATCTCCACCCCGGCGTCAGCGACGTCTATGTGGTGGACGAGCTTCCGGAACGCGCGGCCGAGGCCGTGGACCGGTACCACCTGGCGGGGTCCGAGGCGAGCTTTGAGGACCTCCTCGCCTCCGACGTCGACGCCGTGGCCATCTTCACGCAGCGCTGGACGCACGGTCCGCTGGTGGAGCAGGCGCTCCGCGCCGGAAAGCACGTCTATTCGGCCGTCCCCATGGCCATTTCCGAGGAGGAAATCGCCAGGATCATTAGCGCTGTCCGCGAAATCGGCCTGGTCTACATGATGGGGGAGACCAGCTACTACAACCCGGCCACCGTCTATGCGCGCAAACAGCATGCGGCCGGCCGCTTCGGGCGGATCTTTTACACCGAAGGCGACTACGTCCACGACATGGACCTGGGCTTCTACGATGCCTACCAGTACAGCGGCGGTGACCGCTGGAAGGAAACCGCCAGCTACCCGCCCATGCTGTACCCGACCCACGCGGTGGGCGGAGTCCTCGGTGCGGTCCCCGCCCATGCCGTCAGTGTCAGCTGCGTCGGAGTCAAGGATGACCGCAATGACGGCGTCTTCGACAAGGAGGTCAGCATGTTCGGCAACGACTTCTCCAACGCCACCGCCCTTTTTGAACTCAATGACGGCGGCGTTATGCGCACCAACGAGATGCGCCGCGTGGGCTACCCCTCACACATCAGGGAGTCCCGCTTCCGGTTCTTCGGGACGGAGGCCAGCTTCGAACAACTCGCAAAAGTCTCCGTCTGGCAGGACAAGGAAAACGTCCAAGATATTTCCGAGCAATTCGAAACCCGGCCCAGCATGTCCCTTGATGACCCGTCGCTGGCCAACGTTGCGCCGGAACTGAGGGACGCCTTCGTCTCCGGACTCTCGCCTGTCCATGACGCTGATCGGCTGCCGGAGGAGTTCCGCGGCGCACCGAACGGGCACGAGGGAAGCCACCACTTCCTGGTGGATGACTTCGTGACAGCGGTCAACACCGGTACGCTTCCGCCGGTCAACGCCTGGGTTGCCGCCCGGTTCACGCTGCCCGGCATCGTGGCGCACCAGTCCGCCCTCCGCGGCGGAGAGCGCCTGCCGATCCGCGACTTCGGCGACGCGCCGGGGTTCTGATAGCTAGCATGTACACCATGACGACTCCCGCAGTGCAGGCCCCACGCGGCCCGGTGACCCGCAAGGATGTTGCCCGGTACGCGGGCGTTAGCACCGCCGTCGTCAGCTATGTAGTAAACGGCGGGCCCAAGAAAGTGGCTCCCGCCACGGAAGCGAAAGTCCAGGACGCCATCCGCGTCCTGGACTACCGCCCCAACGCGGCGGCCAGGGCCCTCAAGCTGGGATCAAGCGAGACGCTGGGGCTCATCGTGCCGGACAACTCGAACCCTTTTTTCTCGCTCCTGGCGCACGCCGTGGAGGACGCCGCGGCCGAGCGGGGCTACGCCCTGCTGCTTACCAACTCCGATGGCAACCTCGCAAAGGAGCGCCGTAACGTCCGGAACCTGGCCGCGCGGCAGGTGGACGGGGTACTGCTGGCCAGCGTCCTGTTCCAGCCGGACCTTGAAGACCTTGAGAAGGCCGACATTCCCTGGGTCCTGCTCAACCATGACAGCGAGGGGCCGGGCATCAATAGCATCGGGGTGGACCTGGCTGCCGGGGCACAGATCGCCGTGGAACACCTCTTGGGACACGGGCATACCAACATCGGCCTGGCCATGGGCACCAACGTGGGGAAAAACGTCGACGGCCGCGAACTGGGCTGGCTGAAGGCGCTGAAGGAGGCTGGCCTCCCCGAAGGGCCAATCGCTCGTAGTGACTTCACCCGGGCTGGTGGCTACGAAGCAGGGAAGCGGCTCCTGGCCTCTTCCAACCGGCCCACGGCGATTTTCGCGAGCTCGGACATGCAGGCGGTCGGCATCCTCCGTGCACTCCATGAGGCAGGCGTCGCCGTGCCCGGGGACATCGCACTGACTTCCTTCGACGGTTCCGCCGAGGCGGAGTACACATGGCCGGCGCTGACCACCGTGGATCAGCCGGTCCGGGAGATGGCCGAGGCCGCCGTCGAAGGCATTCTGGGTGCGCGGCGCAAGGCCCCGCCGCAGCAGCGGATGTTCCCCACGAAGCTCCACGTCCGCCAGTCCTGCGGCTGCCCGTGAACTAAGGGCTGGTGGTTCGCTAGCCCGCGATCCGGATCTTGCCCACCCGCTCGCCGACGATTCGCTGGGCTTCGGGGCCCAACCCGGCGTCGCTGATGACCTCATCGGCCGCGTCCAAGGGGGCGATGGTGCTGATGCCCAGCAGCCCCCACTTGGTGTGATCGGCAAGGACCACGGTTTTCCGGGCGGCTGCGACGAACGCCCGGTCCGTCTCGGCCTCCAGGAGGTTGGGTGTGGTGAAGCCGGCGTCGGCGTCCATGCCGTGAACGCCCAGGAACAGCACGTCCAGGTGCAGCTGTTTGAGCGCTGCGGTGGCGATGGGACCCACCAAGGCGTCCGACGGCGTACGCTCGCCGCCGATCAGGATCACGGTTGATCCAAACCGGGCTGAGCCGCCGGACGCGGCGTGGTGGAAGAGGTCAGCGATGCGCACGGAATTGGTGACCACCGTGATCCGAGGACCGTTCACCAGCTCCTTGGCGAGCGCCCACGTTGTGGTCCCGGCGCTGAGTCCGACGGCCATGCCCTCATGCACCAGACCCGCAGCCTCCAACGCGATGGCCCGTTTCTCCGCGGTCAACTGAGTGGACTTAAGTTCGAAGCCTGGCTCGTGGGTGCTGGCATCGCCGGGGAGCTTGGCGCCGCCGTGGATACGCTCCAGTTTGCCGCCCTCCTCCAGCAGCTCGATATCCCGGCGGACAGTCATCAGCGAAACACCCAGTTGCTGGGCGAGGTCCGAGACGCGAACAACCCGTTCGCGCTGGACGGCGTCCACGATTGCCTGGTGGCGTGCTGCGGGGAGCATGGAATTCCTTTCGTGCTGAGGCGGGGGAGTCATATCCCCGTCACGTTCCATGATGGTCTACCCCTTGCTTGAACCAAGAGTCAGCCCCGCAACAAACTGCCGCTGCAGGAGCAGGTAGATCACCAGCGTGGGAATGACAGTGATGACTGCACCGGCGGCCAGGAGGTTGTAGTTGTTCAGGAATTCGCCCTGCAGGTTGTTGATGGCCGTGGTGATCGGAAGCCGGTTGCCGCTCTGGATGAAGATGAGGGGCCAGAAGTAGTCGTTGTAGATGAAGATGACCTGGAGCGTGCCGAGTGCGGCGAACGCCGGCCGGCAGAGTGGCATGATGATTTCCCGGTACTGCCGCCAGATGCCGGCCCCGTCCACCAGGGCGGCCTCGGTCAGGTCCGCGGAGAGCGCCTTCATGTAGTTGGACAGCACGAAGGTGCAGAAACCCATCTGGAAGGCGGTATTGACCGCTATCACAATGATGTAGGTGTTCAGCATGTTTCCGGAATCGCTGAACGAGTACGGCACTTCGAAGTGCTTTGCCATCTCGAACAGCGGGGCGGCGAGGACCTGCGGGGGAAGCAGGTTGCCGGCGGTGAACATGATGAGCAGCGTGATGTTGAACTTCCAGCTCACCCGGCTGACGGCGAAGGCCATGAGGGAGGCAAGGAACAGGGTCAGCAGCACAGCCGGGACGGTGATGATGACCGAGTTCCAGAAGTACGTGGAAAACCCGCCCTGGGTCCAGGCCTGGGCGAAGTTATCGAAGTTGAAGTCGCCGGCAAAGCTGAAATAGCCGTACTGGTTCGTCGAGGCCACCGGACGGAGCGCGGTGAAAAGCGACCAACCCAGCGGGATCAGCCACATCACCGCCATAACGGCCAGGAAGATGTGTGTTCCGTAGTGGCGTTTGGGCCTGTTGCCGGAGCGGGGCGCCGCTGCGGTGGGCGTACGGCCGGCGCGGGCTGTGGTGGTGCTCATGCTCTGTTCTCCTTGCCAAAGGTCCGGCTGAGGTAGAAGACGATGGGGACGAGGGAAATGACCAGCAGCACCACTGCCAGGGCAGAACCGACGCCGATCACCTGGCCTTCGCCCACGAGGTTCTGGATCACCAGGGCGCTGAGCATTTCCAGGCCGTTGGTTCCGCGGTTAATGACGTAGACCACGTCAAAGGCGCGCAACGATTCGATGATGGTGATCACCACGATGACGATATTGATGGGGCGCATGGCCGGGAACACCACACGGAAGAAGGTCTGCACGGCATTGGCTCCGTCGATGGCGGCTGCTTCCTTCAGGGTCGGGTCCACGCCTTTCAGTCCGGCCAGGTACAGGAGCATGACATAGCCGGCATGCCGCCACGTGGCTGCGATCATGGCGGCCCAGATGTTCACGGAGGAGTCCCCGAACCAGTCAACGGCCTGTGGTGTCCCTGCGGTGCCAAGGAGGAAGTTCAGGAGTCCGTTGTCGCGCTGGTAGAAGAGCTGCCAGATGATGCCGATCAGGGCCAGTGACAACATCACGGGTGCGAAGAAGATGCTCTGGTAGATCTTGCTGCCCCTGATGTTCTGGTCCAGCAGTACGGCGAGCAGCAGCCCCAGCGGTGTGGCAATCAGGGCCAGGAACAGGAGCCACAGCAGGTTGTGCTGCACCGCCGGCCAAAAGGGCGGGTAGTCCTGCGTGATGTACTGGTAGTTCGCCGTGCCGGCGGGGCGTATGTCGGCCAGGTCCAGGCCGTTCCACCGGGTGAAGCTGAGCCCCACGGACATCAGCGTCGGCAGCCACACCAGGGCCAGTTCGATCAGGGTGGGGATGCCCACCATCAGCGACAGGACAACCTTGTCCCGTCCGGTCAGGCGGCGAACGCGCCCGCTTTTGGCCCGGCGGATACGGCCGCCGCCGGGTTCCCGCGCTTCCGGCGGTATCAGTTCTTGTGCGGTGCTGCTCATGGAAGTCTTCCCTCTTTTGGTGGGACGCTGGAAGGGAACGACGGCGGCGGGAGCCTGCGCCGCCGTCGTCGTTCCGTTCCTGGCTGGGCGCCTCTGAAACGGCGCTGACAGGGCTGGAAGTGCTGCCCTGGAACTACTGCGCGGCGTAGAGCGACTTGGCCTGGGCCTCAAGGTTTTTGACGTCCATTTTGCCGTCCTTGATGAAGCTCTGCAGGGCCGGGATCATCACGTTGTTGGCCATGGCCGGCAGGGCGTCGCGGTCGAAGAACTGGCTGATGTACTTCGCGTCCGCGATGGTGTCCGCACACTTCTTGTTGAGCGGGCTGAACTTGGACGTGTCCGTGCCCTTGGCGGTGGCGATGTTGGACGCATCCACGGCGGCGTAGGCGTCCTGGGCATCGGCGGTGCCGAGGAAGGCCATGAAGTCGCGGGCCGCCTTGTTCTCCCCGCCCTTTTTGGACAGCAGGAGGCCGTCAATGGGGGCTTCGACGGCGTCGCGGCCTTCCATGGCGATCTCCGGAAAGGCGAAGAAATCGATATCCGCCAGCACCGCCGGGTCGGTGAATTGCTGGGTGACGAAGGAACCCAGCAGGTACATGCCGGTCTTCTTGGCTTCCAGCGCCTTGGCGGCGTCCTGCCAGGTCTGGCCGAGAGCTCCCGGATCCTGGAAGGGAAGGAGCGCCGCCCAGGTGTCAAAGACCGCGCTGACCTTTTGCTGGTCCCAGGATTCCTTGTGTGCGCACAGGTCCACATGGAACTGGTAGCCGTTGAGCCGCATGTTCATGTAGTCGAAGGTGCCCATGGCCGGCCAGCCGTCCTTGTCGGCGAAGCCGATGGGAATGATGCCATCTGCCTGCATCTTCGTAGCGAGGGCCTTGAGGGCGTCAAAGGTCTCCGGCACCTCGTACCCCTTTTCGGCCCAGAGGCTCTTCCGGTAGAAGAACCCCCACGGGTAGTTGTAGTTGGGTACGAAGTACATCTTGCCGTCCGGTCCGGTGGAGGCTTTCTTCAGCGCATCGGAGTAGTTGCCACCGATGGTTTCCCAGACGTCATCGATGGGCGCAAGGAGGCCTTTGCCTGCGTAGTACTGCATGCGGTAACCGGCGAACCAAGTGAACGTATCGTCCGGAGAGCCCTGCAGGTACGAATTAATCTTGTTCTGGAAATCATTGTGGGGCACCACGTTCGTGGTGACCTTCTTGCCGGACTTGGCCGTGAAGGCGTCGGTGACAGCCTGGTACGCCCGCTTGGGGACGTCATCGGAGGACCCGGAACCGAAGGTAAGGCCGGCGGAGTCGGAACCCGTGGCGGACGGCGCACTTCCGCCCGTGCAGGCTGCGAGGAATGGAATGCCGGCAAGGCCTGCCGCGCCTACGCCAACGGTCTTGAGGATGCTCCGCCTGCTGGGAAAAGCAGTTGCAGACGCATCAAACTGTGAAACCATGTTCTCTCCCTTGAAAAATAGCCGCATGTGAGACACCTCACATTGCATCTGACTATAAACGTTCAAAACAGAACATGGAAGAACGGCAAATAACATTTCGAGCGTCGATTTTTTTGAATCGTCCCAAACAGGGAGTGGCCCCGATTTTCCCATGAGAACGGGTAATCGGGGCCACTCGATAGCGTCGGACTGGGTCGTGAGGCAGCTGTTACTTTCTGAGCGACTGTGCGATCTGCTGCATCACTGTGGTGTCGGCCAGGGTGGTGGCGTCGCCGGATTCGCGGCCTTCGGCGATGTCCTTGAGCAGGCGGCGGACGATCTTGCCCGAGCGGGTTTTGGGCAGTTCCGGGACCACGAGGATGGTTTTGGGCTTGGCGATGGGCCCGATTTCCTTGCCCACGTGGTTGCGGAGTTCCTGGATGGTGGCGTCGCCGGAGTCCACGGCGTCGCCGCGCAGGATGACGAACGCGACGACGGCCTGGCCGGTGGTCTCGTCCGCGGCGCCCACGACGGCGGCTTCGGCTACCGAGGGGTGGCTGACGAGGGCGGATTCGATTTCGGTGGTGGAGAGCCGGTGTCCGGAGACGTTCATGACGTCATCCACGCGGCCGAGGAGCCAGATGTCGCCGTCCTCGTCTTTCTTGGCGCCGTCGCCGGCGAAGTACATGCCTTCGAAGCGGGACCAGTAGGTCTCCTTGAACCGTTCGGGGTCGCCCCAGATGCCGCGGAGCATGGCGGGCCAGGGTTCGCGGATCACAAGGAAGCCGCCGTGCCCGTCCGGCACGGATTCGCCCTGCTCATCGACGACGTCCACGGCGATGCCGGGCAGCGGGACCTGGGCCGAGCCGGGCTTCGTGGCCGTGACGCCGGGCAGCGGGGCGATCATCTGGGCGCCGGTTTCGGTCTGCCACCAGGTGTCAACGATCGGTGCTTTGTTGCCGCCGATGACGTCCCGGTACCACATCCAGGCTTCGGGGTTGATGGATTCGCCCACGGAACCGAGGACGCGGAGGGAGGTCAGGTCGTACTTGTCCGGGATCTCCCGGCCCCACTTCATGAACGTCCGGATGGCTGTGGGGGCGGTGTACAGGATGGAGACCTTGTACTTCTCGATGATCTCCCACCAGCGGCCCTGGTGCGGGGAATCCGGGGTGCCTTCGTACATGACCTGGGTGGCGCCGTTGATGAGGGGCGCGTAGGCGACGTACGTGTGGCCGGTGACCCAGCCGACGTCGGCCGTGCACCAGAAGACATCCGTTGCGGGGTGGAGGTCGAACACGGCCTTGTGGGTGTAGGCGCCCTGGGTGAGGTAGCCGCCGGTGGTGTGCAGGATGCCCTTGGGCTTGCCCGTGGTGCCGGACGTGTACAGGATGAACAGCGGGTGCTCGGAGTCGTGTCCTACCGCCTTGTGCTCGGCGGAGGCCAGCTCCACGGTGTCCGCCCACCAGTGGTCCCGGCCTTCGTGCCAGTCTACGTTCTGGCCGTTGCGCTTGACCACCACAACGTTCTGGACCGTGTGCCCGTCGACGGAGAGAGCGTCGTCCACTGCGGTCTTCAGCGCGCTGGGCTTGCCGCGGCGGTAGGTGCCGTCCGCGGTGACCACGAGCTTGGCTTCGGCGTCCTCGATCCGGGAGCGCAGGGCGTCCGCGGAGAAGCCGCCGAACACCACGGAGTGCACGGCACCGATGCGGGCGCAGGCCAACAGCGTGATGACGGCTTCGGGGATCATGGGCAGATAGACGGCCACACGGTCACCTTTGCCAACGCCGAGGGACTCAAAGGCGTTCGCAGCCTTCTTGACCTCTTCAGTGAGCTGGGCGTAGGTGTATGTGCGGGTGTCGCCGGGTTCGCCCTCGAAGTAGATGGCCACACGGTCCCCGAGGCCGTTCTCCACGTGGCGGTCCAGCGCGTTGTACGCGGCGTTGACTTCTCCGCCCACAAACCACTTGGCGAACGGCGGGTTGGACCAGTCCAGTGCCTGGTCGAAGTCTTTGCTCCAGGTGAGCAGTTCGCGGGCCTGCTTCGCCCAGAAAGCCGGGCGGCCGGCGTCGGCCTCTGCGTAATCAGCGGCGGTGACAACGGCGTCGGCAGCGAATTCGGGGCTGGGGGCAAAAGTACGGTTTTCGTGCAGCAGGTTTTCAATGGCGTCGCCCTGCTGGCCGCCCTGCAGGTTGTTTTGCACGGAAGCTGCGGGGGCGGTGGCCGTGGAGCCGGGAGTGTCCTGAGACATGGTGAACCTCATCATTCATCGGTCTTTTAAGCGGCTGCCGTCGCCGGCCGTCGTCCGCCGATTTGCGCGGCATCAGGCAGCGGCCGATCACGGACATTCCGCAAAGAGCTGTTCCGGAATCAAGCCTAATACGCGCCGGGGCCGCGACGTGTTCGCTGTCACAAAGGCCCCCGCGAACGGCATTTATTTAGCGGTGAATGGTTAAAGGACCCTGCCCGCTGGCGTCCGGCCGCTGCGGATCAGCTAGTGATCGGCCATGCGGTTGACTAGGCTGAGATTGAATTGTGACTTTCTACGGAGCTGTCGGATCCGGTGTATCACTGCCGGGCCTGGCCGTTGCCGCCGTTTCGGACGGCACAGTTTTGGGACGGAACCGTCCCGGTGCCGCCACGCTAAGGAGTACAGAATGAACCAGCAAAGCTTCGGCCAGAAATTTGGCCGCGCACCCGAGGCAGGGCCTGGCACCACACCGGGAGGCGGCTCAGCAAAGGGCATGCAGAAGCCGGCCGGCGCGAAGCCGGGCACCACCAACCAGGCCGTGCTGGGTCCGTTCACCCTGCGGGACCTGACAGTTTTCGCCGCCACCCTCATCCTGCTGGTCGCCTCGCTGCTGCCCATCTTCTTCGGCCGGTTTAACCTCTGGAACGCGGGCAGCCTGTTCTTCCTGGGCCTCGGCATTGTGTTGCCCATGATTGTCACGGCACTCTTTGCTGCCCGCCGGCTCGCTCCCGCCACGAAGGTCCGCATCGGTTCGCTGTCCATCGACCAGTTTGCGTCCGTGGTGGCTTCCTTTGCACTGGCGTTCTTCTTCGTTTCCACGGCCGCGGGCTATGTGCCCAGCCTGTTGGTGGGCCTGATAGGTTCCGTCGTGCTGTTCGCGGGGACCGTGCTGAGCCGGTTCATCCCGTACTTCGCCGGCGACTTCCTGGGGCGCGACGAAACCCCGGCCCACGTGATGGCGCGCGACTCGGCTGTCCCGCTGCCCAAGCCGCACACGCCCAAGGAACCCAAGCCTGCGGCCGCGCCCGTTCCGGAGGCTGCCGCGCCTACCGCCACACCTGCAGCGGCAACTTCTGCGCGTGCCGCCGCGCCCGCCGCTTCGGCCGGGGCCTTTTCCGACGCCGCGCCCACCTCCTCTCCGGCTGCGTCAGCGGCCGTCTCTTCCGCCCCGGAGGTCAACGAGTGGACCGCTGCCGGCGACCCGAGCCCCGCAACCCAGGCGGCCGACGTCGTGCCTTCCCCTTCAGCGACGGGCACTTCCACGGCGCCCGCCGTTGCGGAGACTTCTGCGGGTGACATCCCGACGGCGGCTGCGGCTGCCCCTGCGCCGACCGCTACGGCGTCCGCCGCCGCTGCCCCTGAAGCAGCAACCCACGCCGCCGGCACAGGCGTCGCTGCCTCGGCGCGCCAGTCTGCCGCAGAACCTGCAGCGACGGCCGTGCATCAGCAGGTGCGCCGCGTGGAGCCCATCGGCGCCACTGTGGATCCGGCATCCAGGCCGGAAGAATCGTACGAAGAGCCGGCGCATGAGGCGTTCTGGTTTGCCGTGGCACAGCACCGGACCGCGGTGGACCCCCAGACCGGCGCCCCCGCCTTTGTGATTGAACCGGGCGGCTGGGTGCTGGCCCTGGAAGACCGGGGCCACGAATTCCTGGTCCAGCACACCGACGGACGAGTGGGCGTGCTGCGCGACCTCAGCAACATCGAGCGCGGCTAGCCGGCCCCGTGGCCACGTCCCGTAGACCCGGATCCGGCCCGGCCACGACAGCTCCGGAGTCTTTGCTGGCGTTGAAGCGCCGGGCGCGGCGGATCAACAAGGCCCTGGCGGAGAAGTATCCCTATGCCCACGCGGAGCTGGATTTCCGGAACCCGTTCGAGCTGGTCGTGGCCACCGTCCTGTCGGCCCAGACCACCGATGTGCTGGTCAACCAGGTCACCAAGATCCTGTTCGCGCGGTACCCGGACGCCCGGGCCATGTCAGAGGCCGATCCCGCCGAGATGGAAGCGATCCTGCAGCCCACCGGCTTTTTCCGGGCCAAAACGAAGAGCGTGCTGGCCCTGAGTACCCGGCTGGTGGACGAGTACGACGGCGTGGTCCCCGGCCGTCTGGAAGACCTTGTGACGCTGCCGGGAGTGGGGCGTAAGACTGCCAACGTGGTGCTCGGCAATGCCTTCGGCGTCCCGGGGATCACTGTGGATACCCACTTCGGCCGGCTCGCACGGCGCTTCGGCTGGACCACGTCCGAGGACCCGGTGCAGGTCGAATTCGACGTCGCTGAACTGTTTGAGCCCAAGGACTGGACCATGCTCTCGCACCGTGTGGTGTTCCACGGGCGGCGGGTGTGCCACTCACGGAAGCCAGCCTGCGGCGCGTGTCCGGTGGCGAACTGGTGCCCCAGCTATGGGTTGGGCGAGACCGATCCCGTCAAAGCCGCCAAGCTCCTTAAATACGAGTTGGCGCCCGGGAGCGAGAGCCTCCTGGAACGGTTGCTGGCCGAGACGCACCGCGCCGCTGAAATACGGATGGAATCGCAGAGGCGGCTCCCGTGAGCGCACGCCAGGACCTGATCGACCTGGTGCGCAGATCGGACAGTGGCGACGTCACCGCGCCGAACACTGCCTGGGCGGCCCTGACCGTGGACGAAACCATAGCCCGCAAGGCGGCAGTCCTCATGCTATTTGGTGTGCTGGACGACGTTCCCGCAGCCTCCGGCAAACCCCTTGCCGCGGCGGATCTTGATGTCCTGCTGCTGGAACGCGCGCACACCCTGGATTCCCACCCCGGACAGGTCGCCTTTCCCGGCGGTTCCATCGACGGGGACGAAACCCCGGTTGCGGCCGCCCTGCGGGAAGCCGAAGAAGAGACCGGGCTGGACTCCGCCGGTGTGGAGGTCCTGGGCGTGCTCCAGGAGCTTGGGCTGGCCCGCAGCAACTTCCTGGTGACGCCGGTGCTCGGCTGGTGGGCGTCGCCGTCGCCCGTGCATGTGGTGGACTATGCCGAATCCGCCCAGGTTTTCCGGATCCCTGTCCGCGACCTGCTGGACCCGGCCAACCGGGTGACCGCCACTGTCAGCCGCGATGGCAGAACCTTCAGCAGCCCGGCCTTCGCGGTCAGCGGCGTGCTGGTCTGGGGCTTCACCGGGATCGTTCTGGATGGACTCTTTGACCAGTTGGGCTGGGCCGTGCCGTGGGACCGGACCCGGCTCCACGAGGTGGTCTTCTAGGTTCGGGGTAGCTCGCAGGTTCGGTGTGGCCCGGCGGGACTGAGCCCGCCGGGCTTGCACCACGTGTGCGCCGGCTGAGCTCGCGCACACCGCCTCAGCTGGCGATCGGCTGCTGCCGAAGATCAACAACAATGCCGGTGGCTGCGTTTTCACGCAGGGCATTGATGCCGTCCTTCAATGCACCGAGATGCTTGAAGTCGGGCGAAACCGCCACTATGTTCCCGTTTGAGTCGGTGAGCCTCAGCCGATAGCACTCGTCACTTACACGATGTATTTCAAACCTGCCAGCCATATGCCGGACCTCCCCTGATATGCGTCTTTGCATGAATAGCTGGACCGTCTGCTTCAGTCCTGCACCGATGTAACCATGGTCACAGCGGTTCGACCAGCTACTCACCGGTAGGTTTCTTCCGGCTAACCGGATTTGCTATTTTGCGTTGTCGTAGGAGTCCACTACGGCCACGCTGACGGGGAATTCCACCGGGATGGGGCCGAACAGCAGTTCCTTCGCGGCGGCGGCAGCTTCCTCGATGGCCCGGATGCAGGCCTGGACGCCGGCCTCGGGGGCATGGACCATCACCTCGTCATGCAGGAAGAACACCAGTTCCGCCTGAACGGAGCCGTCGGCACGCAAGGCCCGCAGCCGCCGTCGTAATTCCGCCAGCCAGCACGCCGCCCAGTCAGCGGCGGATCCCTGCACCACAAAGTTGCGGGTGAAGCGGCCGCGGGAACGGGCAATGGATTCCGCGCGGCGCTGCTCCTCGGCAGTGGCCGACTGCTGGCTCCGATACCACCCTTCCGACGGGGGCGGGCTGCTCCGGCCAAGCCGGGTGGTCACGGTGCCGCCGGCCTCGCCGTCGCGCGCCGCCTGCTCCACGAAGCCGACGGCGCGGGGGTAGGTCCGGGCCAGCTGCGGCATCAGGCGCCCCGATTCGCCCGTGGTGGCGCCATAAATGGCGCCGAGGAGGGCGACCTTCGCCTTGGCGCGGTCGCCGCCGAAACCCTGGGCGGCGATGCCGGCGTACAGGTCCTTGTCGCGCGCTGCTTCCGCCATTTTGGAGTCCTGCGCCAGCGCCACCAGCACTCGGGGTTCCAGCTGGGAGGCGTCCGCGACGATGAGCTTGTGGCCGGGATCCGCATGGACGGCGCCGCGGATCTGCCGCGGGATCTGCAGGGCCCCGCCGCCCCGCGAGGCCCAGCGGCCGGACACCACACCGCCCACAACATACTCGGGCTGGAAGCGGCCCTTGGCTACCCATGCGTCCAGCCAGGCCCAGCCGTTGGCGGTGTGCAGACGGGAGAGTTTCTTGTAGGCGAGGAGCGGTTCGATGGCGGGGTGGCTGGACTCCATCAGCTCCCACTGCCGCGTGCTTTTCACCTCGATGCCGTTGCGGTGCAGGGCGCGCATCAGTTCCTGCGGCGAGTCCGGGTTCAGTCCGGGCGAGTTGAGCAGCCCCCGCAGTTCGGTGTTCAGGGCCTCCAGCTTCGCGGGGCGGTGACCGGACGGCGGGCGCGGCCCGAGGTGGCCGGCCAGGATCTGCTCGTGCAGGTCCTCGCGCCAAGGGACGCCGGTGTGCTGCATCTCCGCGGCGATCATGGCGCCGGCGGATTCGGCGGCCAGCAGCAGCTGGAGCCGTTTCCGCTTGTTTTCTTCCGGCGGCGCATCGGCCAGGGCAGCCTGCTGCGCGGCATATTCGGCGCGGAGCTCCGCCAGGCCTTGCCGTGGGGCGCGGTGGCGGACATCGTCAAAGAGGGCGCCCTGATCCGCCGGCGGGGGCGGCGGCTGGAGGGCGCGGGGCGGCTCCTGGGGATCGTCCAACGATTCCTTGTCGGCGTTCCGCGCGTACTCCGTGTGGGCGGTGAACTGCGAATACGCCAGGATATTGCCGCACAACCCGAGGTCATAGCAGCGCTCCAGTTCCACGCCGGCCGCCAGCAGGGCGGGGTACCAGTCCTGGGTCCGGTTCCAGATCCAGCGGGGTGGCGCCTCGCGGGGCCGGTTCTCCAGCTGGCGTACGACGCCGGCCAGCTCGCTTGCGCTGATGAGGCGAGGTTCGGGGCGGTCGGGGTGGGGATCGCCCGCCTGGGTGACCTGCTGGAGGGCTGCGCCGTGGGCGTGGGCGGCGAGCAGCAGATACATAGGTCCAATTCTGCCCTGTGGCGGGGACATTCAAGCCCCAATCCCATGCCGTCAACATGTGTTGACGGCCCTCCATTCGTCAACTAAAGTTGACGAATGGAGGTAGAGCGGATGAAAACGCTGGCCGCATCAATGGACGGGAAAGGCCCCGCTGAAGCGCTGTACGCAGTGGCGGAACTGCAGAAGGAGGTCGGCCGCGCCGAAGCGGCCCTGGTCCGCAAGGCGAGGCAGGCCGGTCTGTCTTGGGAGGCCATTGCCCTGTGCCTGGGGGTCAGCAAGCAGGCCGTCCACCGCAAATACGGTAAGCAGTAACCGGTCCGACCGTTCGGCCCGTCTTTCTGTCCGGCCTTTCGGCCGCGTGGGGGAGTTGTCCACATACGGTGGCATGGCCCTGTTTCTCCCCCTTGAGTTCGGTGGAGAGTTGCTGCATGAGCAGGCACCAGCTATCGCCACCCCCTTCCGAGCGGCCTTCCGCCCAGCTGTCCCGTGCCCGGCCCTCCCCTCCCCAAGGATCTGAATCCGGTGGTTCCCAGGCCAGTGATTCCAGGTCCGGTGGATCCACGTCCCGTGCGCCTGCCTCGGGACGGGCCGCGGGAGCCTGGCTGCCGGACCCCGCTGGTGCCGAGGTTCTCCTGGTCACCGGCTACGACTTTCTGCAGGGCGAAGTGGAGCGCATTGTGGCTGCCGCCGGCGGCCAGCTGCGGGTGGTGGCGGACGTGGCTGATGCCGCGAAGTACTGGGACGCCGCGGCCGCAGTATTGGTGGGGAGCGATGTCCGCGAGCTGCCGCCGCGGCGGCGGGCCCCTGCCGTGTTGGTGGGCCTGAACGGGGAGGGGGACAGTCTCTGGCACCTGGCCACAGCCCTCGGAGCGGAGCGGGTGGCGGTGCTTCCGGATGCCGCGGCCTGGCTGGCAGAGTACCTGAGCCGGTCGCGGTCACCCGAAGCGGGAGGGCTCGTCCTCGGGATAACAGGGGGCTGCGGCGGTGCCGGTGCCACCACCGCGGCAATCTGGATCGCCCAGGCGGCGGCCGGGCTGGGTGTGCGCGTGTTGCTGGTTGATGGCGACCCGTGGGGTGGTGGCCTGGAACTGGCACTGGCGGCTGAGGAGACGCCGGGTCTGCGCTGGCCTGACCTGTCCGACGCCAGCGGAAGCATCGATCCCGAGCAGCTGGCCGACTCACTGCCGGTCGCCGGCGGGTTTTCCTTCCTCTCCTGGCCCGGCAGCCGCGACCGCCAGGCACCGGTGGATGCCGCCACCACAGGTGGCGTACTGGATGCGGCCCGGCGGGGCTATGAACTGGTGGTGGTGGACATCGGCCGGGGCGCCGAACCCGTGCGCATGTTTGCCTGGGACTGCGACCGCATCCTCGTGGTTGTTCCGGCGCAGCTGAAGGCCGCGGTAGCCACGGCCCGGCTGCTGCACGAACTTCCGCCGGTCGAGGCGGCCCTCCTCGTCCGGGGCAAGGCTGGTGCCGCGCTGGACGCCGGACTGATTGCGGACGCCGTCGGGCTGCCGGTCCA
Source organism: Pseudarthrobacter arbutini (assembly GCF_054510915.1). NCBI lineage: Bacteria > Bacillati > Actinomycetota > Actinomycetes > Micrococcales > Micrococcaceae > Pseudarthrobacter > Pseudarthrobacter arbutini. The sequence continues at coordinate 33,498 of NZ_JBTNDQ010000013.1, read as the reverse complement.
GGGCCGGGTTCCGGAGCTGCGCGGCGTTACGGCTGCCGGGGAAAACGGCAGGCTCCTTGACGTGGGCAAACGACGGAGTGTCAGGCATTTCGCCGCCTCAGTGCTCGATCTGCTGGACGGCGACATCCCTGTCGGAGACCTGCCGTGAGCGCGCAGCGGCCCGTCCCGCCCCCGTTGCCCCAGGACCAGCGGACGGGGGCACGCCGTCGGCAGGACCGCGTCCTGGATCCGCGCTTTCTGGATTCGGCGCTGTTGGAAACGGTCCGTGAGTCAGTCATGGCCGACGCCGGACCTGTCACCCCGTCCCGGGTTGCCGCCGCCGTCCAGGCCACCGGCCGGCTGCTGGGGACTGCCGGCTCCCTTGCCGCCGTGGAACGGATCAGCGCCGAGCTGAACGGGCTCGGCCCACTCCAGGAACTGACGCGGGACGTGCACGTCACCGACATCTTCGTCAACGCCCCGGACTCGGTCTGGATCGACCGGGGTCGGGGCCTCGAACCGGCTGGGGTTTCGTTTTCCGGCGAGGCACAGGTGCGGGCCTTGGCATCGCGGCTGGTGGCCGCCGGCGGCAGGCGGCTGGACGACGGGTCCCCGTGCGTTGATGTCAGGCTTGAGGGCGGATACCGTGTCCACGCAGTCCTGCCGCCGATTTCCACCGCCGGCACCTTGTTGAGCGTCCGGATCCGGCGGGATCAGGTCTTCTCCATGGACGAACTCCGTGCCGGCGGCATGTTCGGCAGCGTTGTCCAGGAGGTCCTTGAACGGGTTGTTGAGCAGCGGCTGAGTTTCCTGATCAGCGGGGCCACGGGTTCCGGAAAGACCACGTTGCTGTCCACCCTGCTGGGGCTGTGCTCCCCGGCGGAACGGCTGGTCCTGATCGAGGATGCGTCCGAACTGAACCCCGTCCATCCGCACATCGTGTCGCTGGAGTCCCGTCACGGAAACCTCGAAGGCGGCGGCGAAGTGGATCTCGGCGAACTCGTCCGGCAGGCACTGCGGATGCGGCCGGACCGGCTGGTGGTGGGGGAATGCCGTGGTGCCGAGGTGCGGGAACTCCTGACCGCCATGAACACAGGCCACACCGGCGGGGGAGGGACCATCCATGCGAACGCTGCCACCGCTGTCCCGGCCCGCCTGACAGCTTTGGGAGCTCTGGCAGGCATGGGCCAGGACGCGGTCCGGCTGCAGGCAGCCAGCGCCTTGGACGTTGTGGTCCACGTGGAGCGGTCCGGCCACGGCCGGCACGTGGCCTGCGTTGGCGTGGTGCAGGACGGTCCCGGCGGACTGACCGTGGTTCCGGCCTTGGAGACCAGGCGAGGCCAGCTCTGTACCGGTCCTGCTTGGGAAGCGCTGAGCTTGCGCCTGGAGCTGTCCCTCGAGGCGGGTGCCGCCGCATGACACTTGTTCTGGCCGTGGTCCTCGTGCTGGCGGTCGTGCTGCTCTTCAGCCCGCCCGGCGGTGCCACAGGCCGTTTCCGGCGGGCCGTGGGGAGTGCAGGACCAGGCTTCGCCTCTCGGGTTCACGGCGGGGCTGGTGGCAGCAGGACGGGCGGCTCGTGGCGCAAGTTGCTCCGTGCCGGACCGGAACGGAATGACCTGTCACTGACCCTTGTGGTGCAGCAGCTTGCTGCGCTGCTGAAGGGCGGCCGCACTCCGGCACGGCTATGGGATGAACTGTGTCTGGTCCACGGCGGCCGTCCGGAGCCAGATTCCGCAACTACGGGCGCAGGTTCACGCGAATCGCAGGACCTTGGCGGAAGGGCGGAACCAATCCGCGGGTCAGCGGCCGGGCGCACCGGTCCGAGCCTCAGCACAGGCTCTCTGGTGATGCTTGGCGCCGTCCGGGCAGCAGCGTTCCGGGGCGCACCCGTGTCTGAGGCGATCCGGAAGGCCGCGCTTGCGGAGTATTCGCGCGCCGACGGCAGGGAGTCACGGATCTGGTGCGAGCTGGCCGCCTGCTTTGACATCGCCGAAGCCAGTGGCTGTCCACTGGCGGATGTCCTGGCGAGGTTTGCGGCCCAATTGGAAGTGGAAGACGACGCCGAGGCCGCACGGCAAACAGCGCTCGCCGGGCCCAAGGCCACGGTCGGTCTCCTGACGTGGCTCCCGCTGATGGGACTGGGCCTGGGAATAGCGTTGGGCGTGGATCCCTTGGCCATCCTGATCGGGACCCCGCTGGGGCTGGCGGCCCTCGCAGCGGGTGTGGGCCTCACCATCGCCGGAAGAATCTGGTCCGCCCGCCTGGTCGGTGCTGCCGCCGGGGCCGGTGTGCCATGACGGACATTCTTGTGCCGGGGCTTGCCTTGGCCGTTGTTCTGGCTGCTGCCGCCTGCCTTGCCCTTTCGCAGCCAAGCCGGGTCCGAAAGCGACTGCTCAGACTGCGAGGGGACGTGGGCGCCGGGCCGCATGGGGCCGATGAAGCACTCACTCAAGGCGGCCGCCTTCACGGATTGCGTGACACGGCCATGATGCTTGAGCTCGTGGCCGCGATGCTGGACGCGGGGTCTGGCATTGGCCGGTCCCTGGAACTCGTCGCGGCCTCGGCCTCCACGGACTACGGCAAGGCGCTGCGTCCGGTGGTGTCTGCGCTCGCCATCGGAGCCGACTGGGAAACAGCCTGGCGCAGTTCCGAAGTCCGTCTTCCGGAAATCCTGGAACTGCGTGACGCCCTGGGATTCGCCGCCCTGACCGGAGCGCCGTCGTCGGCCATCCTTTACGCACAGGCCGCGAGGTTGCGCCGGGAAAGATTCCGCGCCGCGGAGAAACGGGCGGCCTCGCTCGGCGTGAAGCTGGTCATTCCGCTGGGCCTGTGCTCGCTCCCGGCCTTCATCTGCCTGGGCGTAGTCCCGGTCCTGCTGGCACTGGTGCCGTCCGGGTCCTGACCGCGGGATTTGGCCTACTGTCCATTACTCCACACCCCGTCCCGTCCTCCACAATCCGCTCAAAGCGGCGCTTATCCACTTACGGGATGTTTGCACTTACCGAGATCTGCGGAGCCGGGAAGAGTCGAAATCAGCCGGCAACTCGGCCGGAGCACAGAAGGGAAACCGTCACCATGACCATCATCCGAAACAGCCTTTCCGCCGCCCCTGCACCGGAGCTCAGCACGGGAGTTGCGGGTACCCCCGCATGGGACTCCGTAGTACTTGCCAATGCAGGACTGGGCGCTTGTACCTGCCAACGGGAGGAGGCCCCGGAGGCCGTTGGCAACGTCGTGGAGCTTTACCCCGGTGCCAGAGAGGCGAAAAAGCGCCGGCCCCGGCTCACAGCTTCAGAGGCCGGAATGGCGACGGCCGAATACGCCATCGCCACCCTTGCCGCGGTTGGCTTCGCCGGACTTCTCGTCTTCATTCTCCGCAGCGACGAAGTGCGCGGATTCCTGTTGAACCTCATCCGCACGGCGCTGGCCTTGCCATGAGTCTGCCGCCGGCAGAGCTGCCACGGGCTGATGACCGGAGCAGCCGCTGTGGCCGCTGCCGGAACCAGGGCGTGGAAAGCCGCGGGGCGCTGGGACCGGCGGCGGCGTTACGTCGCCGGTTCCGTCGCCGGCGCCGTGGGCCGGGGAATGCCCACGGCGCCGTGACGGCGGAGTTCGCGGTAGCGCTGCCGGCAGTACTGTTGCTCCTCGCATTGCTCTTAGCGGGAGCCTCCGCGGGCGTCACGCAGCTCAGGCTCGAGGAGGCGGCGCGGGCCGGCGCCAGGGCGCTGGCCCGTGGCGAGGACCCGGCCGCAGTGCAGGGGATCGTCAGGACCTTCGCGGGGACGTCTGCAACGGCGTCCGTTGGGACTGAAGGTGAGTGGCTCAGCGTTACGGTGGCCGACGGTGTGGGCGGGCCGCTGGGGGCAACTGTGCCCTGGACGCTCACGGCCAAGGCCACCACGCGGAGCGAAACGCCGGCTGCCGCGGCCAATCCGGGGTTGGAGCCGGTCGGGGCCCCGGAGGAGGCGCCGTTGTGAACAGGCAATTCCGGGACAACCCGGAGCGCGGTTCGGGAACGGTCCTCGCAGCGGGACTGGCGCTGGTTGTGATCATGGCGATGGCCCTGATGCTGTTGTTCGCACAGTCGGCGGTGATGGCCAGCAGGGCAGCGGCAGCGGCGGACCTCGCTGCCCTTGCCGCGGCCGATGCCCTGCGCGGGATCACGTCCGGAGACCCCTGCACGGTGGCCGCCGAGGTAGCAGCCCGCCATGAGGCGGCACTCGTCAGCTGTAGGGAAGGGGCCGGTCAGACCGTCAGGGTCCGAACGGAGCTGAAGGCACGGACACTGGTTGGCGCCGCCACGGGTCAGGCTCGGGCTGGGCCGCCGCCCTGAGCGGCTGTGGTGCTGAACGGCTCCGTGCTGGCCGGGAATTCCGCACCGCGGAGAGGCATTTCGCGCGCGTCTTTGAGGAGGATGTCGATGAGCGTGACGGCGGCAGCCTTGTCCAGCGGATTGTTCTTGTTCCCGCATTTGGGGGACTGGACGCAGGACGGGCAGCCCGACTCGCACTCACACGCCTTGATGGCGTCGCGCGTCGCGGAGAGCCACACCTTTGCCTTGTCGAAGCCGCGTTCGGCAAAGCCGGCACCGCCGGGGTGCCCGTCGTACACAAAGATGGTGGGCACGCCGGTGTCGGCGTGGATTGCGGTGGATACTCCGCCGATGTCCCAGCGGTCGCTGGAGGCCACGAGCGGCAGCAGGCCGATCGCTGCGTGTTCGGCGGCGTGCAGGGCCCCCGGGAACTGCGCCTCGATGAGCCCGGCGCCCGTCAGCGAACGGTTCTCCACCACAAACCAGACGGCCTTCGTGAACAGGTCCCGGGCGCCCAACTCCAGCGGCTCCTCGCCCAGGATTTCGTTTGAAATCAAGGCCTTGCGCTGAAAGGAAACCACCTGTGTTGTCACTTTCACATCGCCGAAGTGAACGGCGATATCGCCCCAGTGCTCGGTCCGGAGTGTTTCGAGCACTTCGATCTGGGTCACGTCCCGGGCCGTTGTGTAGTAGTCGGGGTTGGCGCGCCGGACCACCACGCAGTGGTCGTCTTCGTTCAGGTCCTCCACCACATAGCTGTCGCCCTGGTGCACGTAGATGGCACCTGTGTGCGCCTGGTAGTGCGTCTGGGGCGAATCCATGGTCCCGAGCAGGGACCCGGTGTCGGCGTCAACGATGCTTACCGGTCCGCCTCCGTCGGCGCGAAGGTTCACCATGGTCGCAGCGCTCTGGGAGTGCGTCCAGAACCAGCCCGCCGGCCGGCGGCGCAAATAGCCCTGCGCCACGAGCTGCCCCAACAGCTTCTCTGCCGTGCCGCCGAACAGGCCCAGCTCAGCCACGCCCAACGGAAGCTCCGCGGCGGCGGCACAAAGATGGGGCCCCAGCACGTAGGGATTGGAGGGATCAAAGACGGTGGCCTCCACCGACACGTCGAAAATCGCCTCGGGATGGTTCACCAGGTAGGTGTCAAGCGGATCATCGCTGGCCACAAACGCGGCAATCGCATCCTGGCCCGCGCGCCCTGCCCGGCCGATCTGCTGGAACAGCGACGCCCTGGTGCCTGGCCAGCCCGCGACCAGGACGGCATCCAGCCCGGAAATGTCGATGCCCAGTTCAAGGGCGGACGTGCTGGAGACACCCAGGAGCTCGCCGGAGCGGAGTGCCTTTTCCAGGGCCCGGCGTTCTTCCGGAAGGTAGCCGGAACGGTAGGCGGCCACGCGTTGGGGAAGACTGGGGTCCACTTCGTCCAGAAGGCGCTTGGTGATCGAAGCGATTGTCTCCGCTCCGCGGCGGGACTTGATGAAGGCGATGGTCCGGATGCGGGACGAGACCAGGTTCGCCAGCAGATCGGCCGTTTCAGCAACGGCGGTGCGGCGTTCCCTGGCGCCGTTCTCGCCCTTGACGTCGGTCAGGGCAGGCTCCCAGAAAGCCACCGTAGTGGAACCGTGCGGCGAGCAGTCCTCGGCAACGGCCCGGACCGGCGCCCCGATCAGGCGGCCGAACGATGTGCCTGGCTCAGAAGCCGTGGCTGACGCGGCGATGAACACCGGACCGGGATGGGCCGTCCCGGCACCGTAGTACTCGCAGATGCGGCGCAGCCGGCGCATCAGGTTGGCCACGTGCGAGCCGAACACGCCGCGGTAGCTGTGCGCCTCATCAACAATCACGTACCGCAGCCGCCGGAAGAAGCTGGCCCACCAGGCGTGATTGGGGAGGATGCCGAAGTGGAGCATGTCCGGATTCGCCAGGATGAAGTTGGCGTGGTCCCGGATCCACCGGCGGGACGCGGGGTCGGTATCGCCGTCGTACGTCTCGGCCCGTACGGTGGGCAGATTCAGGGAACGGATGGCTGCGAGCTGGTCGGCAGCGAGTGCCTTCGTGGGGGAGAGATAGAGCGTCACGGCGCCGTCGTCGTGGATCTTTCCCGGTTCGGACAGGACGCGCAGTTCGGAGCGGTGGATGGCATCAAGCGCCGGCAGTTGGTAGGCCAGGGACTTGCCGGAGGCGGTGCCGGTGGCGATGACCACGTGCTCGCCGCCGTGGGCCAGGTTGGCGGCCTGGATCTGGTGCCGGTAGGGCTCGTGGATGCCCAGGGAGCCGTAAGCGCCCACCAGATCCGGGTGTGCCCACGTTGGCCACGGTTCGTGGACTGCCTGCCGGGCTGGGATGGTGCGGACATGACGCAGCTGTTCCGGGTCCGGGCCTCGGCCCAGCAATGGAATCAGGGAGTCATGGGGGTTCACCCCAACATTCTTTCACCCGGGGAAAAATCACCCCACGGAAAGGTCAGCACCCTCATCGGAGGTGGACAACAAAAGCACGCGGCAAACAGTGGACCATCCCAGGTGGGAGTACAGCTTCTGGCCGTCGATGGAGGCCAGCAGCAGGCCGTTCTCCACATCCGGTCCGATGGCCTGCGCCGCAAGGGCCTTCATGATGAAGCTGCCCAGGCCGCGACGCTGGAACGCGGGTTGGACAACAATCTTGTCGAACACCGCTGTCTCGCCCACTACAAACACCCTGCCGCTCGCCGCCACCGTGTCACCCGATCGGACCACCGCGTGGTGGACGCCGTCAAGTTCGGAGGTGACCAGGTTCAGGTCGTCGTCGGAGAGCCAGGGATCCTCCGTGTCCTGGGTGGCCATGTCCACAATCATCATGGCCTGCGATGCGGACGTGACGTTCAGCCCGTGTTTTGGGGCCAGCGCCGTGAAACGGGCAACGTCGTTGGTGAGGATGGTCAGGACCCTCGGCGGTGCCTCGGCAGTCTTCGCAGCCAGGGCCGCGAACTCGTCAGCGGAGGGGTCGTGGGCGAAGTATTCCCATTCCCCGGTGGTGTCGGCCCGCAGTGCGGCGGGGAATCGGCCCTCAACCGTTGTCTGGTAACCGCGGCAGCCGGCCCAGCCAGCTACCCAGACTTCAAGAAGGCGTGTGATGTCTTCAACCAAGGCGTCCGGACTCATGTCATGAGAGTATTCCAGCCCCGACACAAGCAACAGGGGTAGGGTGCCCCCGATGTGACTTGCTTATGCAATCGTGACAGGACAAGACTGACCGAATGCCCGCCGCCCAGGAACTGTCCAAGAACACCTTTCCGCTGTCCCTGCTGGTCTGCGTCGCCTTAATGGTGGCCATGGTGGGCGGCGCCAGGTATTGGGAGACGGCCACGGGCGTGGCTTACTGGGTCTGGCTTGCCTGCGGGCTCATCCCGCTGGTGGCCGGCGCACTGATCTACCGGAATTTGAAGCGCCCGCTGGACTTTTTGGGTTCGCGCTCCGAGCCCGAAGGAGCGCAACGGCCGGGACTTGGTGGGTTTCTTACTGCCGTGGTCCTGTTTGTGGTGCCGCGCCTCGTTGGTGACGGTGCGGCAGAACTCGCCCTCAACAATGGCGCTGATGCTTTCGCGGCCGCAGTGACGGCAACCGCGGTGCCCTTCGCCGTCGTCGTTCTGGGCTATCGGGCGGCCGAAACTGCCCTGAACAGGCGCGACGCCGCCATCGCCGCGAGGCAATCTTAGGCCTGGGCTGCCGGCGGGTCCGTTGCCCGGCAACCCAGTACCCTTAAATACGTGGCTTTGAACCGAATTGTGCTCTTTTACGGCTTTACCCCCATCGCTGATCCGGACGCGGTGCGGCTCTGGCAGCGTGCCCTGTGCGAAAAACTCGGGCTGACCGGACGCATCCTCCTTTCCAAGGACGGCATCAACGCCACGGTGGGCGGCGAAATCGGCGCCGTCAAGCAATATGTGAAGACCACGCGCGAATACAGAGGCTTCCACGGCATCGACGTGAAATGGTCCGACGGCGGCGCGGAGGACTTCCCGCGGCTGAGCGTTAAGGTCCGGGACGAGATCGTCTCCTTCGGCGCGCCAGGCGAACTCAAGGTGGATGAGCACGGCGTGGTGGGCGGCGGCACCCACCTCAAGCCCGAGGAACTCCATGAACTGGTGGAGGCCACGAAACAGGCCGGCGAGGACGTGGTGTTCTTCGACGGCCGCAACGCCTTCGAGGCCCAGATCGGCAAGTTCAAGGACGCGATCGTCCCTGACGTGGCCACCACCCACGATTTCATCAAGGAGCTCGACTCCGGCAAGTACGACGCCCTCAAGGACAAACCGGTGGTCACCTACTGCACCGGCGGCATCCGCTGCGAGGTGCTCTCCAGCCTGATGGTGAACCGCGGTTTCAAGCAGGTGTACCAGCTCGACGGCGGCATCGTCCGCTACGGCGAAACGTTCAAGGACCAGGGCCTCTGGGAAGGCTCGCTGTACGTGTTCGACAAACGCATGCACCTGGAATTTAGCGAGGACGCCAAGACCATCGGTGAGTGTGTCCGCTGTGCCGCGCCCACCAGCAAGTTCGAGAACTGCTCCAACCTGAGCTGCCGCACGCTGACCTTGTACTGCACCGAGTGTGCCGCCAGCCCGGAGACGCTACGCTGCCCCGAAGGCTGCGCGGCCTGACGGCTCGCACGGTTCAGAGCCGGGCCAGCCGGTAGGCGAAATTGGCGGGGGACGGCGCTTCGACCTGGAAATGCAGCACCGTTTCCTTGGACAGGTAGATCACGCTTTCGCGCCGTGATCCGCAGCGCAGGCTGAGGTCCACCATGGTGAATTCGTCATTGCGGACTTTGAAGTCGACGCGCCGCTGGCTCCGGCACACCAGCACCAGGACATAGGTTCCGGCGGGGAGGGGCGCCGTCGCGTCCGTTCGGACCTCCTCCGCGCGCAACAGGCCGAATGTCCTGTGCGCCACCTGCAGGCCGGGCCCCACCTGGGACTCCGTCAGCCAGGCCTCCATTTCAGCCTCGCTGACGGGATCGTTCCGCCACAGCTCAGCGCGTGGCCCCGGCTCGGTCACCTCCGGCGCGGCCGGGACCTCGGTGGGCCGCCACCCTTCGTCGTACGTGTATTCACATCCGGCGAGCGCAGTTCCGGCAACGAGTGCGCCCGCCGTCCAGAGTACGACGGCGGCCCTCACCCGGGTGCGCACGGAGACTGACCGGGACGGGCAAGTGCCCGGACGAAGTACCGCCCTGCGGGGCGGCGGCGCCCCCTGGCTTGCGGGCATACTCCGACTCTATGCCCGGCACGGACCCCAATCCAGAGCCTCAAGGAAGTGAGGGAAAGCCGGGTCAACTAACCCGCTGTTACCAGCTGGTAGGCGTAGATCAGCGGCGCATCGACGCTGGAGGCGCTGAGCTCCAGCGGTCCGGATTCCGGGAGCGTGATCTTGATGGACTCCGGCGCGCCGTGGCAGGCCGCCCCGAGGTCGGCGAGTTCCTTGCCGCCGGACCGCACTGCGAGGAAGGCCTTGCCGCCGCCTTCGCAGACGAGTGTCAGCGTGTACTTGCCTGCCGGCACGTTCTCCGTATGGTCAATGGGCTGGGCGTTGAGAATCCTGCCGGAATCCTCGGCAACAATGCCGCTGGCCGACGGCATCGCCGTGGCTTTCCAGGCCGGCACATCCGCGTTCTCCACCGAAAGCTGCTGCGCGCAGCCGGCGACGCCCAGGAGGACAGCTGCTGCAGCCACAGCAGAGAGGGCGCGCGGCAGGGAGGAAGGAAATGGAACCATGCTTCCAACTTACCCGGCCCTATCTGCGCTCCGTGATTCAGACCCCTTGACCTTGACGCTACGTCAACATTTATCGTTGAACCATCAGCCGGACCAGAACGTCCGGACCATCCCGCAAACAGACCAGGAAGGAGGAACGCATGGACTGGTCCATCCAGGACATCGCCCGGATCGCAGGCACCACCAGCAGGACGCTGCGGCACTATGACGACATCGGCCTGCTCAAGCCCAGCCGCACCGGCCACAACGGTTACCGCTACTACAACCAGGCGGCGCTGGTGCAGCTCCAGCGCATCCTGCTCCTGCGCGGGCTGGGGCTGGGCTTGCCGGTGATCAGCCAGGTGCTCGACGACGAAGCGGACGCAGCGAAGGCGCTCACCGGGCATCTCGAATGGCTGAAGCAGGAACAGGACAGGCTGGCGCGGCAGATCGCGTCGGTCACCCAAACCATCGAAGCAGTGAAAGGAGGTGGCGAAATCATGGCAGAAGACATGTTCAACGGTTTCGACCACACGCAGTACAAGGACGAAGTGGAGGAACGCTGGGGCAAGGACGCCTACGCGAAGGGGGATTCGTGGTGGCGCGGCATGAGCGCCGACGAGAAGGCCGCGTGGAAGCAGCGCTCGCAGCAGCTGGGCGCGGACTGGATCGCCGCCGCCACGGCGGGTATCGCACCGGACAGCGCGGAGGCCCAGGACATCGCGAGGCGGCACGTGGAATGGCTGACCGGCATCCCGGGCACGCCGGCGTCGGACGCCCGCGGCAAAGGTGACGGGAAGAGCGGCACCGGCAAGGGTGACGTCCAGGCATACGTGACCGCGCTCGGCGAAATGTACGTTGCTGACCCCCGGTTCGCGAAGAACTACGGCGGCGCGGAGGGTGCAGGCTTCGTCCGGGACGCCCTGAAGATCTACGCGGCGGAGAACCTGTAGCCCGTCAGGAGGAAGCGTGCCCGCCAATAGACTTGGGCGGTGACTGATTCCACGCTTTTCCTGGCCGGCAACACCCCAGATGCCCCGCGCAGCGACCTCCCCGGGCTGCTGGCGGCGCTCGCCGCGGACCTGCGCCGGGTGGACTACACGCTTGACGGCGTGGCCGGGCTCCTGGGCGAGTCGGCCTACCGCGCGCTGAACCGGGACCAGATCATCCCGGCGCTGCTGGCCACCGAAAGCGCCGCAGAGAGTGACGGAGTGAACGGTGAGAAGACGAGGGCGGCGCTCGCCGCCGTCGTGCGTCTCTGGCTCCTGGCGGAACCGCAGACGCGGGAAACGCTCGACGCCGCCCTGCCGGGAGTACGGGCCGACGGCCTGGTCGAGCTGGGGCTGCTCGAGCCCGTGCCCGGCCCAGATCGGCGTGGCACCGATCAGCCCGGCACTGATCAGCCGGCGCAGGACTTGCTGCAGGCGAAAGCGGATCTGCGGCCGTACGGCTGGGACGCCAATGAGGACGGCAGCGGGGGCGCCGAGCTCTGGGTGGCCAGCGACCTCGCCGCGCACCAGCAGGCCGGCATGCTCCGGCACGACCATGTGCTGGGGATCGGGCAGGCGTCCACCACGCTGGTGCAGACCACCGTCCGACGCCACGTCGCCAAGGCACTGGACCTGGGCACGGGCTGCGGCATCCAGTCCTTCCACCTCCTGCACCATGCCGAGCACGTGACGGTAACGGACATCTCAACACGGGCGCTGGCCTTCACCCGGTTTAACCTCCTCCTTAATGCCGAGGCCCTGCACCTGGACCCGGAACACCTGGAGGACCGGGTGAGCCTTCGGCTGGGGTCGCTCCTGGAGCCCGTGGCCGGTGAGGAATTCGAACTGGTGGTGTCCAACCCGCCGTTCGTCATCACCCCGCGGACCCTGGGCGAGCACGCGTCCGGGCAGTTCACCTACCGCGACGGCGGCCTGCCCGGCGACGATGTTGTGTCCTCGCTCGTGGTGGCGCTGCCCGGTGCCCTGGCCCCCGGCGGCACCGCTCAGATGCTGGGCAACTGGGAAATCCCCGCCGGGACGGAATGGTATGAGCGGCCCAAGAGCTGGATCGGTCCGGACGCGGATGCCTGGTTCATCCAGCGGGAGCAGGTGGGCCCGGAGCAGTACGCCGAAACCTGGCTGCAGGACGCGTCCGAATCCCGCGACCGGAAGCATTACCGGGACGCCTACGCCGACTACCTGGCGGACTTCGCGTCCCGGAACGTGGCGGGGGTCGGCTTCGGGATGATCTGGCTGCGCCGGCCGACGGCGGGACGACCCGCCGCCTCCATTAGCCGTTTCGAGGAAATCACGTACCCCATTGAGCAGCCCATCGGGCCTCACCTGGGCGCCGCCGTCGAGCGTTCCGACTGGCTGGCCGCCAACAGCCTGGCGGACGCGCACCTGCTCGTGGCGGACGACGTCACGGAGGAGCGCCATCAGCGCCCCGGCGCCGAGCACCCCGGCGTGATCCTGCTGCGCCAGGGTGCGGGCCTGCGCCGGACCAATCTGCTCAGCACCGAACTCGCCGGATTTGTCTCCGCGTGCGACGGTGACCTCTCCGTCGGCCAGATCATCGGAGCCCTTGCCGCGCTGCTCGGCGGGAGCCTCGCCGGGGAGGACGGGTTCGACGGCGACGCGTTCCGGACCGGGCTGCTCGACGACGTCGCGAACCTGGTCAGCGACGGTTTCCTGGTTCCTTCCGAGCCTGCTGAATAGCGGTTTGGCGGGCCCCGGAACACCCCAAATCGGTGTCCCGGATGTGCCTGATGAGTCAACGGGTTTTCCACATGAATGCGCACTATTGTCCAAAATATGGTGAACTAGGCCAATATGGGCTCATCTGCCCGCGCAACCTTTTTCTGTAGGAGCACCGTGCCAAGCAAGGCCAAAACAGGCAAGAAACTCGTGATTGTGGAGTCTCCGGCCAAGAGCAAGACCATCGCCAAGTACCTCGGCGAGGGCTTCATCGTAGAGGCCTCCATTGGTCACATCCGCGACCTGCCGCAGCCGTCTGAGCTTCCTGCAGAACTGAAGAAAACCTCGGTGGGCAAGTTCGCCGTCGACATCGAAAACGACTTCAAACCGTATTACGTGGTGTCCGCGGACAAGCGGAAAAAGGTCACCGAGCTGAAGGCCGCGCTCAAGGATGCCGACGCCCTCTATCTCGCAACCGATGGGGACCGCGAGGGCGAGGCCATCGCGTGGCACCTGCTGGAAGTGCTCAAGCCCAAGGTCCCGGTGTACCGGATGACGTTCGGTGAAATCACCAAGGAAGCCATCCACCGCGCCATGGACAACCTGCGCGATGTTGATACGGCCCTGGTGGACGCGCAGGAAACCCGCCGCGTCCTGGACCGCCTCTACGGCTACGAGATTTCCCCCGTGCTGTGGCGCAAGGTGGCCCGCGGTCTGTCCGCCGGCCGCGTCCAGTCCGTGGTCACGCGCATGGTGGTGGACCGTGAACGCGAACGCATGGCCTTCAAGGCCGCCTCGTACTGGGACCTCACGGGCCAGTTCGGCGCCGGCTCCGGTTCGTTCAAGGCCAAGCTCGCTGCCGTTGACGGGGCCAAGGTGGCCAGCGGCCGCGACTTCAACGACGACGGCGTCCTTACCTCGCGCAATGCGGCGCACCTCAACGAGGAACTCGCCACCTCGCTGGCCGCCGGTCTCCAGGATGCGGACTTCCGTGTCCGGTCCGTGGACACCAAGCCGTACACGCGCCGTCCGGCCGCGCCGTTCACCACCTCCACGCTGCAGCAGGAGGCTGGCCGCAAGCTCCGCTTCTCCTCAAAGAGCACCATGCAGGTGGCCCAGCGGCTGTACGAAAACGGCTACATCACTTATATGCGTACCGACTCCTCGGCGCTGAGCGACGAAGCCGTCACGGCCGCCCGCCGCCAGGCCTCCGAGCTGTACGGCCCGGAGTACATCCCGGCGTCGCCCCGCGTGTACACCAGCAAGGCTGCAAATGCGCAGGAAGCCCACGAGGCTATCCGCCCCGCCGGTGACTCCTTCCGCACGCCGGCGCAGGTGGCCAAGCAGCTCTCCGGCGACGAGTTCCGCCTGTACGAACTGATCTGGAAGCGCACCGTCGCATCCCAGATGGGTGACGCCAAGGGCTCGACGGCGACCATCCGCCTGGGTGCCGTGGCCACCGATGGCCGGGACGCTGAGTTCTCCGCCTCCGGTACCGTCATCACCTTTCCGGGCTTCCTGGCCGCCTATGAAGAAGGCAAGGACGAAAGCCGCGGGGACGACGACTCCGACGAAGCCCGGCGGCTGCCGAACGTGGCCAAGGACGATGCCCTCACGGCGTCGGACATTGTGGCCGTGGGCCACGAGACCTCGCCGCCTCCGCGCTTCACCGAAGCTTCGCTGACCGCCGAGCTGGAGAAGAAGGGCATCGGCCGACCGTCAACCTATGCCTCCACCATTTCCACCATCCAGGACCGCGGCTACGTCCGGAAGCAGGGTTCGGCGCTGGTGCCCAGCTGGATCGCCTTCTCGGTGATCCGCCTGCTCGAGCAGCACTTCACGGACTATGTGGACTACGAGTTCACGGCGGACATGGAAGGCGACCTGGACAAGATCGCCAACGGCCAGGCCGTTGGGTCCGCCTGGCTCAAGCACTTCTACTACGGTGAAGATTCCGATCCGGGCCTGCTCAGCATCGTGAACAACCTGGGCGAGATCGACGCCCGGGAAATCAACTCCATTCCCATCACGGATGAGATCACGCTGCGGGTGGGCAAATTCGGCCCGTACCTGGAAAGCTCCGCTGCCACGGTGGACGCCAAGACCGGCGAAATCGTGGAGAACTCCCGCGCCAACGTCCCCGAGGACCTGGCGCCGGACGAACTGACGGCGGCGAAGGCCATCGAACTGATGGAAACGGCTGCGCCGGAAGAACGCGTACTCGGCGACGACCCCCACACCGGGCACAGCGTTGTCGCCAAGAACGGCCGCTACGGCGCGTACGTCACCGAAGTCATCCCGGAGATGACCGAGGAACAGCTGGCCAACCAGCCCGTGGAGTACTACAAGAACGGCAAGCCGAAGCCGCCGAAGAAGCCCGTCAAGGCCAAGCCGCGCACCGGTTCGCTGTTCGCGTCCATGACCGTGGATTCCGTGACCCTGGACGAAGCGCTGCAGCTGATGAGCCTGCCCCGCGCCCTGGGTGAGGACGCCGAAGGCAACCTCATCACGGTGCAGAACGGCCGCTTCGGCCCGTATCTGAAGAAGGGCACGGACTCCCGCTCCATCGGCAGCGAAGAGGAAATCTTCACCATCACGCTGGAGCAGGCGCTGGAGATCTACTCGCAGCCCAAGCAGCGCGGGGCCCGGGCCGCGGTGGCGCCGCTGGCCGAGTTCGGACCGGACCCGGTTTCCGAGAAGAACATCGTGGTCAAGGAAGGCCGCTTCGGCCCGTACATCACCGACGGCATCACCAACATCACCGTCCCGCGGTCCACGTCCCTGGAGGAACTGACCCGCGAACAGGCCGTTGAACTCCTCGCCGAGAAGCGGGCTAAGGGTCCGGTCAAGCGCGCCACAACGGCCCGCAAGGCCCCGGCCAAGAAGAAGGCACCCGCCAAGAAGTAAGTACGGACGGAATTGCGCCGGGCTCTCCAACGTGGTCGAGTAGATACATGACTGAACAGCCCGGCACAGCCGATCTCACGCCGCTCAACGACCTCGAAGAGAAGCTCGCCCTGGGCGGCCAGCCCGAGGGCAGCCCGGTGGACGTCATCCTGTCCTTCCTCAACAGCGAGGTCTACGTCATCAGCACCGACGGCATCGAGGGGGAGGATTCCCAGGTGGAGCCGCTGGTATTGGCGAACGCCGACGGCGAGCCCGTCCTTGCGGTGTTCTCGCACCCCAGCCGCGTTGACGAGCAGTATCTTGAGGCGGCCCCGAACGTCCTGGGGACCCAGGGTGCAGCCATCATCGCCAACATTGGCGAGGAATTGGGCATGGTGATCAACCCCGGCGCTGCGTACGGGTTTGAGATCAACCCGGAGGGCGTCGCCAACATCAAGCGCGACTTCAAGCGGGCGGATGAGCTTCCCGATGGCGCACCCGAGGACGCCTCCGCGAACTGACATCTTCAGTGCAGGTTGTGAGTGAGGGCCCGGGCGGGGGAATAATGGCAGGATGCGGCTAGGCGTCCTTGATATCGGGTCAAACACTGTCCACCTTCTCCTGGTGGATGCCCACCCTGGCGCGCGTCCGGTGCCTTTCGCGTCGCACAAACGGCCCATATCCCTGGTCCAATACCTGGATACCGACGGCAACATCACAGACGAAGGGCAGCACGAGCTGACCGAATTCGTCCTTGAAGCCTGGGAGTTTGCCGCCAGGCACAAAGCGGACGACCTGCTGGCTTTCTGTACGTCGGCCATCCGTGAAGCCACTAACGGCCCTGCAGTGCTGGCCCGGGTCAAGCACGAAACCACTGTCACCCTGCAGGAACTGACCGGCAGCGAAGAAGCCTCCATGACCTTCTTCGCCGTCCGCCGATGGTACGGCTGGGGTGCGGGACCGGTCCTGAACCTGGACATCGGCGGCGGCTCCTTCGAAATGGCCTTCGGGCAGGACGAACTGCCCGAAGTGGCCACTTCGGTGCCGCTGGGCGCCAGCCGCCTGACCCGCGACTGGCTGGCTGAGGACCCGCCTTCCGCCAAGAGCGTCAAAGAGCTGCGCCGCTACATCCGGGCCACCCTCGCCCCGGCGGTCAGGCAGTTCGACGGCCTGGGCCGCGCCAACGTTGTGGCAGGAACCTCCAAGACCTTCCGGTCGCTCGCCAGGGTCGCCGGAGCAGCCCCGAGCGCCGCGGGGCCCTACGTGAAGCGCACACTTAACGCCACGGATCTGGGCGTGTGGGCGCAGCGCATTTCAGCCATGAAGTCCGAGGACCGGCTTTTTCTGCCGGGCGTGTCAGAGGCCCGCGCGCACCAGCTGCTCGCCGGGGCTCTGGTGGCCGAGGCTGCCTTGGAAATGTTCAAGTTCAAGAAGATCAGGATCTGCCCGTGGGCGCTGCGTGAAGGGCTGATCCTGCGCCGGCTCGACCAGCTGGTCTTCGCCGGCCCGCTGGATCCGGCCCCGCATATCATGGAGCCCGCCGCGGCACGCCAGACGATCGAGGCTTCACCCGCCTGAGCCCGCCTGAAAACAGCGTTAACGCGAAAGCGCCGGCGTCCGCAGCAGGAAAATGGGGGAAAACCTGCTGCAAACCACCGGCGCCTCGGGCAAACATCCCCATGCTTGCCGCATCACTCGCACCCTCAATGAGGTAATAACTACGTTAGGCGGCGAAGTTGTGTGCAAGCTGCAGCGAACATGGGAGTCCGCTGTGAATGCGTTTCGGGGGGTTCCCGCTTTTTCCGATTCGTTCCATTTCTGCAGCCGCCCACCCGAACTGCAATGATGGAAGCATGAGCAACCGAATCGCCTTCCTGGGCTGTGGATCCATGAACGAAGCCATCCTCGCCGGCCTCTTGGGCGGGGGAACCGACCCCGCCGACGTCGTGGCTACAGTCAGGCGTGCTGAACGCGCCGCGGAACTGGCCGTGCGTCACCACGGCATCACGGCCATCGCAGGCGAAGAGGAACCGGACAACAACAAGCAGGCGGCCAAGGGATCCGCCGTCGTAATCCTTGGCGTCAAACCGGTGGGCATCGTCGACCTGGCGCGCGAGATCAGCGGCTCCCTGTCCCCGAAGGCCATCGTTGTCAGCGTGGCCGCAGCCGTCTCTCTGGCGCAACTGGAAGCTGCCCTGCCTCCCGGACAGCCGGTGATCCGCAGCATGCCGAACACCCCTGCCAAGCTGGGCCGCGGCGTCGTGTCCGTCTCACCCGGAACCAACTGCACGCCGGAACAGCTCCAGACCGTCAAGGACATCCTTCGGGCCACTGGCACCGTGGTGGAGGTGCGCGAGGATCAGGTGGATGCGTTGTCGGCCATCAGCGGCTCGGGTCCCGCCTACGCGTTCTACCTGGCCGAGGCCATGGCAGCTGCCGGCGTCGAGCTGGGCCTGGATCCCGAGTTGTCGCTGCTCCTGGCGCGGGAGACGGTCGCAGGCGCGGGCTTTATGCTGGCCGAGCCGGGCGCCGATCCCTCGGCCCTGCGCAAGGGAGTGACCAGCCCCAACGGCACCACCGAACGGGCCATCGCCACCTTCGACGACCGGGGCATTCCGGCCATCATCGCCGCCGGCGCCCGCGCCGCAGCAGACCGCTCCGCAGAGATCACCAGGCAGCTCGGCTAGTCCCCACCCGCAATTACGGCCGGGCGGCAAACCGTTCCAGCAAGTCCACGTGCCCGGACACGATCAGCATGTCGCGGGCGGACACTTTGGTTTCAGGGCGGGCGTAGGTGAAGTCCTCGCCGGGCGATTTCACGCCCACGATGGTCACGCCGTACTTGGAGCGCACCTTGGACTCATCCAGCGTGAAGCCCACCGTCTCGCGCGGCGGATACATTTTTACGATGGCGAAGTCGTCGTCGAACTCGATGAAGTCCAGCATGCGGCCGGAGACCAGGTGCGCGGCGCGGACGCCGGCGTCCGCCTCGGGGTAGATCACGTGGTTCGCGCCGATGCGGGTGAGGATCTTGCCGTGCGACGGCGTGATGGCCTTGACCCAGAGGTGCTCGATGCCCAGGTCCACCAGGTTCACGGTGATCAGCACGGAGGACTCGATCGAGGTGCCCACGCCGCAAACGGCAGAGCTGAACTCTTGTGCACCGAGCTGGCGCAGCGCATCAATGTTGGTAGCGTCAGCCTCCACCACGTGGGTGAGGAGGGGTGCCCATTTCTGGACCAGGTTCCGGTCGCGCTCGATTGCGAGCACCTCACGGCCCTGTTTCACGAGCTGCTCGGCGGTGGACGAGCCGAAGCGGCCCAGCCCGATCACCAAGACCGGCGCGTTATGGGCGGGGCGGTTGGGGGCGCCTGAGGAATTAGCCAATGATGGGCCTCTCTTCCGGGTAGTGGAACAGCTGGCTGCGCTGGCGCAGTGCCAGCCCAGCGGCAAGGGTGACGGTGCCGACGCGGCCCGCGAACATCAGGGCCGTGAGGACATAAACGCCCGACGGCGGCAGCTCGGCGCTGAGGTTGGTGCTCAGCCCCACGGTGGCGAAGGCGGAAATGGTTTCGAACAGCACTCGGTCCAGGGACGCGCCGCTGATCTGCAGCAGCAGGAACGCCGAGACGGAGACCAGCGTGGCGCCGGCAACGATCACTGAGATAGCCACCCGCATGGTCCCCTGCGGGATGGTGCGGCCGTACACCTTGACATCGGAGTCGCCGCGGGCCTCCGCGACGATGGCGAGGAACATCACGGCGATGGTGGTCACCTTGATGCCGCCCGCCGTCGACGCCGAACCGCCGCCGGCGAACATGAGGGCGTCGGTGAGCAGCATGGTGGTGGATTCCATGTGGTTCTGGTCCACCAGGTTGAACCCGCCCGAGCGGGTCATGACGGAGGCAAAAAGCGAATGGGTGATCTTGTCGCCGAGGTCCATGTGGCCGATGGTCCGCACGTTGTCCCACTCCATCAGCGCCCACAGCACCGTGCCGGCGGCCAGCAGGATGAACGACACCTGGATGGTGAGCTTGGTGTGCAGGTTCCACTTTTTCCAGTTGAGCCCGTTCTGCTGGAGGACCATGACCACGGGAAAACCCAGGCTGCCCAGGAACACGCCGAGCATCAGCGGGATGAGGATCCAGAGATCGGTCTCGTAGGGAACAATGCCGTCCGAATGAGGCGTGAAGCCGGCGTTATTGAACGAGGAAATGGAGTAGAAGACTCCGTGCCACACCGACTGCCAGAAGGGCTCGCCCAGCGTCATGAACCGGGGGATCAGGGCCAGCGCCAGGACGCCCTCGATCACCACGGAGGTCACAATGACGATCCGCAGCAGCGTACCCACTTCACCGAGCCGGCCGGCGTTGTTCATGGCTTCCTGCGCGATCAGCTTGCCGCGGACGCCAAGCTTCTTGCTCACCATGAGGGCCAGCAGTGACGCGAGGGTCAGCGTTCCCAAACCGCCCACGAAGATGCCGATCAGGATGACGAGCTGGCCAAAGAATGACCAGTGCACCGCCGTCGAAACAACCGTCAGGCCTGTCACACAGACCGCGGACACCGCCGTGAACATTGCCTGGTGTATCGGAGTGGCTGTGCCGGTGGCGGAAGAGATGGGCAGTGAGAGGATGAACGTGAAGACCAGGCAGACCGCCCCGAAGGCGCTCAGGGCAAGCCGGGCGGGCGACGTATTGGCAATATCGTCAACGAAGTCGCGTACGCGGGTGAAGATCCAGAGACCTTCGCGCTCCGGTGCGGCGGGGTGCCAGCTGGCCGGGTTCCGGGGCCTCGTCTGGCGTTGCGTCATGGGGGGCTTTTCCTCGGTTGAAACTGTTTCCTCCAGTAGTAAACCACTAATGCCCGCGTAATGGCCGGGCTGGGGCAGCGGCGGCCTCCGGTAGCCTGTCATTGATGACATTCCTGCCCGGTCTTAGCCAGCCCGCGCCACCAACGATGGTGGTGTGGAATTCGGCCATGACGGCCTACAATTTTGGCCTCGGCCACCCCATGGCTCCCGCGCGGCTGGACCTCACGGCCCGGCTGGCCCGTAGCCTCGGTCTGTTGGACCTGGCGCATGTGTCCGTGGAGGCTCCGGAGGTTGCGTCCGATGCCGAACTGGAAACCGTGCACTCGCCTGAGTTTGTGGCTGCGGTCCGCCGGGTCAGCGACGACCCGACCTCGCCGGATGAAGCCCGCGGACTGGGCACCGACGACGATCCGGCCTTCGCCGGCATGCACGACGCCGCCGCAAGGCTTGCAGGGGGATCGCTGGCCGCCGCGTCCGCCATCCTGGACGGATCCGCGCTCCACGCCGTGAACTTCGGCGGGGGCCTGCACCACGCCGCCCGTGACCGGGCCAGCGGCTTCTGCATCTACAACGACTCCGCCCTGGCCGTCCAGAGACTGCTCGACGGCGGCATCCGCCGAGTGGCGTACATCGACGTCGATGCGCACCATGGGGACGGGACGGAAAGCATCTTCTGGGACGACCCCCGGGTCCTGACCATTTCGCTGCATGAAAGCGGACTCACACTTTTCCCCGGGACCGGCTTCGCGAACGAAATCGGCGGTCCGCAGGCTGAGGGCAGCGCCGTCAATGTTGCCCTGCCGTCGGGCACCGGCGACGCCGGCTGGCTGCGGGCATTCCACGCCGTGGTGCCGCAGCTCGTGGGCGCGTTCCAGCCCGAAGTCATCGTCAGCCAGCACGGCTGCGACTCGCACCGCCTCGATCCGCTGGCCCACCTGAACATCAGCGTGGACGGCCAGCGCGAGGCAGCCACCGCCGTCGGAAATCTCGCAGCCCGGCACTGCGAGGGCCGCTGGATCGCCACGGGGGGCGGGGGGTACAGCGTCACCGACGTTGTGCCGCGCTCCTGGAGCCACCTGATCGCCATCGCCGTCGGGCGCCCCGTTCCTGTCCGGACCCCGGTGCCGGAGGACTGGCGCACGTATGTTTCGGACAAGTTCGGCATGGACACGCCGGGCCTGATGGGCGATGACGTGGAGCTCTGGTGGCGGTCCTGGGAAGTGGGCTTTGACCCCAACGACGCCGTGGACCGCACCGTCATGGCCACCCGCAAAGCCGTTTTCCCGCTGCACGGACTTGATCCCTGGTTCGACTGATCCTTCTTCGACGCGCGCGGGGCGGTCACGGGCGAAATAGTTGATGCCCGGCGGCGTATATGTCGCTAGGGTGGGAGTCATGGTGACAGACGACGTATTTGCCGTCATTGCGGAAGCAACCCGGCGCGACATTTTGGTATCCCTTCGCGCCGGGGACAAGGCAGTGGGCGAGCTGGTGGAAGAACTCTCCGCAAGCCAGCCCACCATTTCCAAGCACCTGAAAGTCCTCCGCGAGGCCCAGCTGGTCAGCATGCGGGCGCAGGGCCAGAAGCGCTATTACGCACTGAACCCCAAACCGCTGGAGGGGATCGTCAGCTGGCTGGAGACGTTCGACGTCGGCCCGGGAGCCGCCGTCGCCACGTCACCCCACGCTGGCGCGGAAGCCGGCACCGAGCAAGCCGTGGCTGCCGCGCTGCCGGACAACGCAGCCATTGCCGCGGTCCTGGAGCGCCCGGGCGCCGAGCTGAGCCCCGCCGTCGTAATTCCCGGCGGCGCGGTAGCCCCGCTCAGCGACGACACCGTGCCGCAGCAGATCGGCCGCACTGTGGGCCGCGCCGCCACCAAGGCCGCGGACCTGCTGGCCAACCTCCCGAACCTCCCCAAGTTCGGCCGCAAGAAGTAGCCCCCGCCCACCCCTCTGGGCGGTGCGACTTACTTGTTGAGCAGGTGCACGTGGTCCGGGGTCAGCTCGGAGATCTTGCTGACGCCCAGCAGCGCCATGGTGCGGGCCATGTCCTTCTCAAGGATCTGCAGGGTGCGGTCCACACCGGCCCGGCCGCCGGCCATCAGGCCGTACAGGTACGCGCGGCCGATGAGCGTGAAGTCCGCGCCCAGGGCCAGGGCCGCGATGATGTCGGCGCCGCTCATGATGCCGGTGTCCAGCATGATGGCCGCGTCCGAGTTGTCCTTGGTGAAGGCCTCCTTGACGCCCGGCAGCAGGTGGAACGGGATGGGCGCGCGGTCCAGCTGACGGCCGCCATGGTTGGAGAGCACCACGCCGTCGGCGCCGTGGTCCACCACCTTGCGGGCATCCTCCACGGTCTGGATGCCCTTGACCACGAGCTTGCCCTTCCAGGTTTCGCGCAGCCAGTCCAGGTCCTCGAATGTGAGGGTGGGGTCGAACATCGAGTTGATGAGGTCGGCGACGGTTCCCGTGTAGCGTGACAGCGAGGCGAAGGTCAGCGGCTCGTGCGTGAGGAAGTTGAACCACCAGGCCGGGCGGTAGGACGCATCCAGGACGGTCTTGACGGTCAGCGCCGGCGGGATGGTCATGCCGTTGCGGACGTCGCGCAGGCGGGCGCCGGCAACGGCGGTGTCCACGGTGACCATGAGCGTGTCGTTGCCTGCCTTGGCGGCGCGCTCGATCAGTTCCAGCGAGCGGTCGCGGTCAGTCCACAGGTACAGCTGGAACCAGTTGCGGCCGTTCGGGGCGGCGGCGGCCACGTCCTCGATGGACGCGGTGCCCATGGTGGAAAGGGTGTACGGAATGCCGGCGGCCTCTGCGGCCTGCGAGCCCGCGTATTCGCCTTCGGACTGCATCATGCGCGTGAAGCCGGTGGGGGCGATGCCCACGGGCAGCCGGGAAGGCTTGCCCAGGATGTTGGTGCTGAGGTCGATGCTGGAGACGTTGCGCAGGATGCCGGGCCGGAACTCGATGTCCAGGAAGGCCTCGCGGGCGCGGCGCAGGGTGATCTCGCCCTCGGCGGCGCCGTCGGTGTAGTCGAACGGGGCCTGCGGGGTCCGGCGCTTGGCCATGTCCCGCAGGTCCCAGATGGTGCTGGCACGCTTGAGCCGGGCTTCCTTGCTGAACTCGGGCTTCTTGAACTGCATCAGCGGGGCCAGGTCCGAGTACTTGGGGATGCGGCGCTTCAGCGCAGCCGGCACCGCCGAAGCTGCAGGCCTAGGCGCCGCGGCGGCCGGGACGTCCGTGGCATCCGGGGCCGGGATGACCTCGGGATTGTTCGGCTGGATGGTGTGGGTCATGGCTGCCTCCGTTGGTGGGCCTGGCACAGGGGGTCGGGCTGTGGTCTAACCACACTCTAAACCATGTGGTCCAACCACATCAACTACGATAGTGATATGCGTACGCACCAACTTGTCCTGACGTGGATCGAACAGCAGCTCTCCGACGGACAGCTGAGCGTGGGCGGACGCCTGCCTGCGGAGCGGGCACTCGCCGAGCAGCTGGCAGTTTCCAGGACTTCGGTGCGCGAGGCCATCCGGATCCTGGAGGCCATGGGCGTGGTCCGGGCCGGGGTTGGCTCCGGCCCGGAAGCGGGGACGGTGGTGATCTCGGATCCGACGGCGGCGCTCGGCTCCGCGCTGCGGCTCCACGTTGCCACGCAGCATCTGCCCGTGTCCGACATCGTGGAAACGCGCATCCTGCTGGAGACCTGGGCGGCCGCCCGGGCCAAGCCCGACGCTCCGGTGCTGGACCTGGCCGCCACGCTCCTGGGCGAGATGGACGCCGTCGAACGCGTTGCCCGGACGGCGGATGACTTCCTGGCGCTGGATATCCGGTTCCATCTGGCCCTCGCGGACGCCGCCGGCAATGCCGTGGTCAGCGCCATGATGGGCTCGCTGCGCGAATCCATCCAGGGCTACACCGCCCGGTTTACGGCCAATCTCCCGGACTGGGATGCCACGGCGTCGCGCCTGCAGGCGGAGCACCGGGAGATTCTGGCCGCCATCAGGAACGACGACGGCGCGCGCGCGGCCGCGCTGGTGGCTGCCCACATCGAGGGGTACTACCGCGAGGGCGGGGTTGGGCGCCCGGCGGGCGGGGGCCCGGCGGAGGGCTGATTCCGTGGCGGGTCAGCCGTGGGCCGCAGTTCGTGGCGCTTTGGCGGGGCCGCTGCTGGCCCGGATTTCCAGGCGCGGCTGGTACCGGCTGCCCGGGGCGTCGTGGTCTTCCTTGCGGATGAGTGCCCGCAGTTCACGCCAGGCCTGGCCGCCGAGTTCGGCAATCGGAACCGCCGCGGTGGTCAGGGTGGGTGTGGTGTAGCGGGCGAACGGGATGTCGTCGAAGCCGGTGACGGAGATGTCGCCCGGCACGTCCACGCCGCGCTCGTGCAGGCCGCTCATCAGGCCCATGGCCACGAGGTCGTTGAACGCAAGGATGCCGGTGGCGCCGCTGGCCAGGACCGAGTCCACAGCCCCGTGGCCGGTATCGAAGTCCGAGCCGCCGTCGAGCATGGTGACGTCCACCTGCGGGTGCCGGGTTTTGAACGCCTCCAGGCCCTCGAGCCGGAGGCCGTTGGAGGCGCTGCCTGCCGGGCCGGCCAGGAAGGCCAGGCGCGTATGGCCGAGGCCCACCAGGTACTCGGCGAGGTCCTGGACTCCCTGCCCGTAGTCCACCACGAGGCTGGGAATCCCGGCAGCCGCCGTCGTCCGGTTGATCAGGACGAGCGGGTGCAGCGACGGCGCGATTTCCTCGAGCTCGGCGTCGCTCATACGCGGGGCGCAGAGCACCAGGCCGTCGCAGCGCCGGCGGGCCTCGCCGGCCAGGATGGCTTCCTCGCTGGAGACTTCGAAGGAATCGGCAATCAGGACGCGGTAGCCGTCCTCCGCCGCGGCCCGGCTCAATCCGCGCAGGATCGCCTGGAAGGTGGGGTTGGCGAGGTCCGGCACCACAATGCCGATGGTGTCCGTTTTTCCCAGCGCGAGGCTGCGACCCACTGGATTGGGCTGGTATTTGAGCTCGACGGCGGCCGCCCGCACCCGTGCCGCGATGTCCGGGTCCACGGTGAAGTTGCCGTTCATGACGCGCGAAACAGTGGCGTGCGAAACCCCTGCCTTCACGGCAACGTCCGCAATGCCGATCCTGCCGGTTGCCGATTTCCTGGCCATGGCCCTGCCTTTCGTAAGTCCCGGTCCCCGTGATTACCGGCGCCCGTGGGACAGCATACAACGCTCTCGGAAACCGTTTTCCATTCGTTCGGCGCGCCGCATGATGGCTGCGCCGCCGCAGAAACAGGCCTTTTGGTCAGAAAGCGCTTTCTCTTAGAGAGGATAAGGGTTGACGGGACCGCGCGTCTATTGATAGAAATCATGTAGCGGCACTGAGAAAACGCTTTCTCAGGTAACGCAGCGACTTCCGGGCCACGGTCCAGAGCAGCACAGGTTCCAAGCACTACAGTCCAGAGCATCACAGTCCAGCGCACCACCAGCGGCCGCAGCCCGGCCGAGTATTGAAGCCTTCGAAAGGGACCCTCATGGTCAACACAGCCGAATCGAGTTCTGCTACCGCTGCCTTCACTTCAGCGCCGGAGCCAGGAGCGCGCACCAAGGCCCGCATCGCCCTCATCGGCACCGGTGGCCGCTCCGAGATGTACATCCGGGCCATCTTCGGCAAGCACGCCGATACCGCGGAACTGGTGGCTTTCTCCGACGTGAACCCCGGCCGCGTGGAGTTCTACCAGAAGCTCATCCAGGAACTCGGTGCGCCCGGACCCGTCGCTTCCTTTGACCCCGCAGACCTCACCGCTTACATCCAGGCCAACAACATCGACCGCGTTGTGGTGACCACGCCGGACTACACCCACGCGGACTACATCGTGGAGGCACTCGAGGCGGGCGCCGACGTCGTGGTCGAAAAGCCCCTTACCATCGACGCCGAAGGCTGCCGCCGCATCACCAAGGCCGTGGCAGAAACCGGCCGCAACGTGGTGGTCACCTTCAACTACCGCTACTCACCGCGCAACAGCGCCCTCAAGGAAATCATCCAGAGCGGCGTGATCGGCAAGGTCACCTCCATCGACTTCAGCTGGGTCCTGGACACCGTCCACGGCGCCGACTACTTCCGCCGCTGGCACCGCGAGAAGAAGAACTCCGGCGGTCTGCTGATCCACAAGGCATCGCACCACTTCGACCTGGTCAACTGGTGGATCAACGACGTCCCGGAGCGCGTGTTCGCTTCCGGTGGCCTCAAGTTCTATGGCGACAAGAACGCCGTCGAGCGCGGCCTGGGTCCCCGTCCGGAACGTGGAACGCCCGACGCCGGCGCTCCCGCCACCGCCGAAAAGGATCCGTTCGCGCTGGATCTGCGTGAGGATGAGCGCCTGAAGGCCCTCTTCCTGGACAACGAGCACTACGACGGCTACCGCCGCGACCAGGACGTCTTCACCGGCGGCATCACCATCGAGGACAACCTGGCACTCGTGGTGGAGTACCAAGGCGGCCCGCGCCTGAGCTACTCCCTGAACGCCCACAGCCCGTGGGAAGGCTACCGCGTGGCCGTCAACGGCACCGAAGGCCGGGCCGAACTTGAAGTGGTGGAACGCGCCGCCGTCCTCAACAGCACCGACAAAAAGACCGTGGTGGACCCCAGCGCCACCCCCATCGAGGAGGAAGACGCCGTCCGCCGCAACGGCGAACGCCTGGTGGTCCAGCGCCACTGGGAAGCTGCCTACGAGGTGCCCATCGTCAACGGCGAAGGCGGCCACGGCGGCGGCGACGACCTGCTGCTCTCCGACCTCTTCAACGGCCCCGGCGAGGACCCGCTCGGCCGTCCGTCCGGTTACCTCGACGGCCTCCGCTCCGTGTCCGTGGGCATCGCCGGCAACCTTTCGCTGGAGTCCTCCCTTCCCGTCCGCATCGAGGATCTCCACCTCGGCGCAGACCTTCGCCGCGACGCCTAGTCCGCCCGAAATCCCAAAGGAACAAACATGAGCAGGATCTTTGTCACCGGAGGCTCCGGCCGGCTGGGGCGCAGCGTCGTGGCGGGGCTCGCCGAAGCGGGCCACGAGATCATCTCGGTGGACCGCGACGCCATCCCGGCGGTCCAGCTGCCGGCCGGCGTTGTGCAGGAAACCGGCGACCTGCTGGCCCCGGGCGAGGCTTTGCGCCTCCTCCGGGAGACCAGGCCCGACGCCGTCATCCACCTTGCCGCGATCGCCGTTCCGTTCAGCGCGCCGGAGGACGTCATCTTCGCCACCAACACCCGCCTTGCCTACGCTGTCATCAGCGCGGCCACGGAACTGGGGATCGGCAAGATCGTCACGGCGAGCAGCCCCACGGTGCTGGGCTACGGCTGCCCGGCGGGCTGGCTGCCGGACAGCTTCCCGCTGGATGAGCGCAGCACGCCAAAGCCGTGGAACGCGTATGCGCTGTCCAAGCTGATCGCCGAGCAGACCGTTGAGATGTTTGCCGCGGCGCAGGGGGAGAAGATCCGCTACGCCGCCTTCCGGCCCTGCTACGTCATCTCGCCGGAGGAATGGGACGGCGCGCCCACACAGCAGGGCCACACCCTGGCAGAACGCCTGGCCGACCCCGCCCTGTCGGCGCCGGCGCTGTTCAACTATGTGGACGCCCGCGACGTCGCGGACTTCCTGGACGTGCTCCTGCAGAAGATGGACTCCATCCCGAACGGGGAAACCTTCTTTGTGGGGGCGGCTGATGCCCTGGCAACGGCGCCGCTGGCCGAGCTGATGCCGCGCTTCCTGCCCGGCAGCGAAGCCCTCGCCGCCGGCCTGACCGGCACCAGCCCCGCCTTCTCCATCGCGAAGGCCCGTCAACTGCTCGGCTGGGAACCCAAGCGCAGCTGGCGGACCGAACTGAAGACAGCAACTACCCTCAACGACGAGACATCCGCCCGGCTGGTAAGCGCCGGCAGCGGTGCCAAGGAGACATCATGAAATTCGACGGCGTTTTGTTCTTTCCCGTCACCCCGTTCACCCCGGAAGGCACCGTTGACGTGAAGCTCCTCAAAGAGCACATCGGCTCGCGGCTCCCGTTCGGACCCGGCGGTGTGTTTCCTGCCTGCGGCACCGGCGAGTTCCACGCCCTGAGCATCGACGAGGTGCGCACCGTGGTGACCGCCGCCGTCGAGGTTGTGGCAGGGAAGGTGCCGGTGGTGGCCGGCGCCGGCGGGCCGCTGGGGCATGCCCTTGCCGCCGCCCGTGTTGCCGAGGAAGCCGGGGCCGACGCACTCCTGGTCCTGCCGCCGTACCTGGTCACCGGACCCACCGACGGCCTGGTGGCGTACATCGAGGCCGTGGCGGACGCCAGCAGCCTCCCGGTGATCGTCTACCACCGCGGCAACGCCAAGTTCACCGCCGCGTCCATGGTCCGCCTTGCCGCCAACCCGAAGGTGATCGGCTTCAAGGACGGGCTGGGCGATGTTGGCCTGGCCCAGGAGATCGTGTCCGCGGTCCGCGCCACGGGACGCGAGGACTTCGCCTTCTTTAACGGCCTCCTGACCGCCGAACTGACCCAGGGCGCCTACCGGGGCCTCGGCATTCCGCTCTACTCCTCGGCGGCGTTCGCTATGGCACCGGAGATCGCCAAGGCGTACTACGACGCCTATGTCTCCGGCGATGAGGACCGCCGCAACGCCCTGCTGGAGGGTTTCTACGCCCCGCTGGTGCGGCTCCGGGACGAGACCCCCGGCTTCGGTGTCTCGCTGGTCAAGGCCGGCCTGCGGCTCGGCGGACTTCCTGTTGGCCCGGTCCGGCCGCCGCTGGTGGACCCCACCGAGGACCAGCTGCTCCAGCTGAAGTCCATCCTGGCCAAGGGCTACGAGCTGGCCGGCCGCTGATGAGTTCGCCCGCCGTCGAAACCGTCCGGACCGTTCCGCTCATTACCGGTCTGACCACCCGCCTCCTGACTGTCCCGCTGCGCCGCAGCTGGGGAGTGGAGGCACCGGAAAACCACGTGATCGTTACGGAGATCCAGACGGACGACGGCGGCGCGGGGCACGGTTTTTCGTGGACGCCCACCATCGGCCCGCAGGCCGTTAAAGCGCTCCTCGACTACGACATCGCGCCTTTCATTACGGGGCTGCCCGCCAACCCCGAGACGGTATGGGACGCGTTGTGGAAGCGGCTGCATGAGGCCGGCGGCGGGGGACTGACCACCATCGCGATGGCCGGCGTCGACCTTGCCCTCTGGGACCTCCAGGCACGGCGTGCCGGTACTTCGGTCACGGGCCTGCTGGGCCAGCGGCAGGAGTCCGCGGAGGTGTACGGCTCGGGGGTGAACCTGCACTACACGCTGGAGGAGCTGGTGGCCCAGACCGAACGCTGGGTGGCCGCGGGCCACCGGGCGGTCAAGATCAAGGTGGGCAAGCCGGATATCAGCGAGGACGCCGCGCGAGTGGCGGCAGTCCGCTCCGTCCTCGGACCGGACCGGAAGCTGATGATCGATGCCAACCAGCGGTGGGACCTGCCCACCACGTTCAAGGCCCTGGACGTGCTCGCGGAGTACGGGCTGGAATGGCTCGAGGAGCCCCTCCGCGCGGACGACCTCTGGGCCTACCGCAGGCTGCGGAAGCATTCACCCGTGCCCATCGCCCTGGGCGAAAACCTGCACACGATCTACCGTTTCCGCGATTTCATTGAGGGGGAGGCGGTGGACATCATCCAGCCCAACATCATCCGGGTCGGCGGCATCACGCCGTTCCGGCGGATTGTGGAGCTGGCCCGGACCAACAGCATCCGCGTGATGCCGCACCTGCTGCCGGAGCTGTCCGGGCAGCTGGCCCTTACCCTGGCGGAGCCCACGCTGGTCGAGGATGTGGAAGACGCGTCCTTCGAACAGCTGGGCATCCTGTCCGGGCCCGCACCGGTCCGCTACAGCAACAGCCGCCTGACCCTCACAGACCAGCCGGGACTTGGCTTCCGGTTCACGGACCACCCGCAGGCCTGACAGCTTGCAATCACGACTGACCGCAGACACCACCACTCCCGACGAAAATCAGGTATCCCCAGTGACAACTGCAACCCTTTCCCTCTCCGAGCTCACGGCTGCCGCTACCCGGGCGGCCGCCATCGCGGCTGCCGCGACGGACGCCGAGCGCGCAGGCTGGCTCACCGCCGTCGCCGATGCGTTGGACGCCAACGTGGCCGAACTGGTGGAGATCGCCGATTCGGAGACCAGTCTCGGCACCGTCCGCCTGACCGGCGAGGTGGCCCGCACCTCCGGGCAGCTGCGGCTGTTCGCCCGCGTGATCACCGAGGGCTCCTACCTTGAGGCCGTGATTGACCACGCGGACCCGTCCGCCACCCCGCCGAAGCCGGACCTGCGCCGCATCCTGCGTCCCATCGGCCCGGTGGCAGTCTTCTCGGCCTCCAACTTCCCCTTCGCGTTTTCGGTGGCCGGCGGCGACACCGCGTCGGCCCTGGCCGTGGGCTCATCGGTGATCGTCAAGGCCCACTCGGGCCACCTGAAGCTGTCCGAGCGGACGGCCGAAGTAGTCACCGAAGCCCTGCGTTCCGCTGGTGCGCCGCAGGGGCTGTTCGCGCTCGTTGCAGGCCGCGAGGTGGGCACCGCGTTGGTGCAGGATCCCGCCATCAAGGCCGTGGGCTTCACCGGGTCCATCCCCGGCGGCCGGGCCCTGTTTGACCTCGCGGTCTCCCGCCCCGACCCCATCCCGTTCTACGGCGAACTGGGCAGCCTCAACCCGGTGGTCATCACCGCGGCCGCGCTGGCCCAGCGTTCAGGCCAGCTCGCGGCGGGACTTGCAGCATCGTTCACTATGGGCGCCGGCCAGTTCTGCACCAAGCCCGGCCTGGTCTTCATCCCGGCGGGCACAGAATTCGCCGCGGAACTGGCTGAGGCCAGCAAGGACAAGCCGACGGCGGCCATGCTCACCACCCGGATCTCCGATGCGTACCCGGAGGGGCTGCGCAGCGTGGCTTCGCTGCCCGACGTGACCATCGTCAGCGGCACCGCGGACCAGGACGCTACCCTCAATGGCGCCGCGCCCGTAGTGTTCTCCACCTCTGCCGCCAATGTCCTTGAGCGCCCGGACGAGCTGCTGGAGGAGTGCTTCGGCCCCACCACGATGTTGATCGAATACTCTGACCAGCAAGAACTCTCCGCCGTCCTGGCCAAGGTTCCCGGCAGTCTGGCCGCCACCGTCCACGCCCAGCCGGGCGAGGACATCGGGGACCTCGTGGAGCAGCTGTCCGGCCTCGCCGGGCGGGTCCTGTTCGACGGCTGGCCCACCGGCGTCGCAGTGAACTGGGCGCAGCAGCACGGCGGCCCGTACCCGGCCACTACGTCCCTGTTCACGTCGGTAGGTGCGACGGCGGTCCGCCGCTTCCAGCGCCCGGTCGCCTACCAGGATGCTCCGGAAACGGTGCTGCACCCGGCGCTGCGCGAAAGCAACCCGCTGGGCATCCCGCGCCGCGTGGACGGCGAGCTGGTTCTTCCGTAACTGTTCGCGGGCCAAAGGACGGTGACACTCGCTTTCTTGCGCGCCCCACTTGGCGTGTCTTCCCGCTTGGAGCATGGGTTTACGTCTGAGACACCTGTCTTATTGACTCGACAAGATGTGCACGAGGTCCTGACTGAGACAGGGCCGGATGAGTTCGGCGGACGCGTGAATTCTTGCTCGGGTGTGCCAGCTTCAACGCCCGCTGCAGACATGCCCGAAGTCCCGAAGCGGACGATGTGCATGAGGGGTTCTGTCACATCGGGCCGCGCACACGTCATGGTTGCATCTGGGGGCACCGCTGGTCATGGAGTACACAGGAAAGCGCTGTTGTCGATGGCGGGCCTCGCCTTAGCCGCCGTCACCACCGCATGTGGGTCGGCTCCGCCAACCGGTGCATCCAACAAACCAAACGGTCACGGAGCCGGCGCCTCCGCCCCTGCCGGTCCGGCGGTAAGCTCCGGCGACTACGCCATCAGGTTCGCCCGCGTACCCGGCAGTCCATGGATGTCCGTGCGGATCCCCGGCGCTTCATACTCGCTTAGGTCACCATTGTCGGCCAAACAATCACGCCTGATCCAGGAACGATGGAATACTTTGTTGGCGCCCGCGACTTCCTGTGGGACGAGGAACAGAAGCAGATGGCAAAGTATCTCCAGGACCCGCTCCAGTTCGTGCAACAGGAGACCGGACGCGTGCCGAGTCCGAACCACCGCATGCTGTGGAGAGCGATTCACGGACCGGACATCGCCATCACCCGCGAACACCTCTCCATGCGTCCCGTATAGGGTTCCCTCACCGGGCATTTTTGCGGGCGGGTCCTACGGGAATCGACCGACCCCGTAAACGCGGCGATCGCGATCCGTACATTTTAGGTGGCGCTATCACCGGTGGGGGACCGGCTTATGGGACGTGGTGATCACCGCTGCGTCGGCGTTGCTAGGCTGGCAACCAGCCACTAACCAACCTTCAAGAAGGACAGCCATGCCGCGCGCGATCACTCTCATTCGTTCGGGCGCACTTGCCGATGTTGCGCAGTACGCGTACGCGGCGACCGCTCCTAGCAACGCACGGCTCATCTTCTTGGCCGGTGCGTGCCCGTTGAATGAGGATGGATCGACGGCTGGTGTCGGGGACTACGCGGCACAGGCTGAGAAGGCGATCCAGAACATGCGCCTTGCTCTGGAAGCCGCCGGTGCGAGCATTGAAGATGTGATTTCTACCCGCGTTCTCGTCGCGTCCGCCCACCAGGCTGATCTGGTGATGGCATGGGATGTAGTCCAAGAGGCGTTCGGCGGCCACGATGTGCCGAGCACGCTGATGGGTGTTACAGTTCTTGGCTACCGCGACCAGCTTGTCGAGATTGAGGCCATCGCCGCAGTTCTCGACTGACAGGCCATTGTCCGCTCAAGGTTCCCCCTACGGACGGACTTTGGCCCGCTTCCATCGACAAGCTGCGGTCCAGCCGTTACTTTTCTCCACGCGGCCTTAGCGTACGTTTTTTTGCTTTTTCTGAAGCGACCCCTTGTACGGCGCGATTTTCGGCCTCGTCGTCCTGAAGCTGCTGCTCGGCACCGTCCTGCTTGCCGGGCGCCGTCGCCCCGCACCCTGACGG
>NZ_JBTNDQ010000012.1:0-165321 GCF_054510915.1 Pseudarthrobacter arbutini | reverse complement strand
CGGCTAGATCACGGCCTCAACGAACCATAGAACCACGGCGTCAGCAGGCGACCACAAGCACATTTTCAGCCCGGAACGGGCGTCCCGCAAGGGACAAAAAGGCTAGATCGAGTATTCCGGAGCGGCCCAGACAATCACTTCGGGGTGCTCGTAGAAGCGGTAGCCCTGGCCGCGGACGGTACGGACGGTGTTGGCGAGGCGGCCCAGCTTGGAGCGGAGGCGGCGGATGTGGACGTCGATGGTGCGCTCGTTGGGGACTTCCTCGGCGTTGCGCCACAGGCCCTCGAGCAGTTCATCGCGGCCAACCGTGCGGGTGCCGTTTTCCACCAGGTAGTTCAGGAGTTCGAATTCCTTGAAGGTCAGGTTCAGGGATTCGCCGTCAAGGTGGACTTCGCGGCGGGCGAGGTCGATCAGGACGCCGGACGGGCGCAGGTCCTGGGGCTGCTGCAGCCGGGCAGTCTCCGTGCGCTTCTGCGCGTTCACGGTGGGGTCACCGAAGGTGGAACGGACGACGTCGAGCGCGGAACCGGGGGTGCCGGCCGGGGCCACGGCCACGGCCGCGTAGCTTTCGGCACCGGTCACGAGTGACTGTGCGTATGCGCGGATTTCCTGGGCAAGTTTGGCAATGGAGGTTCCGGCAGCCGCCGCGGTCTCCTCGTCGATGCCCATGTAGAGGACAAATCCGCGGGCCACGGTGTCGTTGGCGACGGGCCGCACGGCGTTGGGTCCAGCGACAACCGGAGTGGGCGCGGTCAGCGGCGCTGCTTCGGCAGGCTGGACGGCGCGGAGCTGGCCGTAGGAATTGGGGTTGTAGCCCTGCGGTGCGTAGCCGGGGGCGGGGAAGCTGGCGCCGGGGGCGGCCGGGGCGAACGCCGGTCGGGCACCGAAACCCTGGCGAAGGCCGGAAGCCTGGCCGGCCTTGCCCGCGTTACGGACGGAGATGTGGACGTATCCAGATGCAACTGACATGAATGCTTACCTCAATGTGAATGGCCGTCATCGCGGCTCGAATGCTGGTTGTCCCCGCAATGAAATCTGGGGATGGCGCCCTACGCTGGGCTGGGGGCGAATGCCTAAGAACTTCGTGGGGTCTGAAGATCAGGCGTGCATTCGACAACAGCGCATGTCGGCAGCAGCGGATGTGCTGGGCCAATATTCTGCGGCTGCAGGTGCTGTTGAGTTCTTGTTCACAATTGAAAGTGTGCAACGTAACAATGAAAACTTGCAAGTAACAATGGGTGCAACGTTCCGCATACTGAGACAAAATGCGGATTTGTGTTACAGATCACCATTCTGATTTGGCGGCAAAATAGGAGTTGTTGTCCGCCAAGGGTGCGCAAATGGCCCTCTCCGGCGAACAATGTTCGCCCTTTCGCCATACTAAGACCTTGAAATTCACTGGCCAATTACTTGCCAAGATTCCCTGCTGGGTTTTGCCGCCTGTCCAACGGAGAAGGCGGCCGCCTGCGGATTATCGGCGCCCGCCCTGCCGGGCAGATCGCCCATCCAGCTCGCTAGGCTGGGATTCACAGCGTGCGCACAGGAACCCCATAGCGCGGGCTAACCGAATGATCGGAGAGTTGTCCCATGGCCACTTCGCACTCCATGACCAACAACCTTCCCCAACTGACCCACCCGGACGGCTCCCCCATCCGCGCCCTGGTGGTTGACGACGAACCCAGCCTTTCCGAGCTCATGAGCATGGGGCTGCGCATGGCCGGCTGGTCTGTTGCCGTGGCTTCGGACGGCCCGGAGGCCGTCAAGCTTGCCAAGGAGTTCCGCCCGGACGTCCTGGTGCTGGACGTGATGCTGCCAGGGTTCGACGGCGTTGAGCTGCTGGGCAGGATCCGCGCCTTCGCGCCCGAGGTACCTGCGCTTTTCCTGACTGCCAAGGACGCTGTCCAGGACAGGATCGTGGGCCTGGCGGCCGGCGGGGACGACTACGTGACCAAGCCGTTCAGCATGGAAGAGGTCCTGTTGCGGCTGCACCGCCTGGTCCAGCGCTCCGGCGTTGCCGCGATGGACACTGCCGAACTTGTGGTGGGCGATCTTGTCCTCAACATCGACACCCGCGAAGTGACCCGTGCGGGCGACGCCCTCCAGCTCACCGCCACCCAGTTCGAGCTGCTCCGGTACCTCATGGAGAACCCCAAACGCGTCATCAGCAAAGCCCAGATCCTGGACCGCGTCTGGAACTACGACTTCGGCGGCCAGGCCAACATTGTGGAGCTCTACATCTCCTACCTGCGCAAGAAAGTGGATGCAGTGCACCCGCCCATGATCCATACCGTGCGGGGCGCCGGCTACGTCATCAAGCCGGCTGAGTAGCAGCTCGATGTCCTCGCCGCGAGCAACCCCAGCACCAGCCCGGAGCTGGCTGAAACCGGACACCTGGCATCTGCGCACGCGCCTGATCTTGTTGGCCATGGCCCTGCTGGTGGCCATCTGCGGCGCCGTGGGGCTGTTCAGTTACGCGTCCATGGATTCCTTTCTCACCGGGCAGCTGGATGAACAGCTGAGCCAGGCCGCCGAACGGTCGAACGATCCGGGCCGCCCGCCCATGGGCGGATTCAACGGCAGGCCGGACCCGCTTGACTCCCGCGGGCAGAGTGTCGGAACGCTGAATGCGCGGATCCTGGACGGCCAGATCCCCAGCGGCGGTTTCCTGGACTCGGACACCACGCGCCTGGCCCTCGACGCCGAGGACAAGCAGACCCTGCTGGCGCTGACGCAGAACGGCCTTCCCGTGAACCGCTCGCTGTCCAACGGGGATTACCGGATTGTGGCAGTGCAAACCGGCTACGGCGATGTCCTTGTCACGGGCCTTCCGCTCGCCGCCAAGGAGAGCACGCTGGCATCGCTGGTGTGGACCTTTGTGTTTGTCTCCTTGGGCGGCCTGGCGCTGATCGGACTGGCGGGAACCGTGCTGATCCGGCGCACCATGAAGCCGCTGGAGCAGCTTTCCGAGGTGGCAACCCGGGTGGCCCGGCTCCCGCTGGACGCGGGCGAGGTGGCACTCGCGGTGCGCGTCCCGCCGTCGAACTCCAATCCCGGAACCGACGTGGGCAGCGTAGGGCACGCCCTCAATCAGATGCTGGACAACGTCGCCAACGCACTCGAGGCGCGGCAGCGGAGCGAGACCAAGGTGCGGCAGTTTGTTGCCGACGCTTCCCATGAGCTGCGCACCCCGCTGACCGCCATCCGCGGGTACACGGAGCTGATGCGGATGACCGAGAACTTCACGCCGGACGGCCGGAAATCCCTGGCCCGGGTCCAAAGCCAGTCCGAACGCATGACCACCCTGGTGGAGGATCTGCTCCTGCTTGCCCGGCTCGATGAGGGCCAGCCCCTGAAGCTCAGCGAAGTAGACCTCACACAACTCGTGATCGAAACCGTCAGTGACGAGAAGGTCATCGCCCCGGACCACCACTGGCGCCTTGAACTGCCTGACGAGCCGCTCGCCGTCACGGGTGATGCGTCCCAACTGCGTCAGGTGCTTGTCAACCTGCTCTCCAATGCGCGCAAGCACACGCCGCCGGGGACCACGGTGGTCACCGCTGTCACGAAGTCTGCCAATGGCGGCGCAGCGGTGACGGTAACGGACGACGGCGGGGGCATCCCTGCGGAATTCGTAGACCACGTTTTCTCCCGGTTTGCCCGCGCAGACGCGGCGCGCAAGGGTACGGCGCCGGCCTCGGGCGCCGGGGCGTCCGAAGGCACTAGTGGCTTGGGCCTGTCCATTGTCCAGTCGATCATGGAGGCCCACGGCGGGAGCGTGGAAGTGACATCGCGGGCCGGACGGACGGAGTTCGCGTTACTCTTCCCTGCCGGCGCGCTGGCGCGACCCACTGGCACCCGAGCCCAGCAAGGCGACACACCGTCGTCGTGATTCCTGTTACCAAAATGTGACTTAAGCTTCCAGCTCCTGTAGCGTCGATGAGGTGTGGTTCCCGTTTGGGCCGCATATCCGGATGACGCCAAGCTCTGCCGCTTCCCGGATTCCGTTTTCAGAGGCAGAGGCGGGGGACCCACCGTCCCGGGCACCAAGTGCCCTTTGGGGTTAAGCCAACACGTGATTGTGCCGTGTGGCCGGATGCCCTCATCCGAACCCGACAGCTAACTCCGCAGGTGTGAGAGGCGATCCATCATGTCTGAATTCAAGGTAGAACCGCGCCCGCAGGGCGACAACAAGTCCGATAGCCACCGCAAGCAGACCCGCTTCGGCGCAGCTATGTCCCCACTTTCCAAGGCCGCCCGGATTCCCTCCGTGGGCCAGCGCGTCGCGGTGTTCGCCACCGCGTGCGCCCTGTTGGTCGGTGTAAGCGCCGCAGCACACGCTTCCGAGTCGGCCTCGCTTGCGGCCAGCGCCAACCAGGCCGCCGAAGAAGAGAACGCCCAGTCGAAGCTCAGCTTCGAAGCGGCTGAGATCCAGGCCCCGGCCACTCCGGAAGCGGCTCCGGCTGAAATCAACGTCGCGCCCCAGGCCGCCGATCCGGCACCTGCCCCGGCACCTGCCCCGGCACCGGAACCCGCTGGTGCTCCTGCTCCGGCCCCCGAGCCTGCCCCTGTTGTGGCCGTCAACGACCCCGCAGGAGCGCAGGCCTACGCTGCCGGCCAACTGGCGACGTACGGCTGGTCCGCTGACCAGATGCAGTGCCTGCAGACGCTGTGGACCAAGGAATCCGAATGGACCACCACGGCCACCAACGCCAGCAGCGGCGCGTACGGCATCGTCCAGTCGTTGCCCGCTGAGAAGATGGCGAGCGCCGGCGCGGACTACGTCACCAACTACCGCACGCAGATCAACTGGGGCCTGAACTACATCCAGGAGCGCTACCAGTCACCGTGCGGCGCGCTGAACTTCCACCTGTCGCACAACTGGTACTAAGCCGACCGAGCGGCGCCGGCGGCTGGCGTCGCTGAGCTGCGCCGGCGGATCACGATAGTGATCCGCCGGCGTCAAAGCCGGAAAGAAATGAGCTTCCGTCCCGCGGCGTCCGTTTCCACGGAGGCGGTCACGGCACGGTAATCCGCGATATGCAGCACGCCTGCCGGCAATTCGCCCGCATTGGGACCCACGGCCACCGTCCGGATACCAGCAGCAACGCCTGCCGCTATTCCGGCGGGCGCATCCTCAAAGATCACGGCGTCCTCCGGATTGACGCCCAGCAGCCCGGCGGCCATCAGATAGCCTTCCGGGTGCGGCTTGCCCCGTGTGACCAGGTCCGCCGTCACGGCGATGGCCGGCATGTCCAGCCCGGCAGCGTCCATGCGGATGTCCGCCAGGGTCCTGTCCGCTGAAGTCACCAGCGCCACTGCCTCGGCCGGGAGGCTGCGAAGCAGGTCGGCAGCCCCCGGCAACGCGACGATACCGGCAGTCCGCACCCGTTCCATCGCGCCCAGTTCCTCGGTGAGGGCCTCGACGTCCGCTCCCCCCGGCGCGAACCGGCGTACGGTATCGGCAGCCTGGACGCCATGCGAAGTGCGCAGGATTTCGGCGATGTCCAGGCCGTACCGGGCCGCGAATTCTCCCCAGACCTCCTCCACTGCTGCCGTGGAGTCCACCAGTGTGCCGTCCATATCGAAAAGGACGGCCCGGCATGTCAGTGCTCGTGTGGCGGCAGGTACTCGTGTGGCGGCAGGTGTGGGGATGTTCATGCTGCCTATTTTGCCTTAGGCGTCACCGGCTTAAGTGTCACGGGCTTAGGCGTCGCGACCCCGGGCATCACGCCCTTAGGCGTCACGGCCCGGGATGTACTGCACCGCCCACTTGTTGCCGTCGGGATCCGCGAAGTAGACGAAGTGCCCCCAGTCCTGGATGTCTATGTCGCTGACCTCCACACCGTTGCTCTTGAGGTGGTCGTGGGCAGCCTGGATGTCGCCGACCACCATCTGCAGGCTTGGGGCCGTACCCGGAGGGGCGTCATTGAGGCCCTCGCCAATACAAATGGAGCAGGCGGATCCCGGCGGGGTCAGCTGGACGAAGCGGATGCCATCCATGGGCCGCTCGTCGAAATCCGGGTTGAAGCCAACTTTGTTGACGTAGAAATCCTTGGCGCGGTCGACGTCGGATACGGGCACAAAAACGAGTTCAAGTTTCCAGTCCATGCGCCACAGGCTAACGGCGGCGGCAGGAAAGCGGAAGACCTGAAATCCGAAGCAACCCCGAATCAGCCAGCGATGCCGTACAGGCGGTCGCCGGCGTCGCCCAGCCCGGGAACGATGTAGGACTTCTCGTCGAGCCGTTCGTCAATGGAGGCCAGCACGATGGTCACGTTGGCCTCGGCCAGTTCCTCTTCGAGCTTGGCCAGGCCTTCCGGCGCGGCCAGGAGGCAAATGCACGTGACGTCGGAGGCGCCGCGCTTGAACAGGAACTTGATGGCTTCGCGCAGGGTTCCGCCGGTGGCAAGCATCGGATCCAGCACAAAGATCTGCCGGTCCGTCAGGTCCTCCGGGAGCCGCTCCGCGTAGGTGATGATGTCCAGGGTTTCCTCATCGCGGGCCATGCCCAGGAAGCCCACCTCAGCGGTAGGGACCAGCTTGGTCATGCCCTCGAGCATGCCGAGCCCGGCGCGCAGGATGGGAACCACCAGAGGCGTGGGCTTGGTGAAAGCGGTGCCCACTGTGGTGCTGACCGGCGTCTCGATGGTGACCGGCTGGGTGCGGACCTCACGGGTGGCTTCGTAGGCCAGGAGGGTCACCAGCTCTTCCGTCAACTGCCGGAAGACCGGTGACGGAGTGTTCTTGTCCCGCAGGACGGTGAGCTTATGGGCGACCAGCGGGTGGTCCACAACGAGAGTGCGCATGCGTCAAAACTATCACCCGCGCGGGCAGCGCCCGGCCGGGAATCAGCTCGACGGATCGTCCCTCAAGGCGGGTTGTTCGAACGTGGGTGCCGGGCCCGCGTGCTCGCGTTTCCGCAGCACATGGAACAGCCGGTGCGCCAGGATCACGATGCCCACCCAGGCAAGGCCCAGGAACCAGCCGGCCATCACATCCGTCAGCCAGTGGTGGCCCAGGAACACCCGGCTCAGGCCCATCGCGATGATGAAGATCACCCCGGCGATGATGGCCGTGATGCGCGCCCACAGCAACTCGAACTGGAGGCACATGACATAGACCAGGACACCGATCACCACCGTCGTATTCAGCGTGTGGCCGCTGGGGAAGGACGGAGAGGTCTCGTACGGCGGGACCGCTTCCGAGTGGTCCGGGCGGTTGCGGCCCACCAGCCGCTTGCCCACCGTGGTGGCCAGTGTGGAGACGGCCGCGGCGCCGCCCACCAGGATGATGGGCCGCCAAGTCCGGCTCAGGAACGTGAGCCAGGCCGTAAGGATGCTTGCCAGGATGGGCATGCCGATGCCCCCGCCGATGTTGGTGAAAGCCGTTACCCCGGCATCCAGTACGGGGTTCCGCAAGCCCTGGGACAGCTCCAGCGCGGGCAGGTCCAGGGCGGCCAGGCCCTCTTCATCCACCACGTTGTCGTAGACCTCGGCACCCAGGAGCG
This sequence comes from Pseudarthrobacter arbutini, assembly GCF_054510915.1. Lineage (NCBI taxonomy): Bacteria > Bacillati > Actinomycetota > Actinomycetes > Micrococcales > Micrococcaceae > Pseudarthrobacter > Pseudarthrobacter arbutini. Next base: position 157,814 of record NZ_JBTNDQ010000012.1, on the reverse strand, counting down.
CCATGGTGACCACCAAGGCACCGCCAACCAGCATGGTGATCCACAGCGCGGCGTACGGTTTGAACCATTTGCCCAGACGGTCCCTGAATCTGTCCACGATGCCTCCCCGGCGTTAATGCTTTGCAGGCTGGATATCCTTCGAAACTATCATTGAGCCATGGTCGCCGCAGAAAAGAACCACCTCGAATGGATGGGTCTTGCCCTGGACGAAGCCCGGCGCGCGCTGGCCACCGGGGACGTGCCGATCGGCGCCGTGGTGATTGGGCCCGACGGCGCCGTGCTGGGTTCCGGACGGAACCAGCGGGAAGAACTGGGAGACCCCACTGCCCACGCAGAGATAGTGGCCATCCGCCAGGCGGCGGACCGGTTGCGTGCCTTGTCCAAACTCGACGGCGGCACCGGGGACGGCTGGCGGCTGGCCGACTGCACGCTCGTGGTGACTCTGGAGCCGTGCGCCATGTGCGCCGGCGCGGTGGTCCTGGCCAGGATTCCCCGCGTGGTCTTCGGTGCCTGGGATGAGAAAGCCGGAGCGGCGGGCTCGGTGTTCGATGTCCTCCGCGAGCGCCGGCTCAACCACTGGGTTGAGGTGTACGGCGGGGTCAGGGAAGAGGAGTGCGGAGCGGTCCTCAGGGACTTCTTCGCAGCGCACCGCAGTCGGCTGTAACGGGTCGTGCTGTGACGGGTCGTAGCGGGCTGCAATTCGTCTCGGGCCTGCTGTAGCGCTCTCACCTGCCTGCACGACTCTCAGCCTGCGGCATCCAGGGCGTCGATCCTGTCCTGGCGCGAGGCCGGCGAGTCCAGGCTGAACGAGCGGAAGTCGCCCAGTTCGTCCCGGATCCAGGCCTCTACCTCGGCGATGCGCCGGGATACAGCGGGTGTGGCCCCGCCAAAGAGCCAATGGGCAATCCGTGATTTCCCGGGATCGTATTGCCACAGCCCGATGATCCGGCCGCGGTCGAAGATGGGATGATCCGGCAGGTCAGCCTGCAACGCCAACGTGGACCCCAGGACCTGCTTACCCTTGTCCTGCTCGGCAAACAGATCCCCCGAGTTCCTGCGGAGCAGGACCAACGAATCCGTGCCGGCCAGCAGCTGAATCTGTTCCTCCGCCGGCGCCTCGAACGACGCAAGCCGCCCGACGTCGTCGGGCATCATCCACAACACCTCACCGTTGGCGGTGGGAACCTCCACCGCCCCAGTGGCGGCCAACGCTGCCTTCGTGTGGGCCAGGGTGAACCCGGTGAACCATTGCGACTGCTTGACCGTGGCGCCGCCAGTCCAGCCGAGATAGCGCTGCAGCAGGAGACTGCGGGCGGCTTCGTCGTCCATGGCGGTGGGCGGCAAACCCCACAGTGTGTAGGCGTAGCGCTGCTGATCCAGCCGGCCGTTGGCGGGCACGCGCCGGATCCGGCCGTCCGCCTGGAGGAGGCCCAAGGCCGTGGGCAACGTGGTGGCCGCGCCCTTCTTTTTGCCCTCCTCGCCGAGGTTCCGGACCGAATCGCCCAGGAGATCCTTGAGCTGTTTGGGGTCCAGCGGGTGGCCGGCCTCGGCGAGGGCGTGGAGGATCTCCTCCTCCAGCAGCGTGATCTCGCCGCGCTCGACGCCCATTCTTGCCAGCACACGGAACGGCGCCACGGCAGCGTCCCGGCCAATCTGGAGGCCCCACGCGAAGTCATCCTGTCCCAGCACATAGGTGCAGCCGCGGGCGGTGGGCAGCTCATGGATGTTCAGCGACAGGACGTCGGCATCCGCCCGCTCACGGCTAGTGCCGGCGCGGGCAAAGAGCGTGAGGTACGGGTTGGCGCCGCCGACGGAACGGGCCCAGCCCGCGCTGCTAAACACGTCGGCGGCATCCGCGCCCTGGAGTGTGCCGTCGAGGCCCTGCTTGTGCCAGGCCCATGCCCTGAGGAACTCCGGAGTGAGCACCTGCGGATCCGGGGCATCTTGGCTGAAGGATTGTGGGGTCACGGCTTGGGGGATCACAGCTTGGGGGGTCAATACGGCGGCGGAGGTCGGCAGCGTGGTCATGGCTTATTGTCCACCGGCCGTACGCGCAGCGGTAGGCATCCCCTCGGCGGAGTTTTCTTCAGCGGGCGATTTGGCATGAGGCGTTTTAGCAGGCGTGCCGAGGATTTCCAGGACGTTCCGGGCGGTGGAGTCCCAGCCGGGCAGCCGTTCCCGTGCCGCCAGGGCAGCGGAACGCCAGCCGACTCGGAGGGATTCGTCCACCAGCCACTGCCGGATCACGGCAGCGAGCACGTCCGCGTGGTGGTCTTCAGGTCCGTTGCCACGAGGTGCGTCGCCTTCGGGTCCGGCGAGTCCGACGGCGGCACCTGGCACCGCAGATGTCCCGCCATCACGTTCACCACCACCACGCTCGCCGTCCGGTCTTCCCGCGAGCCTGCCGGCGAGTCTCCCGGCGAGGCCCAACGCGTCCACGGCGCCGGTTCCCTCCCTCACGATGACGGGAATGCCGTGGGCCAGCGATTCCGTCACCACAAGCCCAAAGGCTTCGGCCCGCGACACGAGAAGGCTCAGGTCTGTCCGGTTCCATTCGTTCGCCAGTTCGGTCCCGGCGAGCTGGCCGGTCACGCGCACCCTGTCCTCCATTCCAGAGGAGGCAATGGCTGCCCGGACCTGTGCCGCATAGGCGGGATCGGCGTCGTCCGTTCCTACCAGGGAGGCTGTCCAGGCGAGGTCCTGGAGCCGGGCCAGCGCGGCCACGGTCAGCAACTGGTCCTTGTTGGGCAGCAGCGCGGCCACCGCAATGATGTGGGGCGGGGCCGAACCTGACGCCACCGGTGCCGCGTCCGTCCCGGGCAAGACAACCCGGCTGGCGCGGAGCCCGTGCTTTTCTGCCGCCGAGGCCGCTGCGGACGAACTGGTGCAGATCACTCCGGCGGCCGCCCACAGTGCCCGCCCCTCGCCGTCGGGGTGGCTGGGCGACGGCATATGCTGCAGGACCCAGGTGTGTTGTCCGGCGGCCGCGGCGTACTCCAGTTCGCCAGGCGCACCGCACGCAATCAGCCCGTCCACGAGGGTGACCGCTTCCGGGGTGATGTCCGCCTGCGGGGGGTCCGACCTTGGGTCCCAGGCGCCCAGCAGGCCGCCCAGCCGCCGTCGGTCTCCAGCGCTGGCGTCAGGCCACGAACCTTCCACCGCCAGCATCTCCACAGCAACCCCCAACGATCTCAGGCCCTGGGTGAGCCGCGCGTTGTAGACGTTGCCGCCGGAGTTGTGGCGGATGTTGGCGGGGACCAGGAACCTGACCAACATGGGATCAGGCGGACAGGTCGAGGGTGTAAGTGGCCCACGCGTCCGGATTTTCGCGCAGGGTGACGTCGATCCCCGCGAGCTCGCGGCCGTCGCCGTCACCGTCGCCGTCATCCGTGAGCTTGGCTGCGACGGCGTGGGCGATGTACTCCGCGAGCGCCTCGGTGGTGCTGAGCTTCCCTTCGAAGTCCGGGTGTTCGTCCAGGTTTTTGTAGTTGAGGCCGGACACTACGTCCTCGATGATGCCGCCGGCGGCTCCGATGTCCAGGACGATCGAGTCCTGGTTCAGCGCACGACGGCGGAACGTCACCTCCGCCACGAACGTCGCCCCGTGGAGGGCCTGGGCCGGGCCAAATGCCTCCCGCGGGAGGCTGTGGGCGATCATAAAGTGGCGTCGGACGGTCAGGCTGAACACGGGCTACTTCCTGTCTTTGGGGTTGGCTTCCGCGGGGCTGTCTGCGTTGGGGTATTCGATCACATGGCACAGGGCTTCGAGCGTGCCGTCGGCTAGGTTCTGCACTACTGCCGGCAGGTCCGTGAACGGAGAGGCCCCGGTGAGGAATACATCGAAGACCGGGTCCTTGAGGAGCTCAACAGCCAATTCCAGGCGCTCGGCCGTGGTCCGGCGGTGCCGCCGTGCCCGGGCAACCACGCCCACCTGGCTGGCCCGGATGGAGAGCCGGCGTGCGTGAAAGTCTTCACCCAGCGGCAGCGTGACCTTGCGGTTGGCATACCAGGACATCTCGATGATCTCCCCCTCATCGCCGGCCAGCTGCAGGCTGCGTTCGAGGCCTTCCTGGGAAGCGGAGCAGTGGAACACGATGTCGCAGTCGGGTTTGGCATCATCCGGGCGGGTGAACTCCACGCCGAGCCTGTCCGCCAACTGCTTGCGTTCCGGGTCCACGTCCACGAGTTGCAGGCGGGCCAGCGGGAAAGTCCGCAGCAGGGTCGCCACCATTCCACCCACCAGACCCGCGCCGACGACGGCGATCCGGTCCCCCAGCCTCGGTCCGGCTTCCCAGAGGGCGTTGACGGCGGTTTCCACGGTGCCGGTGAGGACGGCGCGGCGGGCGGGGACGCCGTCGGGAATCCTGGTGAGGGCGTCGGTGGAAATGACATAGCGGTCCTGATGCGGATTGAGGCAGAAGACTTTCTGGCCCGCCCAGCCTTCGGGCCCCTCCTCCACAACGCCCACGGAGAGATATCCGAACTTCACGGGCGACGGGAAGGTACCCTCCTGGTGCGGGGCGCGCATTTCCGCAGCCACGCGGGGCGGGACGGAGCCTTTGTGCACAACAATTTCCGTGCCCTTGCTGATGCCTGAATACAGCGTACGGACCAAAGCTTCGCCGGGCCCGGGAGCGGGCAGTGCCTCGTTGCGGAGCTCGCCGTGTTCCGGGCCCGTGGTCCAGTATGCGGTCGCCTGCGCTTCTTTGCGTGACTTGGTCATCTTGCTTATGAATCTAGTCCGCGAGCGCTCTCCGCGACACCCACCCGGCGCGAACGGACACTTGGGGCCCTTGGAATCGGGGCCATAACTGTCCGTTCGCGCTGTTGATGGTTCGCACGGTTGATGGGAGGCAGCCCTGTTCTGCCCGCCCCGACTCTGCCTCAGACCAAATGCGGCCTCGCCGCCGCTTGGGGCTGGCGGTCAGACAGTGCTGTGGGCAGTGAAGTCCCAGTTCGGGTAGGGGTCTTCGGGCATGGGTCCGTCGGGCGGCGTGTCGTCCGGGAACAGCGCATAGTCGAACAGTTCATCGCCGGGCTCATTTGGGCCGGCCCGGTCAAAGTCGATGCCGTGAATATTGACGCCGTGCAGCTCTGGAGATGGATCGTCCTCCAAGGTGCCGCCGGGAGTTTCGACTACGGGTGCCCCTGGATATCCGAGTCCACGCGGATCAGCATGGAGAACCAGCTCTGACTTTTGGCCCGGTTGTTGTTGTGGCCGGAGTTTTGGCCAGTGGGGTGGTTCCCAGTCGGGGTGTTCGCTTTGGTAGTGGCGTCCGGTCGGTGATGTCCAGCCGGGTGGTTCGTTCTTGGTTGCGGTGGTAGGTTTCCAGGCCGTGGTGTGTCTGAGTCTGTGGTGTTTGTGGCATGGCTGGCCGAGATTGCTGATCCCGGTGCTGCCTCCTTTGGCCCAGGCGAGGAGATGGTCGGCTTCGTTGTCGAGGGACTGGTTGCTGCAGCCGGGGAACGGGCACTTCCCATCCCGCATTCGCAGCCATTGGCGTTGGGCTTTCGTCACCCGGTAGCTGGTCCGCCCGATCTCCAACGGAGCTCCGTCGCGGGCGTCGATCAGAACCCGATGGAAGGACTCCGCACCGTTCGCGACGAGACGGCGGGCCATGGACGGCGGGATCGGCCCGTACCCGTCCAGCATGGCCGGCTCATCCGTGACACCCAGCAGCGAAAGCACGGGGACCGTAACAAGAACCTGAGCCCGCGGCGACGGGACACCAGCAACCACTCTGCCGCCGTCGATATCTGCCTGGTCACCGGTGCCGCCGAGGAGCCAGGTGGCGGCGGTGTCGGCGCGGATCTGGCTGAGGGTCCGCCCTTCGTCCGGGCCTTGCAGGGCCCTGGCGGCTGAAGTGGTGCGGTCCCAGATCCCCGCGGCCTGATCGGCGGGCAGATACGCGCTGAGCCAGGCCATGCCATCACGGTCCGGGGCATACTCCAATCGCCGATCCTGGACACCTCGTGCGTGGCGTTTTTCGATGCTGACCGGATGATGCCGCTCCCGCCACGTCCGGGCCTTGTGCCGGAACCGGCCGGGGACGAGCCCACCGGCCAGGCACCCCCGGGCAGGATTCACGGTGGCGGCGTCCAGGAAATGCGCCTCCAACGCCGCAGCGGCCGGCCGGTCAAGGTTGGTGGTTTCGTCGACCATAATCCGGGCGTGCTGCCAGGAAATCGTCCCGGCCTGCAGCGCGGATAAGGTCAGGGGCAGCCTGGTGGTGAGTTGGTGGGCCTCGGCCAACAGCGCCCCAGCGGACCGTTCGCTCACCGTGAGCACGCACGCGACCTCCGCGACCACGGCCATCTCTTGCCCGGTGTTGTCCTCAGGTGACGTGGCCGGACCCGCCAGCGCTTGGGCAGCGTCGTCATAGTCGGCGACCGCCTGGACTTTCAGCGCCGCCATCTTCGCCTCCCCGCGGGCCACGGCAGCCAGCGTCTGCAGGGCGAGCTCGGACCTCCGATGCAGCGGATCAGCACACTGACCCGGGGCTTCGACAGCCTCACGGATCACAACCGCAAGCTCAGCGAAGGACACAGAAAGGGCCTCCGCCGTCGCCACAGCTGCTCTGCTATCCATACTCAAATCATCCCCGGAGGGTGTGACAATAACGGCGAGGCTGAAGGGCTATGTGCATAACCCTGCGAAGCAACGATCGGTGCCGCGAATCGCGCCGCGGCAATTCAGGGCCTCAAGTGTCCGTTCGCGCGGGCGCGCCAACGTTGTGGGGCTTAAGTGTCCGTTCGGGCGCTGGAGTGGGCTTAAGGATCCCTTCGCACCATCCGGGGGCTGAACGCCTGCCGTTTTGTGGATGGGCGGTATGCTCCGGTAACCTATTCAGGTTGGTGACGTGTCCGAGCGGCCGAAGGTGCAACACTCGAAATGTTGTTTGGTGTCAAAGCCAACGTGGGTTCAAATCCCACCGTCACCGCCAATTGGCAAGGCCCCTGCTTCCCTTATAAAAGGGAAGTGGGGGTTTTGTTTTGCCCCAAACTTAGCCCCTTGATTTGCTGACGTTGCCGTAGATCGTGGGGCGCGAAAACCTGAAGCAGGTCGGCGATGCGTTGGACAGTGTTGTTGCCGGCGCCAATACGCCGACTGGCGACCGCCCCGTCGTCGAGGCGGCCGCCAGTGTCAGTGCGCTGCGGGCGCTAGTGCTCGGTGCCTGCCGCAGCAGCCTTCCTGGCGTTCTTCTCGGCGTCCTTCTCGGCGCGCAGAGCCTCCGCCTCGTGCTGCTCCTCGGCTTTTTCCTGGTGGATGACCTCTGCCAGGAGCTTCTCCATCTCCTTGGCCACGCCGGCCGCTGACGCTGGGTTCTGGCCGGTCACCAGCCGGTCGTCGACCACGACCTTTTCCTCAAAGACACCAGCGGAGACGTGGGTGGCACCCTGTTCCTCAAGCCGGTCTGCCAAAAAGAACGGGATGACCTGGTCCTTCCCTGCGGCAACCTCCTCGTCGTTGGTGAAAGCAGCGACCTTCCTGCCCTCGACCAGCCGAAAGCCGTTGGCCAACTCGACGTTCAGCAGTCCGGCCGGCCCGTGACAGACAGCGCCCACCACGCCGCCGGCGTTGTAGACGCTGGCTACGAGGTTCTGCAAGCCTTCGCTGTCCGGGAAGTCCCACATGGCGCCGTGCCCTCCCACGAGGTAGACGGCGTCGTACTGGTCGGGATCAACCACGTCGACGCGGGCGGTGTTGTAGAGACCGGCGCGCGTGGTCTCGTCCTCCGTGAAGGCGACCTGGATGGGATCTTTTGAGTCCACCTCGTCGCGCGGGGGCTGGCCGCCCTGGATGGACGCGAAGTCGACGAAATGCCCTGAATCCTTGAAGACCTTCCAGGGATGTGCAGCCTCGGCCACGTTGTATCCGGTCTTCTCTCCGGTATCGCCGATCTCGGAAACGCTGGTCAGTACCATGAGAATTTTCTTCATGAAGTGCTCCTTCCGTCTAACTTCCACCCTACGCCCAGCCCAATTCGGGCCCTCCTCCCCGTCATAGACGGCAAGGGCCTTTGCTGTACCCGACGGACAGTCCCCCCGCTAAAGCTTGTCCGTCTTGTCATCTCCCTTGTGCCCGCCGCGCAGGTTTTCCTGGACCTTGCCGAAGAGATCCTTGATGGTGGATTCGGTATTCGTCAGCATGTCCGGCTGAAGGTAGACGTGTTGACTGCCCGGGAGGCTGTAACTGGACTGCAGGCCGCCGCTTCCTTCGACGCCCTGCAGGGCGATGGTCACGCCGCCTTCCTTGCGCGCAATGGCCGCGATTTTTCCGAACACCAGCGTGAATTCGTCTGGCTCAAAACTGACGGTCTGACCCACGTGGGTCCTGTTAAGTTCACTGGCCGGAATCGCTTTCTCGTTGCCAGTCCCTGAGTAGTTCATCATGTGCTCCCTGAGGTAGTTGGCCACTTACGCCAGCAGTCTAGCCCCGCCCCATGCCGTGGTACATGGCCCTACTGGATGCCTGCACAAACGGCCGCAGCAAGAGTGGTCACATCCTCCATTGAGCAGACCAGAGCCCTTCGGGTTGTATGTAGTGGACCCGGCACACCTGTCCGGCACCCGATCTTTAAAGGAAGAACCGTGACTTCGATGACGAATCGCGTTAATGCCCCCGGCCAATGGGACGACGTCCAGGTGGGCGACACCGTTCTGCTGACCCGGAACGGCCACACCGAGTACGCCGGCGCCGTGGACAACAGGACAACGGACGGCGAGACCGTCTGGGTCAGGACGCCGGTGGGCGGCCGCAGGCTCTTCCATGTCAGCGACGGCTTCGAACTCACCTGGAGCCAGCCGTGACCGATACCTGCCCCGACGACTGCCATTACTGCTCAGGCCCGGAAACAGACTGAACCCAGCCACAGGTTGGGCAGCGGCCGCCAGCCCTGCGAGACTGAGTCCTGAAGCCGACGTCGATCTGCCAGGAGCCACCGCATGACTCTCGAGAACAGCACCTCAGCCAGCTCAAACCGCATCACCGAATTGTTCGGCACGGACGTTCCGGTGGTGCTGGGTCCCTTCGGTGGCGTCTCTTCGGTGGAGCTGACAGCAGCCGTGAGCGACGGCGGCGGGCTGGGTTCCTACGGCCTCTACGGTTACGGTGCCGACGCCATTCGGAACACAGCTGCCGAGCTCAAGAAGGCAACGGCGAAGCCGTTCGCCCTCAACCTCTGGATTCCCACCGGCGACGAAGCCACCTCGCTCCCCCAGCCGGATTTCGACCACTACGTCGGGACCCTGAAGCCGTACTTTGACGAACTGGGCCTGCCGGTTCCTCACATGCCGGACCGCTACCTGCCCGACTACGACGAGCAGGTGGAGGCAACCCTGGAGGCGCGTTCCGCCGTCGTCAGCTTTGTGTTCGGTGTGCCCGCGCCGGAACTGGTTGAAGCGGCGCACCGGCGTGGAATTGTCGTGGTGGGAACCGCCACCACGGTCGCGGAAGCCGTTGCCCTGGAAGCAGGCGGCGTGGATGCCGTGGTTGCCAGCGGCATGGAATCCGGCGGCCACCGCGTCTCGTTCCTGAAGCCCGCGGAGGAGTCCCTGATCGGAACTTTTGCACTGGTTCCGCAGGTGGTTGACGCCGTCGGGATTCCGGTAATCGCCGCTGGCGGCATTGCAGACCGCCGCGGCTACGCTGCTGCACGAGCCCTCGGCGCCGAAGCGGTCCAGGTGGGCTCGGCGTTCCTGGCCACCCGCGAATCCGCGGCCGTCCCTGCATACCGGGCCATCCTGCACAGCCCGGCCGCGCGGGAAACAGTGTTGACAAGAGCCCTCAGCGGACGGCTTGCCCGCGGGATCCCCAACCGCATCATCGCCGAACTGTCAGGAGCTGGTCTCTCGGAAGCCGGAATAGCCCCGTTCCCAACGCAGAACTGGCTCACCGGCCGCTTCCGCCCGGAGGCAGCCGCCCAGGGAAACACGGAGCTTATGTCGCTGTGGGCGGGGCAGGCCACACCGCTGATCCGGCATGACTCCGCCGCTGATGTCCTTGCGGAACTGCTCGCCGGCAGTCCGGCTTTGTAAGCTCGATACATCCGCGGTTATCCCAGCCATCGAATGTGGGACGATCGCCCGTTGACACCGGAGGCAATCCTTGACCAAAAAGACCGGCAAATCCAAGAGCAAGAACAAGGACCGGCGGCACCTCAAGGCTGTTCCCTCGGCCCCCAAGATGCCGCTGCAGCTGGTCCTGAACCATCGGGCAATCGACTCGATGGCTGTCGAGTTTCTTCAATGGAACGCGGCTGAAGCTCCTGATCCTGCCGATGCCTTCGAGTCCCTCGAACTGGTCAAGCTCTTTCTCACGGCCCAGCACGCCATCAACGGTTCGAGTTCGGCCACCGCAATCGACAGTGAAGGCGTGGAGCAGGCGGCCGGAGCCATTGCGGCGTCGTTGGACCCCGACGACATGGATGAGGCCTTCGACGACATCTACTTCGCCCTTCACTCGTACATCCATTTCCTGAAAGGGACCGGCCGATGGAGCGGCACGGACGCCGACTTCGAGGAACTCCATTCAGCGCTGGGAAACGGTATCGCCGCGGCTGTCCCGCAATTGCCGGTTATCCAGGTACCTGACCTCAGCGACGACCACCAGGAGGCTGCGTTCAATGCCATGCCGCTGATCCAGCATGCCACCTCCCTGCTGGACTGGATCGGAACCGGCAAGGAAATCACCAGCACGGGTGCCCTGCGGCTTAAGGACATCGAGCCGGCAGCCGCAGCCGTAGGAGTACATGCCAGTGGAAAGCGGGCCGCGAGCCGGACCCTCCCACTTTTCGATCTGGAATCTGCCGAGAGCCGGCCCAAAACGTTGCTGGAAGTCGGAACCATGCACGACGTGCCGGTGCTCCGCGAGATCTGGTCAGCCTTGGTGGGGGCAAACCTAATCAGGCTCGGATCCACCAAAGCCGTTCCCGGCCCGGAAGTGGCCGCCTGGAACAGCACGAGGATCGAGGAACGGCTGGACATCCGCCGGATGCTGTCGGTGGTCCTGCTGGTCGGAGTGCTCACCGACGAGGACCAGGTGTGGGACCAGGAAGCGGTAGCCGGGACACTGCTGGCCGTCCTCACCTATGGCACCACCGATGAACCGATGCCCGTGGCGGAACTCGAACTTATGGCGTCGCCGGACCTTGAAGGCGCCTTGCAGGACGTAGACCTTGAAGACACGGAACTCGAAGAAACGGGCCTTGAAGAGATCTACGCGTCGTTCGCGGCCCTGCAGGCACAGCAGAAGCTAACCCTTCTCGCCGAACTCGGATTGGTGGAGGCGGTGACCGATTACCGTGTTCCCCCGGTCGCCATCCAGTGCCTCGACCTGGCCATGGGTTTCTTGAAGTTGCCAGCCGAGCCATCCGAAACGACAGAATCTCCATCCAACGTGATCGCGCTGCACGGACTGTCACCGACGGACCGCCCGCCCAAAGGCCGGTAGAATCTGAACGTCGCCGAGGACCACTGGAAGAACGCGACTGAAGCCCGTCACCGGCGACCGAAATAAGGAGGATCCGTGCGCACCAACCACGCCCGGCCACCCTTCCATTTCCTTCGCGCAGCGTCCCTGTCCACAGGAGTCCTGACTCTTGCCGCAGGCGCCCACGTGGCCGGCGGCGGCGACCTTCCCGCCCCAGGCATCCTGCTGGCCGTGCTCGCACTGACAGTGCTGGCAGCCACCTCCGCCACGAGGCTGCGACTCAATTTTCCAGCCATGCTCACTGTCCTCGGCGCGGGACAGTTCATCCTGCACGAAGCCTTCACGGTCTTCAGTTCGTCGGGTACCGCTGTAGGCGCTGCCGCCTCCGGGCTCCATAACGCCCACCTCGCCGGCGCCGCCGCGCCCGTCATCGCTGCCACCGGACACGTCCACGATCCCGGATCCGCGGGCCTCCTGATGCTCCTGACCCACGCACTCGCCACCGGCGCGTGCGCCCTCCTGCTGGCCAGGGGTGAAGCTGCGCTGTGGGCTCTGGCCGCGTGGCTGAGGCCCCTCGTCCGGCTCCCCGAAGCAGTAACGCCCGACGCCGGCACACCGCGTGCGGTGACTGCCCCACCGGCGGTTCTCCCCCTCCGCCCCTGGCGGAACCTCAGGCAACACAGCCGACGCGGCCCGCCTTCCGCCGTCGTACTTTCCTGACTCCACCCGCACCGCACTTCCGCAGGCCGCGGGCCTCATCCCGTACTTCCGCACGCCCCCATCCGGCGTGCGTCCGAAAGGCAACCCCATGACCACTACATTCCTTCGCCGCACCCTCACCGCAGCGGCAGCCACCGGCGGCGCAGCCGTCCTGATCCTGACCGCAGCAGCAGGTGCGTCCGCCCACGTAGGCGTCAACCCTGACAAAACCGCCGCCAATTCCTACGCCCTGCTGACCTTCGGCATCCCGCACGGCTGCGAGGAGTCCGGCACCACCAAGGTGGCCATCACCCTGCCGGCCGAACTCAACGACGCCCAGCCCACAGTGAACCCCAACTGGAGCGTGGAAAGGGTGACCGAGCAGCTCGCCGAGCCCAAGAAACTGGCCGACGGCACCTCCATCACCAAACGCACCAGCCAGATTGTGTACACGGCGAAATCTCCGCTGGCCCACGACCTGCGCGATGCCCTGGTGCTGTCCGTGAAGCTGCCCGACGCGGCCGGCTCCACGCTCTACTTCCCCACGCTGCAGACGTGCGAAACGGGGCAGACTGACTGGTCGGAGATCGCCAAGGACGGCCAGGACCCGCACTCCCTGAAGGCGCCGGCGCCGTCCATCACCATCACCGAGGCGGCGAGCACTGATGGCCACGGCGCGGCTTCTTCCGCGGCGCACACCACCGAGGCTCCGGCCACCGCCGCCCATGCCACCGAGCAGGCAGCCGCGGTGACTGACAATGGCGCGGACGCCCGCAGCTGGGCTGGGCTTGCTGCCGGTCTCGGTGGACTCGCCCTGGGCGGGGTGGCCTTCGCGCGCAGCGGCTCGAAGCGCCGGCAGGAATCCGCCACGTAACATCGCGGGATTTGATGCCCGGATGATCACAATCCGGGCATCAAATCGTCCTGCCTGCCCGTGGCATCGTTGACTCCAGCCACACAGGCCGCAACTGTTATGGCATGAGCTCTCAGCGAATGTCACGGGTGTTTGTTTTTACGACGGCGGTCGCGGCGGCGGCGCTGATGCTCACTGCCTGCGGACCGAGCCAGCCGCAGACGCGGGGGACGACGACGCCGGGGACCAACTCCGCCAGCCCGTCCACCACGCCGGCGTCTCCGGGCGCGTCCCAGTCGCCGTCGTCGTCCGGCACCACCCAGGCCGGTCCCGCGCTCTGCAAAGCGGCCACACTGTCGGCGGCTACCGATGCGTCCGGCGGGGGCGCGGCGGGCAGCGTCTACATGAAGCTGAACCTCACGAATACGGGCACGGCGCCCTGCCTGCTCAAGGGCTACCCGGGGGTGTCGCTGACCGCCAACGCCGACGGTGCACCGATTGGTGCGGCGGCGACCCGCGACGAAACCACCCCCGTAGCGGACGTCCTGCTCGCGCCGGGCCAGACCGGAACTGCCGTGCTCCGCTACACCCAGGCCGCGAATTACAGCGACTGCACACTGACGGACGCGGCCGGCTACCGCATCTACCCGCCCGAAGACACGGCGTCGTTGTTCCTGCCGCAGCCCACCAGCGCGTGCACTAATGCGAACATCGCCCTCCTGAGCGTGGGAGCTTTCCAGCCCGCCTGAAAATGTGGGAAGGATTCGGTCACTTGTGCCCTGGGGCGAGGTGACGACGTCGGTGAGCGCCTCGCCGACGACGATGACGTCCAGGCAAGTTCGGCCGGGCCGGGCGCGGCGGGGTAGTGCATCTGCTGTCTTTCTTCGGCTGGTGTGCCGTGACCGCGAACTCTGCAGTCAGGCGACGAACTGAGTGACGTTGAGGCTGTTTACGGTGGCTGTGCCACCGATGGAATAGAGCGCCAGGTCGGTACTGGTGGGTGCCGGGAAGATCAGTTCGGTCATGGTGACCTGGCCGTCCTGGGCGAAGACCTCAACGGAGCAGCGGTCCACGAAGATGGTGAGCTTGTAGGAGCCTTCGATCCCGCGGATGGGGGCTGCGTCGATGGAGGCGAAAGTTTCGTGGAAACTTGTCTGCCCGGAATCGCGGCGGTCAACAACGAGGGTGCCTTCAGCGGGGCTGACGCCGATGCGGGTTCCCTGGTCCCCGTCGCCGCGGACCACAAGCCCGAATTCCGTGGCGTTTCCGGGCGTCAGGGTGATATCGATGCGTTGGACGCTGCCCGCTGCACCGTCCAGGATGTGTGTACCCTCAGCGATTTCCGTGTGCGCGAGGCTGAACGCCCGGGCCGGGTCGGAAATTGAGGCGAAATCTCCGGCGGCCTCTTGAACGAGTCGCGCTTTTCCGTCGATGGTGCGGAGGGATACTTCGCGGGCCAGCGTCATGGGGCTGCGCCAGGGCGAGGTGGGGATCTGGTTGGCGTATTGCCAGTTGTTCATCCACCCGATCATGAGCCGCCGGCCGTCCGGAACGTCGCTGAACGAAACGGCGGCGTAGTAGTCGCGGCCCCAGTCCAGCCACTGGTACTCGCCCAGCCGGTCCGGGTCCTGGAGGCCTTCGGTCACGGTGGTGGCCGAGGTGAATGTGGTCCCGTCGAAATCCCCCACGAAGTACTGCCCGGCGGTGCCGTTGTTGGGTCCGCCCGGGTTGAGGTTGACGGTGAGGACCCACTGCAGGTTGGTCGGATCACCGTCGACGGGCAGCGGGAACAGGTCCGGGCATTCCCAGACGCCTCCGGTGGCGTTGGCCGGGCCGAACGTACTCAGCGGCTCCCAGCTCTTGAGGTCGTGCGACTTGTAGAGCACCACCTGGAAGTCCGTGGCTTCCACGGCGACCATGACCCAGTAGCTGCCGGCACCGCCGTCGTACCTGATGACTTTGGGGTCGCGGAACTCGGCGGATCCACGGTTCAGGACGGGGTTGGCGGCGTGTTTGGTCCAGGTGTAGCCGCCGTCGCGGCTGTAGGCGAGCGACTGTGCCTGGAGCCCCTCGTGTGTGGAGCCGGGCTTGAAGGCGCTGGTGTAGACGGCGACCAGGGGCGGGGCCGAGTCGGTCCCGAATCCGCTGGTGTTGTCCCGGTCCAAGACGATGCTGCCGGAGAAGATGTCTTCTTCCTCGTCACAGGCGATGGCGACGGGGTGTTCGGTCCAGGTGACCAGGTCCGGGGAGGTGGCGTGTCCCCAGGACATGTTGCCCCAGACATTATCCAGCGGGTTGTTCTGGTAGTAGAGGTGGTAGACGCCGTCGTGAAAAATCAGGCCGTTGGGATCATTGAGCCAGGTGTTCCGGGCGGCGTAGTGCAGGGCCGGCCGGAAGGTGTCGGCTGTCGTGGCGGTCGCGGCAGTCATGAAGGTCAGGTCTCGTTTCTTTGCAAGTCTGGGAGCCCCTGTACAGGGTTTCGTGGGCGGGTGGGCCGGTTTGCGCCGGCCCACCCGGTTTGTCGGAGCTAGGAGTTGCTCTTGTAGCGGTCGTAGGCCTGCTGGTAGACCTCAATCATTTTGTCGACGCCGACATTTTTGAGCTGGGAGACGTAGCCGTCCCATTCCTGCTCGATGCCGCCGGAGACGATCCACTTGGCCATGTTCTGCTTCACCAGGGAGGTGATGTCCGTCTGGATGGTGCTGATCTGCTGCAGTTCTTCGTTGGAGAGGGCGACCGGCGGGTAGCCGTCGTTGCCGGCGAAGGGCTTGTAGAGTTCGTTGACGGTCTTCTGGCGTTCGGCGGCGCGTGGTTCTGGCGCGACGACGGTGGTGAAGTTCTCGGCGGTGTTGGCCTTCGGGCCGCCCGGGGCGACCTTTTGGCGGCGTTCGCCTTCGCTGGTCCCGGCCGGGGCGGGGATCTGCGTCAGCAGGCCGCTGGCGTCCTTTTGCAGGGTTTCACCGATGGGTCCCCAGTTGGCCTGGGCGGACTGGATGGGGTCATAGAGGTTGTCGGCCCAGCGCATGGTCGCGGCCGGGTATTTGTTGGCCCGGGTGATGGCGAAGGCGCCGCGGGAGATTTCCTGGTTGTTGGACTGGCTGGCGATCCGTTTGCCGTTCACGCCTTCGAGGACGGGGACGAGGGAGTAGTTGTTGGCGCGGTCAGCGCCGACCATTTCGGGGACTTCCCACCAGACGAATGAGCCGAGGTTTTCCGTGGCGGCTTTGCCCTTGGCCAGGTACGCCTTGTCATCCTGGGAGAAGGATTCGGGGTCGATCAGGCCTTCCTGGTACCACTCGTGCAGCGTCAGGATGGCTTTTTTGTAGCCGTCCTGGGTGGGGGTGAAGATGACTTTGTCGTCCTGGACGATGCGGTGGTCCATGTTGTCCGGCACTCCGCCGAGGGCGGCGATCAGGTCAACGATGTCCCCGCACCAAGAGCCGGGCATGAAGCTCAGCGGGATAGTTTTGCCGGTCCCGGAGGCGTCCTGGGTCTTGAAGGCCAGCAGTGCGTCGTGGAACTCATCGATGGTTTTCGGCATCGGGATGTTGAGCTTCTTCAGCCAGGAAGTGTTGATGGCCAGTTCGTTGGGGAACTGGACCAGGCCGAGCTCCTCCACCGACGGCAGGGAGTAGATGTGCCCGTCCGACGAGGTGATGGCTGCCTTGATGTCAGGTCGTTCCGAGAGCATCTTGGAGAGGTTCGGGGCGTTCTTCTCGATCAGACCCTCGAGCGGGATGAGCGTGCCACTGGCGGAGTAGGTGGCGATCTCGGCGTCGGTCAGGCCGGTGTTGAAGAACGCGTCGGGCAGGTCACCGCTGGCCAGGATGAGGTTCTTCTTTTCCTGGAAGACCGTTTCGGGCAGGTTCTCCCAGTTGATGTGGACGTTGGTGGCTTTTTCCCATTCCTTGACCACGGTCATGGTGTTGTAGTCCGGTGCGAGAGCCGACTTGGTGCCAGAGAAGGTCAGGTCGAGCTGCTTGCTGACGATCGGGAAGCCTGTTTCCTGGAAGCCGAAGTCCGCGGAGGCGTCTTTGATCTCCGTGGTGCCTGAGCCGCCGCCGGAGCAGGCGGTGAACATCAATGTTCCGGCCAGGACGGCGCCGAGGGCGGTGAATTTGCGGCTGAATGCCATGGTGATTCCTATTCTGAGGGGGGTTTCTGAGGTGGGGATGGTGCCGTCCGACGGCGATTGCCCGGGCGGTTTCCCTAAGGGAAGGAGCTATTTGACGGCGCCGATCATGGCGCCCTTGGTGAAGTGCTTCTGCATGAATGGCAGGGCAATCATGAGGGGCAGGCTCGAGACGACGATCATGGCGTACTTGGTGAGCTCTGCGATCCTTTGCGCGGCGGCATAGGATTCGATGTCTCCGCCGGTGGTTCCGGTGGAGGAGACGTCTGACTGGATGAGGATGTTGCGCAGGACGAGCTGCAGCGGGTATTTGGAGTCGTCGTTGAGGAAGATCAGTGCGTCAAAGAACGAGTTCCACTGAGCCACGACGTGGACCATGATCATGAGCATGATCAGCGGTTTGGACAGTGGGAGCACCATTTTGAAGAAGAATTTGAAGTCGGTTGCCCCGTCCATCTGCGCGGCTTCGCGCAGCTCGTTGGGGATGGTGTGTTCAAAGAAGGACCTGGCGATGATCAGGTTCCACACGCCCACCGCGCCGGGAAGGACCACTGCCCAGACGGTGTCCAGCATGCCCAGGTCGCGGACCACCAGGTACTTGGTGATGAGTCCGCCGTCGAAGAACATGGTGATCACGAACAGGAGCATCAGAATCTTCCGGCCGGGCATGTCCTTGCGGGACAGTGCGTAGGCGCCGCACAGGATGGTGCTGACGCTCACGGCGGTGCCGAGCACGGTGTAGATGACGGTGTTGCCCAGGCCATTCCAGATGCGGCTGTCGGCGAAGATCCGTTCGTAACCCTCTGTAGTCACCCCGGAAGGAAACAGCCAGACCTTACCTTCGTACACGGCATTCGGGTCGCTAATGGAAGCGATGACGATGAAGTACAGCGGATAGACCACGGCCAGGATGGACAGCAACAGGACAGTGGTGGCGGCGATGTTGAAGGCTCGGTCGCCGTATTTGTCGCGCAGCGACGGCTTGGGGCGGACCTGGCTGAGGGGCCGGTTCGGGTTCACGGTTGTGCGGGGGTTGGTTGTCAGGGACATTTCGGCATCACCACAGGGTCGCTTGGTTGGCCCGGCGCGCAATCGTGTTGAAGACGAGCAGCAGTGCCAGGTTGAGGAGGGAGTTGAACAGGCCGATGGCGGCCGAGTAGCTGAACTGCGCCTGCTGCAGGCCCGCGTGGTAGACGTAGGTCTGGATGATCTCCGAGCTTGAGAGGTTCAGCGGCGTCTGCATCAGCAGCGCCTTCTCGAAACCGACGTTGAGCAGGTTGCCGATAGCCAGGATGAACAGGATGGTCACCACCGGCATGATGCCCGGCAGGTCAATGTGCCGGATGCGCTGCAGCTTCGAGGCACCGTCGACCTTGGCCGCATCGTGGAGCGCCGGGTCGATGGCCGCCAGGGCCGCCAGGTACACGATCATCGAGAAGCCGGCGTTCTGCCAGACATCCGAGATCACATAGATAGGACGGAACCACTCCGCCGAACCCATGAAGAAGATCGGCTCACCGCCGCCCAGCTGGATGGCGTTGTTCACCAGCCCCGACCTCGGGGACAGGACTACGAACATGATGCCCACCACCACCACGGTGGAGATGAATGCGGGCGAATACAGCACCGTCTGCGTGAACTTCTTGAACCTCTCGCTCTGGAGCTGGTTGACCAGCAACGCCAGGATGATCGGAATGGGGAAGGCCAGCAGCAGGCCTAGGACGGCGATCCACAAGGTGTTACCGACCACCTGGCCGAACTGGTAAGAGTTCACAAACCTGATGAAGTGGGTCAGGCCCACCCAGGGGCTGTCCGTAAACCCGTCCACCGGGTTGTAGTTCTTGAAAGCGATCTGAACGCCGTACATCGGCCAGTACTTGAAGACCAGAACGTAGATGATCGCCGGGGCTAGTAATACGTATAACTGCCAGGCGCGGGAAATCCTCTTCAAGCGGAGCGAAAGAGAAGTTTTCCGCTGCGGCAACGGCGCCGCAGCAGGACGCCCGCGTCGGGCCGGGATGGTGCGGCTCATGGCATCTCCTTAGGATGAGTCACTGAATTCCGTTCAATCAGAGGGCAGTCCATCAGCTCGACCCGGCCATCGGGTTCCGCATCCTGGAGGATCAGCTCAACCGCGCGCCGGCCCATGGCGACGAACGGCAATTCAAAAGTGGTCAATCCCGGACGAAGAAACGGCGCCAGAGTCGCCTGATTATCGAACCCCACGATCGAGACGTCCCCAGGGATTGAGAGGCGCAGGTCCGAGACGGCCTGATAGGCACCCCAGGCGCCGCGATCGTTCGCGCAAAAAATCGCGGTCGGCGGGTTGCTGGAGGTCAGCAGCTCCATCGCGTACTTGTAGCCATGTTCCTCACCGCCTTGACCGAAACGGACCAGCGACGGATCAACGTCCAGCCCCGCTTCCTCAAGTGCCGCGCAGTAGCCCTCGTAGCGGCCGACGGCGGCAGGAAGCCCGCTTTCAAGAGTTTCGATATTGATCATCCCTACCCTGGCGTGGCCTGCCTCGAGCAGTCGGGTGGTGGCCGCGTACCCGCCCTTGACCTCGTCCGGGGCGACACTCGGGACCTGACCGGCCCGGTCCTGCGAATTCAGCACCACGGACCTGACGCCCGCCAGGGCCTCCGGAACTTCCAGCCGCCGGTGATACATGGCGGCGTAGACCACGCCGGCAACCTTATAGGAGAGCATGGTGTCCAACGAAGCGGCCTCGAGCTGCCTATCTCCACCGGTGTTCACCGAGAGCAGGAGGAGCCCGTCCTCCCACGCCCGCTGCTGCGCGCCTTCGATGATGGCGCCCGCAAAAGGAGTGGTGGCCACGGAATCGCCGATGAAACCGATCATGCCGGCCACGCCCTCGCGAAGGACTTTGGCGTGGGCGTTAGTGCGGTAGCCGAGCCGGTTCACGGCGTCCCGAACGCGCTTACGGGTATCCTCGGAGAAGCGCGACCCGGAGGCCGAATTCAGCACCAATGACACGGTGGCCTGTGAAACACCGGCAGCAGCAGCGACGTCGTGCATTGTCGGTCCTGACTTTGGCCGTGATCCAGCCATAAATGGGCACCTCCTCGGGCCAGTTGCTTTCGTGGGTTATTCGTATAACTTCGTAGAACTGTATCGTGCATCACATCCGGCGTCAACAGTGTGCCCGCATCCCCAAGGCTCTGGGCCTGGCGGGCCATAGTAAGTACACTTAGCTTCCATGATGTCGCTCTGGCTAGACCGCCGGCAATCCTTCAGCACTGACACGTTCGAGGCAGGCAGCAGCTACGACACGGTGGTGGCGGGGGCCGGGCTGACGGGGCTGGTCACCGCGCTGCTGCTGGCCCGGTCCGGGCAGCGAGTCCTGGTCCTGGAGGCCAGGTTTCCCGGGGCCGTGACCACCGGGAACACAACGGCGAAAGTCAGCCTGCTGCAGGGGACCGTCCTGTCCGCCCTGGCCAGGCAGTATGCGCAGAAGCAGGTTGGCGCCTACGTTGAGGCCAACCGGGAGGGGCAGTCCTGGCTGCTTCGCTATCTCGACGAACACCACGTGCCGTATCAGCGCCGGGATGCCTACACGTACGCCACCACTGCCCAGGGGACGGAGCGGCTGCTTGAGGAACTCGGCGCAGCGACCACCGCCGGCCTGGACGTCGAGTACGTCCGCGATGCACGCCTCCCCTTCCCCATCCAAGGCGCCCTGCTCCTGACCAATCAGGCCCAGATCAATCCCATGGACGTCCTGGACACGCTGCTGAAGGACGTCCGGGCCCGCGGCGGGAGCGTGGTGGGCGGGACCCGGCTGCGGAATGTCTCCGGGAGCGGACCGCTGACCGTCCACACGGACCAGGGCACGGTCACCGCCAACAACGTTGTGCTGGCCACTGGGATCCCTGTCCTGGACCGCGGGCTCTACTTCACCAAACTCAAGCCCTTACGCTCCTATGCCGCGGCCCTGGAACTGCCCGCCGGAGTCACTGCGCCGCCCGGAATGTACCTATCGGCGGAGGAACCCACCCACTCCTTGCGGGACTATGAGACTGACGGTCGTCAGTTCCTGTTGGTGGGCGGGCATGGGCATCAGGTGGCGCGGACGGAATCGGAAAAGTCCCATCTGTCGGGTCTGTTGGACTGGGCTACGGGGCACTTCCCGGGCGCGGTGGCCACCCACACGTGGTCGGCCCAGGACTACCAGGCCACCAACCTCATGCCCTTCTTTGGCAAACTGCCCCGGGGCCGGGGCCACATCTTCTTCGGCACCGGCTACAACAAGTGGGGCATGACCAACGCGGTGGCCGCTGCCCTGGGCATTTCCGCGGACATCCTCGGCGGCAGCCTCCGTTGGGCCAACACGATCCATCACCGCGTGACGTCTCCTGGCGGGGCGCTGACCGCCGTCGCCGTCAACGCGGGCGTGGCTGCGCGGCTGGCCACCGACTGGGGAAAGGTGGCGGCTGGCAAGTCTATGGTTCAGCCTGCCGAAACCGGGGCTTCGGCGGGCTCAACCACCGGAGGTGCCGTACCGCCCGACGGCGAGGCGACGGTTTACCGCGACGGCGCCCGGCCGGCGGCGGTCTCCACAGTCGACGGCACCATGTGCCGGCTCTCCGCCGTCTGCACGCATCTGGGCGGGATTGTCCACTGGAACGACAGCGAACTGACCTGGGACTGCCCGCTCCACGGCTCGCGCTTCAGCCCCGACGGCAAGCTCCTTGAAGGACCCGCCACCAGGGATCTTCCGAGGTTCGAGCAAGGTTGATCCACGCCTCCAGCGGGGCCAGCAATACTGTCGGTGGGGTAGGGCATGATGGAGGAATGCAGGAGCAGCAACCGCCGGGAGCGGAGCCGGACGCCCTTCCCGGCACTCCCATGGGCCGTTTCAGCCGGCCCACGCGCGACTGGTTCCTGGGCGCCTTTGCGGAGCCCACCCCTGCCCAGACCGGCGCCTGGAACGCCATCTCGTCCGGCTCGCACGCGCTGGTGGTGGCACCCACCGGGTCCGGCAAGACGCTCGCGGCGTTCCTCTGGGCTTTGGATCGTTTGCTTGTTGAGGCTCCCTTCCCTGGTCCGGAACTGGGTGACCCTGTATTGCCGGGCGTGGATGCTGTGCCGGTGAAAGGGCAGGCCAAGGGACGACGCCCCCGCCCGCCCAAACGCAAGACCCGCGTCCTGTACATCTCGCCGCTGAAGGCCCTTGGTGTGGATGTGGAACGCAACCTCCGCTCGCCGCTAATCGGAATCACCCAGACTGCCAAGCGGCTGGGGCTGCCGGCGCCCCTGATCACCGTGGGGGTCCGGTCCGGTGACACTACGACGGCGGACCGTCGCGCGCTGCTCAGCAACCCGCCGGACATCCTCATCACCACGCCGGAATCGCTGTTCCTGATGCTCACGTCCAGGGCGCGCGAGACCCTCACCGAGGTGGACACCATCATCGTTGACGAGGTCCATGCCGTCGCTGGAACCAAGCGTGGCGCGCACCTTGCGGTCTCCCTGGAACGGCTGGATGCGCTGCTGCCCAAGCCCGCCCAGCGGATCGGACTCTCCGCCACGGTGGAGCCGCGCGAGTTGGTGGCCCAGTTCCTGGCCGGTGCTGCGCCGGTGGAAATCGTGGCCCCGCCGTCGCGGAAGAACTGGGACCTTACCGTTTCCGTCCCCGTGGAGGACATGTCCGACCTCCCGGGCGCCGCGGGCGCCTTTGACTCCGGTCCGGCATCAGGCCTGCAGCCTCAGGCCTCGATCTGGCCCCATGTGGAGGAAAAGATCGTTGACCTGGTGCTGGCCAACCAGTCCACCATCGTCTTCGCGAACTCCCGTCGCCTGGCTGAACGGCTCACGGCGCGGCTCAACGAGATTTACGCCGAACGGCAGCTGATCACGGTCGGCGGTGGCTGGGACTCGCCTGACGCTGGTGCCGCGGACCTAGGGTTTCCGTCCGGAGCCGCTGCGTTCGGTCCTGATTTCAATCCTGCCTCCACGGCGACGCCGGCCCACATGATGGCGCAGGCCGGCAGCACGGCGGGAGCCGATCCGCTGCTGGCCCGTGCCCACCACGGCTCCGTTTCCAAGGACCAACGGGCGCTCATAGAGGACGACCTCAAGTCCGGCCGGCTGCGCTGCGTCGTGGCCACTTCGTCACTGGAACTCGGCATCGACATGGGGGCCGTGGACCTTGTGGTGCAGGTGGAATCACCGCCGTCGGTGGCCAGCGGACTCCAGCGCGTGGGCCGTGCCGGGCACCAGGTGGGGGAAATTTCGCAGGGTGTACTGTTTCCCAAGCACCGGGCAGACCTGGTGCACACGGCCATCACAGTGGAGAGGATGCTCGTAGGGAAGATCGAGCGGCTTTTCGTCCCGGCCAACCCCTTGGACATCCTGGCCCAGCAGACCGTCGCGGCCACCGCCCTGGGCAGCATCGATGTGGAGGAATGGTTCGCCACCGTCCGCCGGTCCGCCCCGTTCGCATCCCTCCCCCGGTCCGCGTACGAGGCAACCCTTGACCTGCTGGCCGGGCGGTACCCGTCGGATGAATTCGCCGAACTCCGGCCCCGGATCATCTGGGACCGGAACGCCGGCACCATCGAAGGCAGGCCCGGGGCCCAACGGCTTGCCGTGACGTCCGGCGGCACCATCCCGGACCGCGGCCTTTTCGGTGTCTACATCATCGGCACGGAGGTGGAAGGCTCCGGTGCGCCGGGAGCGGACGGCAAACCCGCCGCGTCACCGGCAAAAGGCGGCCGCCGCGTGGGCGAGCTGGACGAGGAGATGGTCTACGAGTCCCGGGTGGGTGACATTTTTGCGCTGGGCGCCACTAGCTGGAAAATCGAAGACATCACCCACGACCGCGTCCTGGTCTCCCCCGCCTTCGGCCAGCCGGGCAAACTCCCCTTCTGGAAGGGGGACTCACTGGGGCGGCCCGTTGACCTGGGCCGTGCGCTGGGCGCCTTCGTGCGTGAACTGTCCGCGTCCGACGTCGGCCCTGCCACCGAACGCTGCAAGGCCAGCGGGCTGGATGAATTCGCCGCGAACAACCTGATCCAGTACCTCAGTGAACAGAAGCTCGCCACCGAGGTGGTCCCCTGCGACACAACGCTGGTGGTGGAGCGCTTCCACGACGAACTGGGCGACTGGCGGGTGATCCTGCACAGCCCGTTCGGGATGCCGGTGCACGCTCCCTGGGCACTCGCCGTCGGGCAGCGCCTGCACCAACGGTACGGCCTGGACGGGTCTGCCATGGCGGCGGACGACGGCATCGTGCTGCGGGTCCCCATGATGGAGGACGAACCGCCCGGCGCCGAGCTGTTCCTGTTTGATCCCGACGAGCTGGAGCAGATTGTCACCGCCGAGGTAGGCGGCAGTGCGCTCTTCGCGTCGCGTTTCCGGGAATGTGCCGCGCGCGCCCTGCTGCTTCCCCGGCAAACCCCCGGCAAGCGGCAGCCGCTCTGGCAGCAGCGCCAGCGGTCCGCCCAACTGCTTGATGTCGCGCGGAAATACCCCACATTCCCCATCGTGCTGGAGACCGTTCGCGAATGCCTCCAGGACGTGTACGACCTTCCGGCCCTGAAGGACATTGCGGCCTCGGTGGAACGCCGCGAACTCAGGATCGTGCAGACCACCACACAGCAGCCCTCACCGTTCGCCAAGTCCCTGCTGTTCGGGTACGTGGCCCAGTTCCTGTATGAAGGGGACTCGCCACTGGCCGAACGCCGGGCCGCGGCCCTGGCCCTGGACTCGACGCTCTTGAACGAGCTGCTCGGCCGCGTTGAGCTCCGCGAACTGCTCGACGCGAAGGTCATCGAGGCCACCGAGCTTGAACTTCAACGCCTTGCCCCGGACCGCCGTGCCCGGGGCATGGAAGGCGTTGCCGATCTTCTCAGGTTGCTGGGCCCGCTGACCCCGGAAGAAGTCGCCGCCCGTCTGGAGGCTGCGCCGGTGGTGGAGCCTGCGGTGGTGGTTGAGCCCGTCGAAACTCCGGTGGTTGATCCTGTCGAAACCCCGCATGCCGGCACGCCTCTGGCCACGTCCCACCTGACTGCGCTGCTGCGGGCCAACCGGGCCATCAAAGTCAACGTCGGCGGGGCTGAACGCTACGCCGCGGTCGAGGATGCCGCCCGGCTCCGTGATGCCATCGGCGTTCCGCTGCCCATGGGCGTACCCCTCGCCTTCATCGAACCGGTGGCCGATCCCCTGGGCGACCTCGTCTCCCGGTACGCCCGCACGCACGGGCCCTTCACCTCGGCGGAAGCCGCGGCCCGGTTGGGGCTCGGCGTCGCCGTGGTGGGCACTGCATTGAAACGTCTCGCCGCGGACGGCCGCGTGGTGGAAGGCGAGTTCCGGCCGCACGCTGCCCCGCCGGAACAGGCGGCCAACTATGGGCCATCGGACGACACACCAGTTGAGGATGTCCAAACGGCTCAGCCGCTCCCGCCAGAATCCAAGCAGACGCATCTTCCCTCCCCCACCACCAGCGAATGGTGCGACGCCGAGGTGCTCCGCAAGCTCCGGCGTCGTTCGCTCGCAGCACTGCGCGCCGAAGTGGAACCGGTGGACGCCGCCGCCTATGGGCGCTTCCTGCCGGCCTGGCAGCATGTCCGCACTCCGGGAGCCGGGCGCGGGCAGCCGTCCCTGCGGGGGCTGGACGGTATTGTCACCGCGATCGACCAGCTCTCCGGCGTGCCGGTACCGGCTTCGGCGTGGGAGCCGCTGGTCCTGGCCAGCAGGGTTTCGAACTACCAGCCCGCCATGCTCGACGAGCTCATGGCCGCCGGCGAGGTCCTCTGGTCCGGGGCGGGAGCGCTGCCTGGAAACGACGGCTGGGTCAGCCTCCACCTGGCCGATTCCGCCGAACTGACGCTGAATCCCGCCGTCGAATACGAACCCGGTGACGCGCAGCAACGCCTGCTTGACCACCTGAGGAACAACGGCGGCGGTTACTTCTTCCGCCAGCTGAAGGACGTGGCCGGTGGCATGGACTCGGTGCTCAGCGACCAGGAAGTGGTGTCCGCACTGTGGGATCTGGCGTGGGCGGGCCGTATCACCGGTGACACCTTCGCCCCGGTCCGCGCCCTCATCGCCGGCGGCCACACGGCGCACCGCCAAGTGGCCCGCTCGCCCCGCGCCCGTGCCCCCAGGCTGAGCAGGCTGGGCCGCTCGCACGGCACCGGCCTCCTGGGATCGCCCGGGCTGGGCTCCCCTGGACTGGGCTCCCCTGCGCTGGGCGGCGGACGGTACGGCTCGTTGTCGGGCACTGCGGCAACACCCCCGCTGGCCGCGGGGCGTTGGTCTGCCCTGCCCTCGCCCGAGCTGGACGCCACCATCCACGCCCGCGCCACGGCTGAACTGTTGCTGGACCGGTATGGCGTGGTGACCCGGGGGTCGGTCATGGCGGAGCAGATCCTCGGCGGGTTCGGCCTGATGTACAAGGTCCTGGCCCGGTTGGAAGAGGCTGGACGCTGCCGCCGCGGGTACTTTATCGAGCATCTTGGGGCCGCGCAGTTCGCTGTTCCCGCAACCGTGGACCGGCTGCGCTCCTATTCCGAGGACACCCAGCTGGCCAAGCCCGAGCCAATGGCACTGGCCCTTGCGGCCACGGATCCTGCTAACCCCTATGGCGCGGCGCTGCCGTGGCCGGCACTCAATGTGGAGGCCGGGACGGGGCACCGGCCAGGGCGGAAAGCAGGAGCGCTGGTGGTCATGGTGGACGGCGCCCTGGTCCTCTACGTGGAACGGGGCGGGAAAACGCTGCTGGCCTTCAGCGAAGACGCGGCCGTGCTGTCCGCCGCCGGCGCGGCCTTGGTAGGTGTGGTCACCCGGGGAGCCGTGGACAAGCTCATCATGGAAAAGGTCAACGGCCACGGCATCCTGGACACGCCGGTGGCAGCGGCGCTGGCCGCCGCCGGGGCATACTCCACGCCCAAAGGTCTGAGAATCCGTGCCTGAGGGCGACTCCGTCTGGCGGGCGGCCGCCGAACTGCACCAGGCCTTGGCTGGGCAGACGCTCACCGCCTCGGACTTCCGCGTGCCGAGGTTCGCCACGCTCAACCTGGCCGGCTGGACCGTGGAGGAGGTGGTCCCGCGCGGCAAGCACCTCCTGATGCGCGTGGTGGGACCGGACGGGAATAGACCGGACGAGCGGAAACTCACCATCCACTCGCACCTGAAGATGGAAGGCACCTGGCAGGTCTATCCGCCGGGAGGGCGCTGGCGGAAGCCGGGATTCACCGCCCGGTGCGTCCTGCGCACAGCGGTGGCCGACGCCGTCGGATTTTCCCTGGGCATCGTGGAAGTGGTCCGCACCGCGGACGAGGACACCATCGTGGGCCATCTGGGGCCGGACCTCCTCGGTCCGGACTGGGACGTGGCCGAAGCGGAGGCGCGGATCCGAGCGGCACCCGACGTGCCCATCGGCGTCGCCCTGCTGGACCAGCGCAATCTGGCGGGCATCGGCAACATCTATCGCTGCGAGGCGTGCTTCCTGTCCGGTGTGCACCCGGCGACTCCGGTTTCGACTGTCCACGACCTCAGGACCCTGATGACCGATGCCAAGCAGTTGCTCGAAGCCAACCTGGGCCCGGGACGCCGGGTGACCGTCCTCAACCCGCGAGGCATGCCCGTGGGACGGATGGCGGGCCGCCCGGGCTACTGGGTTTACCGGCGCGAACACCAGCCCTGCCTGAAATGCCGGACCCCCATCCGCCGCGGCGCGCTGGGCAAACCCAACGGCGAGGAAGAACGGGACATCTACTTCTGCCCGCAGTGCCAGCCAATGCTGCCCTGAGCATTGTGCCCTGGGCGGTCCTAGGCGGTCCTAGGAAGTCCTGGCAACGCGTTCGACGGCGACCGGCTCGCCGGTGACCGTCTCGCCAGCGTCCAACTCAGCGGCATCGAACTCGCCGGCATCCTGCTCGAGGACTGCAGGTTCGGCTGGAAGCGCTGTGGGCACCATGAACCGCGGGAGCAGCAGCTGCACCAGCGGCCCGATGGCGAGGGCGTAGACCACCGTGCCCACGCCCACGGAACCGCCCAGCAGCCAGCCCACTCCCAACACGACCACTTCGATCAGCGTGCGCGAGACCCGCACGGACCAGCCTGTGCGCCGAGCCAGCCCGGTCATCAGCCCGTCCCTGGCACCCGGACCGAACCGTGCGCCGATGTAGCAGGCGGACGCGATGCCGTTCAGCAGCACGGCGCCTGCGAGCATGCCGATCTGGCCGCCCAGATGCGAGAACGCGGGGATCAAGGCCAGGCCGATGTCCGCGAAGACACCCACCAGCACGGCGTTGCAGAGCGTGCCGAACCCTGGCCACTGCCGGAGCGGGATCCAGAGGAGCAGCACCAGGAAACTCACAATGATGACCACCACACCAATGCTCAGTCCCGTCCGGCCGGCCACTCCCTGATGGAAAACATCCCACGGGTCCAGTCCAAGTCCGGCACGGATGAACATGGCCAGGGAGATGCCGTACATGGCGAGGCCGGTAAAGAGCTGGAGTAGTCTGCGAGTCAACATAACGACCACTCTGACAGAAAACTGGCATTGAATTACATAGCCAGTCTGAGATACTGGCATCATGTCCCCTTCGCTGAACCCGCCTGCGCTGGCCCGTCTCCTGGGCGAGTGGAACCTCGGCGTCGCGCCCGCGTACCGCGAGCTGGCCGACGTCGTCCGCCTCCTGGTCCTGGACGGCCGGGTGGCCCTGGACACGGCCCTGCCCAGCGAGCGGGCACTGTCTGAGGCGCTAGGCGTCAGCCGCACCACCGTGACAGCCGCCTACGGCCACCTCCGCGAGCAGGGTTTCCTCAGCAGCGGGCAGGGCAGCAGGGGCCGGACCCGGATTCCGCGCCTGACGGCGTTGGGTACCACGGTGCTCACGGACCCGGGCCTTACAACCGCGGGGCGGACGCCCGGCACAACGTCTCCCGGACTCGCGGCACCGGAGGGTCTGATCGACCTCGCCTACGCGTCGCTGCCCGCCTGCGGCGAGGTGGTGCATCGCGCGTTCGCCGCAGCCCTCACCGAACTTCCCGCCCTGCTGCCGGGATTCGGCTACGACGCCATGGGTCTGCTCCCCCTGCGCGAGACGGTGGCGGCGCGTTATACGGCGGCCGGCGTGCCGACCACCGCCGAACAGATCCTGGTGACATCGGGCGCGCAGCACGCCCTGAACATCATCATCCGCGCCTTGGCGGGCCGGCAGGACAGGGTGCTGGTGGAACACCCCAGCTACCCAAATGCCCTGGATGCGATCCGCGCGGCCGGGTGCCGGGCCATTCCGGTGGCGTTCACCGCAGCCCACGGCGCCGGCACTGACAGGGCCGACGGCGGTCCCTCCCTGGCGTGGGACATGCACGCCCTGCAGGCCGCCATGACACAGCAGCGTCCCAGGATGGCGTACGTCGTGCCGGACTTCCACAACCCAACCGGGCAGCTGATGCCCGATGTCCAGCGCCGCCAACTGGTCCGGGCGGCCGCGGTTGCGGGGACGGTCCTGGTGGTGGACGAGACCCTCCGGGCGCTGAACCTCGACGGCGTCGAAACCAGTCCCGTGGCAGCCTTCAGTCCCGCAGTGGTCACCATCGGCTCGCTCAGCAAATCCCACTGGGCCGGACTTCGGACAGGCTGGATCCGCGCCTCCGAAGCCATGATCCAGCGCTTTGCGGCGGCACGGACGTCCCTGGATCTGGGCGGACCGCTTATGGAACAGCTGGCGGCGGCCCACTTGGTCCGCGCCCTCGACGAGCCGCTCCCCGCACGGCTTAGCGCCCTCCGGGACAACCGCACCGCACTTCTGGAGCTCCTTGCCGGACACCTGCCGGACTGGGAAACGGGACGCCCGGCCGGCGGACTGTCCGTCTGGTGCAGGCTGCCCGCACCAGTCAGCACTGCACTGACGGTCATCGCTCCGGATTTTGGCATCCGGCTGGCCGCCGGGCCGCGGTTTGGCATCGGCGGCGCTTTCGAACGCTACCTCCGGGTGCCTTTCTCCCTGCCGCCGGACCAGCTGGAGACCGCCGTCTTGGCCCTGCGCTCAGCCCAGGACCGGCTCGACGCCGCCCCGCAGCTCCGCCGGACCCTGAAGAACGCGCCGGCCCTGGCTATCGCGTGACGCGCGTGGGCTTTCGGGATCAGGTGCCGCTGGCACCGCGGCCTGCGGCCCGCCCAATCCGCTGCTTGGCCGTATTGGTCCCGGCCCCGACCGGGACATGAGCCGTCGCCTTGGCCAGCCCAAACTCCGGCATCCCGTTGTAGACAACTTCAATTCCACCGGCCGGCACCTGGTACGTCTCATGCCAGACGCCGACGTCGCCGGTCCCGGAGAGTTCCTTCATGAATCGTCGCCACGGTTCCAGGTGCGGGGACTCCCGGTCCGCGGCGAACTTCCGCAGATGCTCCGGGCTCTCCCAGTAGCTGAGCAGGATGGTGGTGCGGCCGAACCACTGCTCACAGCCGAGCATTCCTGCCGCGGGGTCGGCGGCCAGGTGCTGGAGCATCCGCGGCATGGCGGCAGCCACCTTGCCGACGGTCCCGACCTTCCACCATCGGTTCGCCCGCATGCCGATCAGGAAGACCGTCACCGATTCGCGGCCCGGGTCAGCGGTGTACCGGCCCGGAAATACGTTCTGCGCCATGGGAACTCCTTCGGTTCGCGGTTTCATAACCTTGTTTCATAACACGGTTACGAAACAAGGTTATGAAACAATGGACTCCATGGCAAGACCCGTAGTGCATAACGATTCCCTCAGGCAGGACCTGCTGGCCGTCACAGCCGACCTGGTGGACCGCGACGGTCCCGCACGCGTGAATCTGCGGGATGTGGCAGCGGCCGCCGGAACGTCCACCACGGCCGTCTACTCGCTGTTCGGCGGAAAATCCCAGCTCCTGACGGCCGTCGTGGACGATGGGTTTCGGTCGTTCCGCGACTCTCAGGTGGCTGCGGCCCCGGGCGGGCTTCGGGGACTCGGCGCGGCCTACCGGACCTGGGCGCTGGAGCATCGGGCGCTCTACCGGCTGATGTTCGGTGGCGCGCTGGCAGCCTACGTCGATTGCCAGCCAAGCCCCGATGCTGCCGCCGATGCCATGGAGCCCCTGATGGAAGCAGTGGCCTCCGCCCAGTCTGCCGGCACCGTGCTGCAGGCACCCGTGGAAATGGTCGCCGTCGCAATCTGGGGCCAGGTCCACGGCCTGGTCAGCCTGGAATTGGCACAGGTGGGGCCGCCGGACGCAGACTGGGCTGCCGCATACAACGCAGCCCTCGACGCCGTCGCCCGAGGCTGGGCCGCCTGACGCGACCTGACGCCGCTGCATGCTCGCGCCCGTGCGGACTTTCCCGACGCGCCGATCCGCCCGCGACGCGCAAATTATCTGACGCAGGTGGATTTCCCGGTGCGCCAGATAATCTGCGAGTCGATATTCGGGTGCTGGGCTCCGGAGCCCTTAAACGTAGACCTTTTCGAGGAAGCCGCTCCAGGCCTCGGCGGTCGTTGAAGAGTCACCTCTTCCGCTGAAGTCGTGCACAGTCATACCCACCGGCGCGCCGAAGGCGTTGCGGCCGAAGAACCGGTACATCGCATCCGACGTCCGCAGGCCCAGGAAGTGCTCGTTGGAGAAGTCCACTTCCCCGGACAGCCGCCCCACGCCGTCGAGCTCTAGCTCAACAGCGGAACCCTGCGCCGCAGAATCCACGCCCATAGCTTTCTTCAGGCGGTCGAAACCGTCCGGGGTCTGCGACGCCGCCGGAGACTGGATGTCCGTAAACACGACCGGCTTGCCGTCGAAGTGCTGCAGGTACTGGCCCAGCGTGTGCAGGTAGAACGCCGTGTGCTTGCTGGCGCCGTCGTACTGTTCGTTCCAGTTGTCGGCGAAAATCCCGCTGTGGACATAGTGCAGCCGGGCGCGGCCGCCGTCGAGCGGTTCCAGGATGTGCTCCAGCTGGTTGAACCAGCCATCCGGGCCGTCCATCCGGGAGACGAGATGTGTGGGATGCTCGCGCACGGTCTTGACGTCCGGCCACTGGTCCGTGGGGAACATCCACGCCGGCGTTCCACTTGTCACGGCTTCCCAGACACGCTCAGGCGTGCCGGGCAGTTCGGTGTCGTACACGATCTCAAATTCGCGGTTGTCAGTCATTGTCCTGCTCCTTCGCTGAAAGGGGTTTGATGGGGGTTTTGAGAACGGGGTGAAGAGCGACGACGAGCCGGTGCTTCCGTCCGCCCCCCGCCGAAGTGCCACTTGGGGGCGAGCCGCCTGCCGGGGTGTCTGCCGGAGGCGTGATGCCCGGGCCGGCGACCGCGCCGCCGTCGTGATATTTGTCCACCAGGCGGGTCACGGCGACGCCGAGTTCCTCGGCAAACGCGGCCCGGTCCGCGGCCGTCCGGAAGGTGATCTCGCCGTCGATCGCGAACGTTGCCAGTTTCTGCCTGGCCGCGGCCGCACCGGCAATCAGCTTGCCCACTTCCTGGACCATCCGGCCCGCGAGCGCCAGCAGCCAGAAGGCCGAGAACCGGTCGGTGAACCGGTGCGGATCCGGTGCCACCGATGCGAGGGCCACGGGCGAAATCAGATACGAAGCCGCCGTCGCCTGGAGGACGCGCTCGGTGACGTTCCCCTTGCGCCGCTCCTCCACCAGCTCCACCAGCCCGTGCCGCTCGAGGGCTTTGAGGTGGTAGTTGACCTTCTGCCGCGGCAGGCCCACCTTGGCGGCAAGCTGCGTGGCCGACCCCGGCTCCGCGAGCTCCCGGAGGATGCGCGTCCGGATCGGGTCCAACGATGCTTCCGCCGCGGCCGGGTCCTCGATCACTTCGATGTCCAACATGCTTCCATCATGCCAACCGACAACTTTTATTGTCAAGAACTTTTTTTCCGTCGGTGCCGAGAACGCCGGATCTGTGCTCCGATTCGATGGTTCCCTGCCCGATCGATGGGTCCAACCATCGTCTGCGCAGGGAACCATCTAAACGGGAGCGGGTGGGGCGGGCGGGCGCGGGTGGGGCGGGCGGGCGCGGGCGCGGGCGCGGGCTCGGGGCGGGGACGGGCTCGGGGCGGGGACGGGCTCGGGGCGGGGCCAAGGGAGCCGGCAAAGTAGAATGGACCGGTGATGCAATCCCCCCTCCCCGTGCGCGAAGGCGTCAACGCCACCCGCCTGCGCCTCCCGGACGAGGGGCCGTGGACCACCGCGATGGACTACATGATGCACCGCTGGGGCCACATCGATCCGCAGGGCATCGAGGACAGGTTCGACGCCGGCGAGATCGTCGGCGAGGGCGGCGTCGCCCTGGACAGGGCCACCAGGCTTGAGGACCACACCTTCATCTGGTACTACCGATCATTGCCGCCCGAGACCCGTATCCCGGTGGAAATCAGTATCCTGCACCAGGACGACCACCTCCTCGTGGTGGACAAGCCGCACTTCCTGCCCACTACCCCCGGCGGCACCTACATCCAGGAATCGGCCCTGGTCCGGCTCCGGAACCAGCTCAGCCTGCCGGACCTGATCCCCATGCACCGCCTGGACCGGATGACCGCCGGCGTGCTGCTGCTGTCCACCAACCCGGAAACCCGCGGAAATTACCAGGTGCTCTTCGAGAAGCGGCAGGTGCAGAAGGAATACGAGTGCGTATCCGCTGCGGAGCCCGCCGCCGGACACCCCGCCGTCGACTTCCCCGTGGTGGTCCGGAACCGGATGACCAAGTCGCGCAGCTACCTGCTGGCCGAAGTGATCGAGGGCGAGCCGAACGCGGAGACCCGGATCGAACGGCTGGAAACGTTCGACGGCGGCACTTCAGCAGGTGCCGCCGGCACCCGCGCGCCTGGCACCCCTGCCGCTGGCACCGCAGCCGAAACCCACCCAACCCGCCTGGCGCGGTACCGGCTGGAGCCGCACTCCGGAAAGACGCACCAGCTGAGGGTTCACATGGCGTCCCTGGGGTTGGGCATCGTGAATGACTCGTTTTATCCGGACCTGCTGGACAAGGCGCCGGACGACTACTCCAAACCGCTCCAGCTCCTGGCCCGCGGCATCCGTTTTGTGGACCCCATCAGCAAAAAGCCCGTGGAATACCGCAGCGGGCTCCACCTCAGCGAGGCTGCTCAAACCTTGCGCTGATCGAACACCGTCTTGAAGGCCAGCTCCATCTCAGGGCCGAACAGCACAAACTCCGCCAACTTGAGCGCGCTGGCCGGATGTGAGGCACCAAACCCTGTGACGGCGTCGTACGCGGCCTCCGCCACCTGGCGCCCGTGCCAGCCGTAGACTCCCCCGCCCACCGCCGGGAACGCGATGGAAGCCGCGCCCAGCGAGTCCGCCAGCCGCAGGCTTTCGCTGAAGCAGGAGACCAGCAGCGCCGGGTTGGTCTGCCCCACGTGCCGGTTGGGCCCAACAGTGTGGATGACCCAGCGTGCCGGCAGCCGGAATCCAGGAGTGGCGACGGCGGCTCCGGGCGCCAGCCCGTGCGGCAGGTCCGTTTCGCGCAGTTCGCGGCAGGCGGCCAGCAGCTCAGGCCCGGCACCCCTGTGGATGGCCCCGTCGACGCCTCCGCCGCCCAGAAGCGAGGAGTTCGCCGCGTTCACGATCGCGTCAACCGTGCGGGTGGTGATGTCGCCTTGGAGGATGGTGATCCGCATGCCGCCAGTTTCCCACTTACGGGGTGCGGCTCATAGGCCCCGCATCACCGCAGCCGAGGCACGCAACCAGGCCTCGCGGGTGGCCGGCATCAGCGCCTGGTAGTTGAGCGGCCCGCCGGAGACGAGGGACTTGTCATAGGGAACGTCGAGGACTTCCCTTGTCAGCGTCTCGAAGTGGGTCCGGGTCCGGTCATGAAGCTGCAGATCGGTGTGCAGTGACGGCGCGGCCAGCAGGGTTACGGCGTTGCTGACTTTGTCCTGGTAGCCGCGTTCACGCAGCCCGTCCACGAGCCAGACGGCACTGGCCACGGTGTCTTCGCGGACCGTGGAAACGATGACCAGCTCGTCCGCCGCCGCCACAGCGGCTTCCCAGTTCGAGGACCGCATATTGTTGCCGGTGTCCACCATGATGATCCGGTAGAAGCGGCGCAGCGCCGAGTGCAGCCGGTCGAATTCACGGCTGCCGATGGTGGCGGCCCCGGCCGCGTCCTCGTCCGAGGCCAGCACATCAAACTGCGCGGATCCCTGGTAGCGCACATAGCGGTCCAGGTCCCCGATCCGGCCAAGGACAGGGTCTTCGAAACGGTCCACTTCCTGCATCAGGTCTACGGCAGTGCCGGCGTGCCCGGCCAAAGGCGCCCGCCACCCCATCGTTCCGCGTGTTTCATTGTTGTCCCAGGCAAGCGTGTACCCGCCGCGCTGGATCCCCAGCGTCGCGGCCAAAAGCAGGGTTGCCGTCGTCTTGTGGGCGCCGCCCTTGGGGTTAACTACGACGACGGTCCGGGGGCCGTCCAGGCGCCGCTGAACCTCTTCGACGGCGTCCAGGTGGGCGAGTTCCCGCCGGCCGGGACCGAGGCTCAGGGAATTGCGGCTGAGCCGCCGGACGGCACCCTGCCAGCCCAATTCGGCGAGCGGGGCGGGCTGGGCGGGCCTGTCGGCGAGAAAATCCTGGAGGGTGGGAACGTCGTCGTGCATGGCTGCAGCCGGGAGGGCCGCGGAAGCTTGAAAGCGCTCGGGAGTCTGAAAATGCACCGGTGGACGCAGCGGCGCCGGGGGGACATCGTCGTCGGGCATGGCCGCGGGAGGGACTGCGATAACCATGGCGGACGTTCCTTTCTGTAGTGGCTTCCCCATCTGTGGTGGCCGCCCCGCCTGTAATGGCCGCCCCGCCTGTGGCCTCGCTGCCCGAAGATGCCGTGGCGCCACGGCGTCCGGCTCCGCCGTCAGGCGCCACAGGCGCGTGCCGAGGCGGCCAAGCAGGTCGAGGAGGACCGACAGCAACCGGTACAGCAGAATGGCCAGGCCGATCACCGGCAGGGACAGCATCAGGATGGACAGGATGGAGAGCGCAGCGGCCGCCGGGTCGCCGGCGGCGATGGCCTCGCTGGCGAGCCCCGCGTGCTGCCGGATGGCGTTAGCGGTCTGCTCGATGATCATGGGGAGGTTCAGCAACATCCAGCCAAGCGCCAGGCACAGGAGCGGCACCACCGTGACCACCCAGATGGTGACGATGCGGCGCGCGAACGTCCGGAGCTCGGCAACCCGCGGATCCACCGCGCGCCCGGGAATGAGACTGAGCAGAACCGGGCGGATGCGGTTGAACAAGTCGGGGACACCGGCGATGTCGGCCAGGACGAAGTAGCCGTCGAAGCGCAGCGTCGGCACCAGCTGCTGGATCATCTCGAAATGCATCAGTGCCGCCGCCAGCAGGAAAAAGCCCTGCCCTGTCAGCAGGTAGGCGCCGCCCAGGCCGATCAGGCACAGGCAGTTGAAGTACAGCCCGCCAAGGTCCGTGCGGATCCTGCCCGCCCGGCCCAAACGATAGGAGTCGGTGACGTTTGTGAAGAATGCCGGGAAGACCAGATAAACGCCGACGCCGATCACTCCCGGCCTGGCGCCGCCGTACCGGCACGCCGTGGCATGCCCCAGTTCGTGGATCACGGCTCCCGCCGTCAGCATCGCGAAGATGCCAAGGAGCAGCGCCGGCGTGAGAAGTACCTGCTCCAGGGAAGCCAGGAGGTCGCCCTTGGCCAGCACCAGGATGTCGACGGCGGCCAGCCCGACCAGGACGGTGGCCACCACCGGACTCCAATACAGCGGGGCCAGGATCAGGGCCAACGTGTTGACTGCCTTTTCCGGCAGCAGCGTTCCCCGCAGCCGCAGGGCCAGTAACGGGTTTGCCCGCGGCGGCGTCCCGGCCTCGGCCAAGTCCGCATCGGCGTCGTGAACGAGGCCCATCGGCGCCAGCCTGGTGTCGATGAGGTGAAGGAGTCCGCTCACACCGAGTTCGCGGCCGTAGGCGTCGCTGACATCGCGCGCCAGCTCATCAGCGGATTTCTCCGGCGAGACGGTGGCCATGACCAGATGTAAAAGCTCCGACAGCTGGACAATCTGCCCGTCGCCGCGCTGCAGCAGGTAGCTGCGGTCCTTGAGGCCAGACCCTTCAACCGGTCCCAGGAAAACAAGCCCGGGCGAAGGCGACCAATGCCGGACAAAGGCGGCTTCGGGTGCTGTGGTCACGGTCCCCACCTTGGTTGAGCCACTAAGAACGGTGGGCATGCTCCGACTCTGAAGCATGCCCTCCGGGTTTCCTGTTGATCCTGCGGACCTACTGCTGCAGGACCAACACTTCCTGCCAGGCGGCCGAGTTCGCGATTGAACCGATCGAGGCCGCGTTGATGGCCATCGAAAGGTTCACAGCGATTACGGGAGCGACGTTGATGTTGAAGAACAGCGTTTCCCTCATTGGAAGCAGTTCTGCAACCTCGGCGTCGAGATCCACCGGTAACAGCGGGGTTGATGCCGTCATAGCACCTCACCTCTCTCCCCCGGGCAGTCCCGGGGTCCAGATATCGGATGATAGACGGACTTAACCCTGGACTACGGCGATGTTCTGAACCGCAGTGCTGTGTGCTACCGCAAAGAACGAGGCAGCGTTCAGAGCCACAGACGAGTTGCTTGCGTAAACACCCGCCCAGTTCGTGTCCAGAAACAGGGTCTCCCGCGAAGGCAACAGCTCCACCTTCTGGCTTTCCAGTTCGTGAACGGTAAGTTCCTTCATCATGTCAATCACCCCCTTTCGACGTCCCGCGATCAGTCAACGCGTCGCCCCGTAGCGGCTTCGTTACTGGGGTGTTATTTTTCTGTTGTTTCATGAAACTAATGTGGTGGCAGTCTTGACTTGGGCGCCGAATAATCTTTGCCTAAGATGGTCATACTGGACAGTAATGTTCCTGGACGACGTAAATTGCAGACAAGGAAAGCAGGCGCCGATTCATGGCGGACATTGAAGGCACCATGGTCATCCGCGCGTGGGCGGAGCCTGCCCAGAACCAACGCGTAAGGGCACGCCTGATCTCCAGTCATCCGGGCCAGGACCAGGAAATTGTGGAGACGGCCGGCGATGCAGAAGAAATCATTTTGGCTGTTCAGCGTTGGCTCGACGTGCTGAAAGCAGCAGAAACCACTCCCAGCGCATAACCCTGGATTCCTTATGGGCTGAGTTGATGCCGGTACGCTTTCTTGAATGACAACCGGCGCCACGTCGATTGACCGGCATGTGGACCAATTCCCGGTATATACCCTCAAAAACCCCCTCTTTCTAAATTGCCTTGACATGATGCGCCCCAGTGCCACGATGGTTATCTGGGGTATCGCGTGTTGTCCGGTCATTTGAAGGGGATAGGCATGACGGTGGCTCTCGCACAGGATTGGCATTTAAGCCTGCTGGGGGCCTGGCGGCTGCGCCGCGGCAGCAATACCGTGACGGTGGCCAGCCGGGAACAGCGGCTCATCGCGTGTGTGGGACTACTGGGCTGCAGGCACCGGAGTTTCCTGGCTGGCCTGCTGTGGCCCAAAAGCAGCGAAACGCAGGCGGCCGGGAACCTGCGCACCACCGTCTGGTGTATTTCCCACGCCTTCCCGCACCTCCTTTTGACGGATGCGGACACGCTGGAGCTTCACGAAGGGGTCAGGGTCGATGTCACGGCACTGCAGCACCACGTCGCCACCCTGCAGACCCAGCCTGAAACCCGGATTCCTGACAGCTATCTGGACGACCTGAGCCGCGCTGACCTGCTTCCCGGCTGGTACGACGACTGGGTGGTCTTCGAACAGGAGCGGCTACGGCAGTTGCGCCTCAGCGCGCTGGAACTCATGGCCCGGCAACATCTGGCGGCCGGCGAACCCGGCGGAGCTGTCATTGCGGCGTTGTCCGCGGCAAGCATCGAACCACTGAGGGAATCGGCCCATCTGCTGCTGGTCCAGGCCCATCTGGCCGCCGGGAACCGGGCCGCCGCGGTCCGCGCCTACACGATGTTTGCCAGCCGGTTGGAGGTCGAACTCGGTGTCCTGCCCTCAACCCAGTTGAGCGAGCTTGTCTCGGCGTTCCATCCGCACTGAGCGAGGAATCATCATGGATACCCTCATCGAAATCCCCGGAGACCGCACGGCGGCCAAGTTCGCCTACGCGGCCGCCGGCGTGGGTGTCGTAGGCGTGGCAACACTGGGCGCCATGTACGCCATCGAAGTGCCAAAGAACGGACCCTACGTCTTCGGCACGATCAACGATGCCACCGGCGGCGTCTTCCAGTTGGTGATCATCCCGGTGATCGTCCAGGTTCACCGGCGCCTGCGCCGCACACCCGGCTCCGAGGCCGCCAAATGGCTGGTGATCGCGGCCAGCGGCGCAGGATCAGCAAGCTCGTTCCTCCTGGTCGCGAGGAAGCTCGATTTCACGGTGTCCACTGGCATCTCGGTGGGGGCAATGGTGGTCCAGGCCGGCTGGTTCCTGCTGGCCCACCGGGCACTGCTCAAGAGGGGCAGCTATCCCCGGGATCTCGCGAAGCTGGGACAGTTCATTGGCGGCGCCTTGGTGGTGGCGTTGCCCCTGGCGACGCTGACCGCGGTGGAACAGGCGCCGGCCTGGATCCGCTGGGGCATCGGCGGGGCGGGACTGGCCGTTGGCGCCACAGCGTGGGTCGCCTGGCCGTACTGGTATTTCCTCGCGGCCCGGCACCTCAGCCACGTCCCCAGGGAAGTTCCCGGCGGAGCCCCAGGTCCACGCCGTCGGAACATCGGCACCGGGTACTGAGGCACTCGCTGAACCCAACGCCCCGCAAGTCCGTGCCGCCGGCCGGCTCAGGCCGTGCTGCTGCGCAAAAGTGCGGTACTTTGTGGCCATGGACTTTGGCAACGCCGACAGCTGGGGGGCGGCGATCTACTTCTGGATCATCCCCGTGGTCCTCGGCGATGCCATCTTCCCGCCCATCCCTTCAGAGATGGTGGTGATTACGGGCGGCGCCCTCTCGGCCGACGGCCGGGCCAACGTCTTCCTTGTGTGGGCACTGTCCGCAGTGGCGTCCTGGGTCGGCGACATGGTGGTGTTCCAGCTCTTCAAACGCCGGCTGAGCCATGTCCTGGACCGCTGGCGCTGGGGCCGCAAGGTCCATACGGGCATCCATGCGGCCATGGCCAAGGCCGGCCGCTCCTCCACCTACGGAACCATCATCGGCGCCCGCTTCATCCCCGGCGGGCGGCTGGCGACGTCGGCGGCTTCGGGCATCGCCGACGTTTCGGCACGGGGTTTCAGCCTGTGCGCCGGCCTCGGCGCAGTCCTCTGGGCCAGCTGGCTGGTGGGCCTGGGCTACTTCACGGGATCGGCAACCAACCTGCCGTTCTGGGCGAGTTCGCTGATCGGCGTGGTGCTGGGCCTGGTGATCGGGGCCGCCGTCGGCGTCATTGTCACCCGCCGGCGCGGCACCCGCTCACCGGTGGACGAGCCCGCCCCCGGCGAGTGAGCTAGGACGACTGAGCTAAACGGGCGCCCAGCGGCCGCGGTTGCGGCGGAGCACCGTCAGTGAGCCGGTGAGCGCAACGCGTTCGACGGCGTCGCGCATCATCGCTGCCGATTCGCGCGCCTGCTGGTTCTCACCGCTGTATTCGGTCGCCTCCACGAGGAAGCGGAGGTTCAGTTGGGGGACGCCGGCGGCAAGTTCGATCTGGTTGGATTCCACATGGTGACGGGTCTCCAACGCCTCGACCGCTGCGGCCATCACGGCTTCCGGCGGGTTGCCAGGCTTCAGTCCGGTGATTTTCAGGCGGGTCTGGAACGAAGGCATGCTTTCAACCCTACCGGCGAGCAAGTGCCCACCGCACGAGCCGGACCGCGGCTCTACCCGGTGTTGCGCAGGCCGGCCGCCACGCCGTTGACCGTGATCAGCATGGCCCGCTGGAGGCGTTCGTCGATCTCGGCGCCGCTGATGCTCCCGCCTTCGGCGTTCTGGGCAGCCCGCACGCGGCGAAGCAACTCCACCTGCAGGTAGCTGATGGGGTCCAGGTACTGGTCCCGGATCTCCAGCGACCGCTTGAGCGTCGGCTGCGCGTCCAGGAGCACGTTCTCGCCCGTCAGGTTCTGGATCTCGGTGACCGTGAGTTCGTACTCTTCACGGATGGCCCGGAAAATGTGGTGCAAATCCTCGGGAACCAGGGTGGCCACGTAGTACCCGGCGATGTCCATGTCCGTCTTGGCCAGCGTCATCTCCACGTTGGAGACAACCGACCGGAAGAAGTGCCAGTTCTCCATCATCTCCACCAGCTGCGCGGAGTTTCCGGCCTCGCGGGCAGCCTTCAGGCCCGAGCCCACACCGAACCAGCCCGGGACGATCTGCCGGGACTGGGTCCAGCCGAACACCCAGGGGATGGCACGCAGGCCGCCAAGCCCCGCCCCGGAATCCGGGCGTTTGGACGGGCGGGAGCCGATGTTCAGCGAGCCCAGCTGCTCCACCGGAGTGGAGGCCAGGAAATACGCTGGCAGGTCAGGATGGTCGATCAGGTTCCGGTACCGGTCGAAGGCGCCGTCGGAGATGATTTCCATAACGTGCCCGTACCGTTCGCGCTGGTCGTCCGACGTGCGCGGATCCCGGTGCAGGGCCGAGCCCTGGAGCACCGCAGCGAGGGACAGTTCCAGGTTTTCCCGGGCCAGCTCCGGCAGCGAGTATTTGTCCGAGATGACCTCGCCCTGTTCAGTGAACTTGATCTCGCCTTCCAGCACGCCGTTGGGCTGGGCCATGATGGCGTCGTAGGTGGGTCCGCCGCCGCGGCCCACGGAGCCGCCGCGGCCGTGGAACAACCGGACACGGACGCCATGCTTGGCCGCAACGTCGCGCAGGTTGCGCTGGGTCTTGTGGATCTCCCACTGGCTGGTCATCACGCCGGATTCCTTGTTGGAGTCGGAGTACCCCAGCATGATTTCCTGGACGTCGCCGCGCAACCGGACCAGGTCGCGGTAGGACGGAACGGACAGCAGCTGGTCCACGATCTCCGCCGAGGCACGCAGCTCCTCCACGGTCTCCAGAAGCGGCGCGAACCCGATCTTGGCGTAGGGGGATTCGCCGAACAGGTTGATCAGGCCTGCCTCGCGGGCCAGCACGGCCGCGGCCAGGACGTCGTCCGCGCCGCGGGTCATGGAAATGATGTAGGTCTCGATGACGTCCGGACCGTACGTGCGCAGGGCGCGACGGATCTCACGGAAGACGTCGTACGTGCCGTCAGCGACGCCGTCGAGCTTAATCGGGTGGCCGGACAGCGGCCGGCGTGAGGCGAGCTCCGAGCCGAGCACCTCGAAGCGTTCCTCACGGCTCAGTTCGGCATAGCGGATACCGGGGCCGCCTAGCCGGTCCATCAGCTGGCCGACGGCGTCGTGGTGGTGGTCGGCGTGCTCGCGGATGTCCAGGGTGGCCAGGTGCAGGCCGAAGGACGCGACGGCGCGGCGGACACGGGCCAGGGCGCCGTCGGCAGCGAGCGACGCCGAGTGGTTGCGGAGGGACAGCTCCAGCAGTTCGATGTCGTTGAGGAGTTCCTCGGTGGAGCGGTAGTCACGGCCGTGCTCATGGGTGGAGTCCGCGGCAACCCGCTTGCCCGTGTTGATGAGCTTGGCCTTGATGCACGTGAGCTTCAGGCGGTACGGCTCCTGGGCGTTGAGCTCCAGGACGCGCCGGTCCAAGCCCGGCAGCTTCTTCAGGTCCGCGTCGATGGAGTCCAGCAGGGTCTGGTCCGCGCCGGACAATGCGGTGGAGTTGGACAGGATGGAGATCAGCTCGTCCATCATCGCGATGCTGATGCGGACGGCGTGCTGGTTCTGGATCTGCAGGATTTCCCGGGTGACCGCCGCCGTGACGTTGGGATTGCCGTCACGGTCGCCTCCGATCCAGGAACCAAACCGGATGGGTGCGTCCTGGGAGGAGAGGCTGACGCCGTGTTCACCGAGCAGTTCCGAGAAATCCGAGAGCATCTCAGGCATGGCGTCCGTCAGGATGCCTCCGAGGTAGTAGATCGCGTTGCGGGCCTCGTCCACCGGGGTGGGGCGGACCTGGCGCAGTTCGTCGGTCTGCCACATCTGGTCGATGACCTCCGAAAGCTGGCGGTCCTGGCGGCGGCGCGCGGTGGTGCCTTCCTTCGTGGGCTCGGCCAGGACATCAGAGAGCTTGCGGATCTTGTCCAGCACGGAACGGCGCGAGGCTTCGGTGGGGTGGGCCGTGAAGATGGGGCGGACGTCCAGCCCGTTGACCACTTCCTGGAGCACGCCCGGACCAGCCTGAGCGACGATTTCGGTGACGGCCTTGGCCAGCCACCCGTCCTTTTCCTGCCGGGTCCGCAGGCCGCGGACCCGGTGGACCTGCTCGGCCGCGTTGGCCAGGTGGAAGTAGAACGCGAACGCACGCACCAGGTCGGTGGCCTGCTCGATCGGCAGGGAGCCGAGCAGTTCGCGGACCTGTTCGACGACGTCGTGCGCGCTCCATGGGCCGGTGGCATCGGCACCGCCGCGGGCGGCTTCCTTGGACTCCTTGGTGAGGAGGCGGACCTGCTCCACCAGATCAAGGAGTTCGGGGCCGTGCTGGCGGACCAGGGACTCACCCAGCAGCGTGGAGACGCGCCGGACGTCGGCCCTCAGTTCAGAGGCAAGGTCGGTTGAGGAGTTCATTGCAGTGTTAGCCATGGAAACTGTCTTTCGAGGGTTCGGACTTGGCTCGTACACTGCGCTGGATACTGTGAGCCACGTTACTAGCTATCGATGCTACCTGCACGGGATGGCGAAGGCGGAATCCGTCTCAGATACTGCGCCGGTCTCCGCCCCTGCCGCGCCGGACTTCAGCGGACGATCTTGAAATTGAAATCCGGAGTCCCCAACACCGACCACAGGCGCAGCCACACCGGGAGCATCATCTCCGCTCCCCGGGCGGTGGTGATGTCTCCGAGGTCAATAATATCGCGGTGGCCCAGCTCCTGGAGGAGCGCCGTCACGGTGTTCTTGGCACCGGCGT
Source organism: Pseudarthrobacter arbutini (assembly GCF_054510915.1). Classification (NCBI taxonomy): domain Bacteria; kingdom Bacillati; phylum Actinomycetota; class Actinomycetes; order Micrococcales; family Micrococcaceae; genus Pseudarthrobacter; species Pseudarthrobacter arbutini. Next base: position 113,759 of record NZ_JBTNDQ010000012.1, on the reverse strand, counting down.
CGTCGCCGGAGACAAACACCGAGTGGTCCCCGCCGCCCAGCCGTCCGGGGTCAACCATCAGCCCGGCGTTCATGGTGTTCAGGGTTTTGACCACCCGCGCCTCCGGAAACGCGTGCTGGATCCGTTCGGCGTTGCTGTCCGTGTTGACCGGGTTCAGCACCGGCGGCATACCCTGGGAGAAGTCGAGCGGGTTGGAAACGTCCACCACCACTTTCCCCGACAGGTTGGCCGAACGCGCGGCACTGAGGGCACTCAGTGCGCCAGCTCCGTTCGTTGCATTGACTATCAGTTCCGCCCCGGCTGCCGCCTCCGCAAACGTTTCCAGGGCTATGTGCTGGTTCGCTGCGTGCCATTCGCTGAAGGGCGGCGTGCCCATGGCGTCCGGCGCGCTGCGGGCGAGGGTCTCTCCCGGGTCGCGGGTGCCCACCACCACGTCGTGTCCCAGCGCTGACAGGGCGCCCGCGAGGGTCCGGCCCGCGAAACCCGTGCCCAGGACCGCGATTTTCATGGTTCCTCCAAGGTCAGCCGTGGGAGTCCGGAACGATGCTCCGCCGCTTTCGACGTTACTCTCCGCCGCCGGCAAGACAAGGGCTGCGGCAGCAACACGGCTGGGGTGGTCCGTGGTGGAATGGAACCATGGACACCACCGCAGCCGCGCAGCTGGAACGCTGGCAGCGTTTTCGCACGAACCGGAACAAGGCCCTCGCCACCCGCCACGGCTGGCTGACGCTCACCTCCTTCCAGTGGCTGGAATCCCGGCCCGCCGGCGTCGAACTCGCCCCCGGCCTCTGGTCAACGGACGGCACGACGGCGACACTCACCGCTGCGGCGCAGGACGGCCTGACGCTGGTGGAAACCGGCGAGCCCGTGGACGGGACCATTACCGCCTCCCTCACCAACGAGGAATCCCTGATGTGGGTGCAGTTCGGCGGCGCGGACGGGCAGCAGGTAGTGGTGGAACTCGCCATGCGCGCGGACCGGTACGCCATCCGGACCCGCGATTCCGGCTCGCCGGTGCTGACGGAGTTCGACGGCGTTCCCACGTTCGACTACAACCCGGACCTCGTGATTGAGGCGGCCTACGAGGCGTACCCCGAACCGGTGGCCATCCCGATCGGAACGGCCAATCCGCTGGTGGACGGCGTGCATTATTCGGTGGGCGAAGTCGTTTTCCGGCTGCCGGGGATCGACCATGAGTACCGGCTGCACGCCGAGGAGGAAAAACTGGGGGCGCTGACCATCACGTTCCATGACGGGACCAACGGCGAATCAACGGATGAATGGCGGAAAGTCTCCACCCCCAGGCCGCGGGTTGATGCGGCCGGGAACGCCACGGTGGTCCTGGACTTCAACCGCGCCATCAACTACCCCAGCGCTTTCACCCCGTTCGGCACCTGCCCCATGCCCGTGAAGAACAACAGCCTGGACGCGAAAATCGAAGCCGGCGAAAAGCAGCCTCTCCTCGCTGATTGAGCGCGAACTGGCAGCTAATCCCCTCAAATCCAAGTTTTGAGGGGATTAGCTGCTCGTTCGCGCGGGTGCCGCCGGGTCAGACGATCGCGGAGACGCCGGTGACCGCCCGGCCCACAATGAGCGTGTTGATTTCGAACGAGCCCTCGTAGGTGTAGATGGCCTCGGCGTCGGCGAAGATTTTGGCCATCCGGTAGTCGGTCACGATGCCGTTGCCGCCCAGGAGGGACCGGCCCAGCGCCACTGTCTCGCGCATCCGGGCGCTGGTGTAGGACTTGGCGAGGGCCACCTGCGGCATGTCCGCCAGGCCGTCTTCCTGCAGCTGGGCAATACGCGCCATCATGGCCATGCTGGCTACGGCGTTGCCCAGCATGGTGACCAGCTGCTGCTGGATGAGCTGGAATTTCGCCAGCGGCCGGCCGAACTGGTGGCGTTCGACGGCGTACTGCCGGGCGACGTCGAACGCCGCCAGCTGCTGCCCCACGGCCTGCCACCCCACCATGATCCGCGAGCCGCGCAGGAGCTGGTTGGTGTCCTCGAAACTGCTGATGCCGGCGAATCGGTCGGCCTCGGCGACCTGGACATCCTTAAGCACAATGTCCGCGTTCTGCACGGTCCGGAGCGCAATCTTGTTCTCGATCCGGCTCCGGCTCACGCCCGGCAAGGAAGCATCAACGATGAACCCTCGGACCGCGCCCTGCCCGTTGGCAGCCACGGCCTCGTCCTTGGCCCACACGAGCATGTAGTCGCAGAACGTCCCGTTCCCGATCCAGCGCTTGGCGCCGTTGAGCACCCACGCGTCGCCGTCGTCGTCGGGCTCTCCCGTTGCGCTGGAGATGCGCCGGGCACTCGTTTCCATCCCGCCGGCAACGTCGGAACCGTGGCCGGGTTCGGTGAGCGCGAAGGCGCCCGTGATGCGCAGGCTTGAGGCGTCCGCAAGCAGCCGCTCTTTCTGGCCGGCCGAACCGAAACCGTAGAGCGACTCCACAAAAAGGTCGTGGTGGACCAGGAAAAATGTTGCGATCGAGGTATCCACGCGCGTCATCTCTGCGATGACCAGTCCGGCGAACAGGTTGCTGTAGCCGCGCTGCGCCGGTGTGCTCAGCTCCAGCGCGGCGAGCTTGGGCAGGATGTGCTCCGGGAACTCCGCCTTGTTCCACCAGTCCGACGCGTAGGGGGCGATCTCCGTTGCCAGAAACTCCCGCAGCTCGGCCAGTTTCGCCCGCTCCTTCGAGCTGAGGAGGGACTCGAACGCGAAAAAATCGGCGGCGGGCAACTCGTCGATCGCCGGTTCAGAGCTGGGCGGTCCGGACGTGCCCGGCAGGCTCATTTCGGCCCCATTCGGATGGCACCGTCGAGCCGGATGGTTTCGCCGTTGATCATCGCATTTTCCACGATGTGGGCCACCAGACTGGCGTATTCGGCGGGCCGGCCAAGGCGCGACGGATGCGGGACCTGCCGGCCCAGCGAATCCTGCGCATCCTGCGGGAGCGTTGCCATCATGGGTGTTTCGAAGATGCCCGGGGCGATGGTCACTACCCGCATCAGGGAGCGGGCCAGCTCACGGGCCAGCGGCAGCGTCATGGCGGCGACGGCGCCCTTGGAAGCGGCATACGCCGGCTGGCCGATCTGCCCGTCGAAAGCTGCCACGGAGGCAGTGTTGATGATGACGCCGCGCTCGGGGCCGCCGAGCTCAGTACTGATCAGTTCGGTGGATACCATGGCCGCGGCGGCCAGGCGCAGCACGTTGAACGTCCCGATGAGGTTGACCTGGATGACGCGGTTGAACGTGTCCAGCGGAAGGACGCCGTCCCTGCCCAGGACTTTGCCCGGCGTGGCGACGCCGGCGCAGTTCACAACAATGCGCAGGGGTCCCAGCGCCACGGCAGTGTCGACGGCGGCCTGCACCTCAGCTTCGCTGGTGACGTCCGCGGGGACAAAGGCCGCTTGTGCCCCCGAACCGCCGGCGGCGTTCAGCGCTGAGGCGTTGAGCTCGGCGGCGTAGGCCGCCCCGGCAGAGGACGGCAGGTCGATCAGCACCACCGAGGCGCCGGCGTCGAACAGGCGCTTCGCTGTGGCAGCGCCCAGCCCGGAAGCCCCACCCGTAATCAGCGCGACAGTACCCAAGACGTCCATACATCCTCCTTGATGCGGCCCCCACACCATAAGACCGGCGCGGAACATTAGTTAGTGCATGTTAACTGAAAATCCTGCGGGCCGCACCCACTAGGCTGAACGGATGACCATGCCGGATGCCGAACCCGCCGACTGGCAGGACCGGGCCAACGTGGCAGCCCGCTCCGTCACCGGACTCTTCGGCCGGCGGCTGCTGTTCCTGCCGGGAGCCCACCTGGCCGCCGTGCAATGGCCGACAAAACACCTGAAGAACCTCCTCCACCCCTGGCATTACTGGTGGCAGGCGCACTACGTGGACTGCCTGGTGGACGCCGGGCGCCGCGAACTGGGCAACGGAGCCACCCCCGCGGCAAGGTTCAACGGCCCGCACCACCCCAGCGCCGGCAGGCTCGCGTCCAGGCTGGTCACGGGCATCCGGCTGCGCAACGCCTTCACCTTCGTCAACAACTACTACGACGACATGGCCTGGCTGGCGCTGGCGACGCACCGGCTGCAAAGCCTTGCCGAGGAGACGCGCAAACCCGGACGCCGCCGCAACGCCAGGGTCCGCAAGACCCTGACCCTGCAGTTCGATTCCGCCTCCACCGATGACCTGGGCGGCGGGACCTTCTGGAGCAAAAAGCGCGACTTCAAGAACACCCCCGCCACCGCCCCCGTGGCGCTCTACTACGCCCGCACAGGCCAGCCGGCCAAAGCCCAGCGGCTGGTGGACTGGCTTAATGCCGTGCTCTTTGATGAGTCACAGGGCCTCTACCTCGATGGCGCGCGCCTGAACTCAGCCGGCGACGTTGTGGTGGACGACAACGTCTACACCTACAACCAGGGCCCGGTGCTGGGAGCCTTGCTGGAGCTCGGCGGCGAGGCGAACCTCGCCAGGGCCGCGGCACTGGTGGACGCGGTCGCCAACCGGCTCACCGTACCGGGGCAGCGCATCCTCCGCTGCGATGGAACGGGCGACGGCGGACTCTTCACCGGGATTCTCTGCCGGTACCTGGCACTCGCGGCCGTCGATGCCCGGCTCCCGGAGTCCACCCGGAACACCGCGAAGGAGCTCGTGACAGCTACTGCCGAAGCCTTCTGGGCGGGCCGCCGGCCGGCCGGCCGCGGGGCGACATCAGCGGCCGCAGGGTACGTCCTGTTCTCCATCCACGCGGCGCAACCGGCGGACACCACCTACCCGCCTGGTGCCGCCGTCGAACTTTCCACCCAGTTGCAGGCCTGGATGGCGCTGGAAGCCGCCGCGGCCATCCAGCAAAAACCGCAGACCAATTAGGTCACGCAACAGTTGGGTAATGCATGTGATCCTAATCACTTCTGGGCCGTGCCGCTTGGTGTCTTAGGTATGGCTAACCTACAGTTTCACGAGTGAGCCAACCCTAACTCCAGGCTCGCCAGGACCGACGGTCCGCCAGACTTTTTCCCCAGAAAGTAGCACTCAATGAAGATCCGCAACAGCGCTCTGGCCGGCATCGCACTCGCCGCCACCGCAGCCCTCGGACTGACCGCCTGCGGCGGCAGCACCACCCCGGCAGCCACCGTCTCCCCGTCCGCGGACGCTAAGGTTTCCGGCGAGATCACGGTCTACAACGCCCAGCACGAATCCATGACCAAAGCCTGGGTTGAAGAGTTCAGCAAGGAGACCGGCGTCAAGGTGACCCTGCGCCAGGGGAAGGACACCGAGATGTCCAACCAGATCATCCAGGAGGGCGACAAGTCCCCGGCTGACGTCTTCATCACCGAAAACTCCCCCGCTATGACCCAGGTGGAAAACGCTGGCCTGTTCGCTGATCTCACTGACGAGGTCAAGAACAACGTCCCGGCCGAGTACCGCCCGTCCACCAACAAGTGGACCGGCGTCGCAGCCCGCTCCACCGTGTTTGTGTACAACAAGGAAAAGCTCACCGAAGACAAGCTGCCCAAGTCCCTCGCTGACCTGGCCGGTCCCGAGTGGAAGAGCCGCTGGGGCGCATCGCCGTCCGGCGCCGACTTCCAGGCGATCGTTTCCGCCTACCTTGAACTTAAGGGCGAGGCCGAAACCGAGAAGTGGCTCACGGCCATGAAGGAAAACTTCAAGGGCTACCAGGGCAACGGTGCGGTCATGAAGGCTGTCAACGCCGGTGAAATCGAAGGTGGCGTAATTTACCACTACTACTACTTCGGTGACCAGGCCAAGACCGGCGAGAACTCCAACAACGTGGCCAGCCACTACTTCAAGAACCAGGATCCGGGCGCGTTTGTCTCCGTATCCGGCGGTGGCGTGCTGAAGTCCTCCAAGAACAAGGCCGCTGCCGACGCGTTCCTCGCCTTCATCACGGGCAAGAAGGGCCAGGAGCAGCTGCAGACGGGCAAGGACTTCGAGTACACCGTCGGCGCCGGCGTGGCATCCAACGACAAGTTGGTTCCGCTGGCCGAACTGCAGGCACCGACAGTTGACTCCTCCAAGCTGAACTCCAAGAAGGTCACGGAGCTGATGACCAAGGCCGGTCTGCTCTAACCTTTGGTTTCAACCCCAGAATTAACCGCCAAGGCGGCTACAACGATGGCGGGCAAGGGCAATAGCCCTCGCCCGCCATTGGTGGTTGCGCTCCTGGCCACGCTGCTGGCTCTGTTCGCCCTCATCCCACTGGGCTATGTCATCTACATGACGGCGGTCACTGGCTGGGATGCCAGCATTGAGCTGATCTTCCGCCCCCGGGTGGGCGAGTTGCTGGTCAACACCCTCCTGCTGATGCTCATCGTCGTGCCCGCAACCCTGGTGGTGGGCGTGGGCGGCGCGTGGCTTGTGGAACGCACCAAGCTGCGGGGCCACAAGTGGTGGGCCGTGCTCCTGGCGGCGCCGCTGGCCATTCCCGCGTTTGTGAACAGCTACGCCTGGGTGTCCGCCATTCCCTCCCTGGAAGGCGTCTGGTCCGGCGCGCTGATCGCCACGCTGTCCTACTTCCCGCTGGTCTACATTCCGACCGCGGCCACGCTCAGCCGGCTGGATCCGGCGATCGAGCAGTCGGCTGCGTCCCTGGGTCTGGGCCCGTGGCACGTCTTCTTCCGTGTGGTGCTGCCCCAGTTGCGCATCGCCGTCACCGGCGGCGGCCTGCTGGTGGGCCTGCACCTGCTGGCCGAGTACGGCGCCTTCGCGATGATCCGGTTTGAGACGTTTACGACGGCGATCATGCAGCAGTACGCTTCCACGTTCAACGGCACGGCCGGAAACATGCTGGCGAGCGTCCTCGTGCTCTTCTGCCTGATCCTCCTGGTACTGGAGGTCCGGAGCCGCGGCACGGCCCGCTACGCACGGATCGGCTCCGGCGCCCAGTCCAAGCCCCTGCGGCTACCCCTGCACCGCTACCAGATTCCTGCCCAGCTCGGACTGCTGGCGCTCACTGGCCTGGCGTTCGGCTTGCCCCTGTGGTTTGTGATCCGCTGGATCGTGGCCGGCGGCGCCGAGATCTGGGACGTGGAGGAGTTTGTCCCCGCGCTGCTGCAGACGCTGGGACTGGGCCTTGCCGGCGCAGTGGCCGCGACCGTCGTCGCCTTCCCCATGGCTTACCTGGCCGTCCGGCATCCGGGGTGGTTCAGCAAGTCCCTGGAGCTCTCCAACTACATCACCAGTTCCATGCCCGGCATTGTGGTGGGTCTGGCCTTCGTCACCGTGGCCATCAACGTTGCCCCGGACATCTACCAGACCACCGGGCTGCTGGTGGCCGCGTACGTGCTGCTGTTCATTCCGCGCGCGTTAGTGAACATCCGCGCCGGGCTGGCACAGGCCCCCAAGGAGCTGGACGAAGCGGCCCGCGCCCTGGGCCGGTCTCCGTTCAATGCCTTCCTGAAGATCACGTTGCGCCTCACGGCTCCCGCCGCCGCCGGCGGCGCAGCGCTGGTGTTCCTCGCCGTCGTAACCGAACTGACCGCTACGCTGCTGCTCTCCCCCAACGGGACAAGAACCCTGGCCAGCGCGTTCTGGAGCAAGAGCAGCGAGATCGATTACGCCGGCGCCGCCCCGTATGCCCTGCTGATGATCCTGCTCTCGGCGCCCATGACCTACCTTCTCTTCCAGCAGTCCAAGAAAGTGGCCGGACAGTGACCGAACAATCCCCCTCCAGGCTTCCGGAACCGCGGATCGCGCCGTCCGTGGCGCCCTCCACCAACAGCCACCTGCAGATCACCGACATCACGAAGAATTTTGCGTCCCAGGCTGTCCTCAAAGGCGTCAACCTGTCCGTGGCCAAGGGCGGCACCACCGCCATCGTGGGGCCCTCCGGCTCAGGCAAGACCACTCTCCTGCGGCTGATCGCCGGCTTTGAACACCCCGCCACCGGCAGCATCTCGCTCAACGGCACCAAGGTGGCGGGCGACGGCGTGTGGCTGCCCGCGCACAAACGCCACGTGGGGTACGTGGCCCAGGACGGGGCGCTTTTCCCGCACCTGACAGTGGGGCAAAACATCGCGTTCGGCCTCGACACGGCCATGCTCGCGGGTGGCCGCCGCGGGGCCGCGGGCCGCATCAGCGAGCTGCTGGACATGGTCTCCCTGGACGCCTGCATGGCCAAGCGGCGGCCACATCAGCTCTCCGGCGGGCAACAGCAGCGTGTGGCCCTGGCCCGTGCGCTGGCCCGCGAACCCGAACTGATGCTGCTGGACGAGCCCTTTTCGGCCCTCGACGCCGGCCTGCGCGTGGCAACGCGGCGGGCCGTGGCCAAGGTTCTCAACAAGGCCGGCGTCACCACCATCCTGGTCACCCATGACCAGGCCGAGGCGCTGTCCTTTGCGGACCAGGTGGCCGTGATGCGCGGCGGCAAGCTGGCCCAGATCGGCAACCCGTTTGTGGTTTACACCCGCCCCGCCGACCGTGCCACCGCGGAGTTCCTGGGCGACGCCGTCATCCTGGACGCCTGGATGGAAGGCTCGCTGGCCACGTGCTCGCTTGGCGGAATTCCTGTTCGCCGCCCGCCAGCCCAGGGCCGGGTGCAGCTGATGCTGCGTCCTGAGCAGATCCGCATTGCCGAGGATGGACCCATCCGCGGCGTGGTGGTGGACACCGACTACTTCGGCCCGGAAACCACAGTGCGCCTCAAACTCTCTGTGCCACCCGAACTGGCCGACCGCACCGACCACCGCTACCCCGGCGGCGGCGAAGTCATCACCATCCGGCACTGGAACGCCTCCATTGCCCGGCCGGGAATGGAACTCTGCCTGCGCGTAGTGGGCGAAGCCGTCGCCTTCCCACTGGACTCCGCCTGTGATTGAGCCATCGAAATCCGCCGCTACTAATCTCCGGCGGGCTTCTTCTTCTGCGGATACGGTGCCTCGCCCCGGGCCAACATCTCCACAAAGCCGGCGATTTTCCGTTCCCGCGTGGACGCCTGTTTCACGGAATTCGTCCGGTAAATCAGGGCATACCGGTTCACGGAGGTGAGGACGTCGAACATGGCCTGGGCCGCGGGGACGGCAGCGATGGCGGCGGCCAGATCCGGCGGAACTTCCGCCGTCGCCTGCCCCACATAGGCCGCTTCCCAGCGCCCGTCAGCTTTGGCGGCGTCGACCGCCGCGCGGCCGGCTGCAGTCATCCGGCCGGCAGCCTCGAGCTTCCCGATGCGGTCCACATTCCGCGCGGACCAGACGCTCTTCGGGCCGCGGCGGGTCATCCGCTGGAAGGAGCTGTCATCGTCGCGCCTTTTGCCCTGACCGTCGATCCACCCAAAGCACAGCGCCTCCTGCAACGCCGCTTCGTAGTCCAGTTCAGTGGTGTTGCCGCCCTTCTTGTGCAGCACCAGCCACACGCCAGGGCTGGTGGCATGGTGCTGTTCCAGCCACAGCCGCCACTCCGCCGCGTCCGCTACCAGCAGTTCCTCGAGTTCAATGGCCATGGCCCTATTCTGCCCGCCTTCTGCAGGAAGTGGCATGATGGCGGTAGCCGACCTGTCCTGGTTTCGAGGAGGAACCCATGCTGCGTGTCAGACCCGTCCATTTCACCTCCCAGCCAGACAGTTGGGAACAGCTCCTGGCTGCCCTGGGCCTGGCCAAGACCGTTGATGACGGCCCATGGCGGGAGTTCGACGCCGGCTCAGGCCGGCTGGCCCTGCATGTGGCCGACGCCGGCGCCACGGACGACGGCACCACTGCCTTGGGCGTGGAGGTGGGCGATCTGGCGGAATTCGCCCGGCGCACCGCCCTGGCCGCGGAGAAATCGGGGAACACGGTCGCCGAGCTCATCGCCGCCGACCACGGCGAGTCCTGCCGCATCACCGGCCGGGACGGCTTCAGCTTCCTGGCGGACAAAGGTGCACGGGAGCCTAACTCGGCTGACGCTGATCCGGCCCTGGCCGTCGTCGGGGTCTGGTTTACGGAGGATCCCGGCGCCGCCGCCGTGACTCTGCAGGACATCGGCGCCAGGTTCCGCCCTGTCCCCGACGCCGACGAAACCGCCGACTTTACCGCCAAGAACGGCGGGGTCCTGATGGTGCGGCCGGCATCCGGGCCACCGCGGTCCGGCCTGGGATTTGAGTACGACGGCGATCTGGGCGCCTTGCGGGACCGGCTCACCTCCGCTGGGCTGGACGTCAGCGAAACCGAGGAAGCCTTCGGCCGGACCCTGCACGTGGCCAACCCCGACGCCGCAGGCAGCGCAGGTACCGCCGATGCTGCCGCAGCCACAACCGCCCCGCATGTCCCGCCCACTCTTTGGATCTCGCAGCGCCTCGCCGCCGAGTGATCCGCTCCTGAGGTGAGCCCGGTCCGGCCATGGGCTGAACCGGGGGTGGGCCGGCCGGGGGTGAGATTCCGGCGCTTTGGGCGACGCTTTACGCTGATAGCTGACCCCTCAGCGGTCCGCGGCCGTCCGATGGGGTAGAACTTAACCATGAACGTTCGCACTCCTGACCCCAATCCCGGCTGGCTCTCCGAAGAAGACCTCTTTGAGGCCCGCGGGAGGCTCCCCATGATCTATGTGGAGGCCGTGCCGGTCAGGCTGGATCCGCTGGGTTTTGTGAACGAGGTTGGCACGCTGCTCCAGGCCGATGAGGACGGGAACATGATCCGGTCGCTGGTTTCGGGCCGCGTGATCTACCGGGAGACCATCCGCGCTGCCCTCCTGCGCCATATGGAAAAGGACCTGGGGCCGCTCGCCTTTCCGCAGCTCCCCATCAGTCCGGTCCCCTTCACGGTGGCCGAATACTTCCCGGCCCCGTCCCAGACCGGCTTCACCGACGACCGCCAACACGCCGTGTCCCTGGCGTACGTCATCCCTGTGACGGGCGAATGCGAGCCCCGCCAGGATGCCCTTGAACTGACTTGGATGACTCCCGCGGAAGTGCTCAGCGCCGACGTCCAGCTCGAATTCAGCGGCGGCCGCGGCGCCCTGGTCCGCCAGGCGCTGGCCTTTGCGGGTGTGGGTAACTGACGCCCGCGGGTTCCCCGGCGTCCCCGACTTCCGGGGCCCCGCTTTGTAGACTGTAGGGCGGACCGCAAGAGAACTTAAGGACTCCCATGACCGAAAACCCAGCCGCCAGGCACTACAGCGAACAGCAGGCTGGATCTCTGACCACCGGCGATCAGCTCCTCCTCCCCGACGGTGAACGCACCGCCGAAATCCAGCACGTGGAGTTTGAACCGGATGATTTCGGGACCCCTGCGGTAGTCCTGGCAAACCTCACCGGCGGCGGCACCCTCCGCATCGCAGCCGGCTCCACCGTAAAGATCCTGGACACAACAATCCGGGTCATCACGGTTCCGGACACCACAGTTCAGGACACCCCCGTTCAGGACACAACGCCCGACGCCGTCACGCAGCTTCCGGTCGCGGCGCAACCCCCTGCCGAACAGCCCCAGCACACACGCGAAGCGGAGATAGCCCCGGCGGCTCCCGCCGTCGTCGCACCTCCCCTGCCGGCCATCCCGCCCGCGATGAGCGGCCCGTCCGCGGAAGAACTGGCGCGGATTCCGGCGCCGCAGGGCACACCCGAAGCGGTGGTGGAGGCTGCCGCGGAAGCCCACCCGGACGCCGTTGGGGTGCTGCTGCTGGCGGACAAGCTGGCCAAGGGCATCAACTTCAAGTCCGGCAGCTGCCTCAAGGACCTCAGCGACCTGGCCCACGAGCTGTTCATCACGCTCAAGGATCCGGACGGGGCGCTCACCGTGGCGGACCTGCTCAACGTCCTCCCGTTCGACGGCAACCCGGGCCGCTGGGCGTCCGTGGAGGCGTCGCTGGCGTTGTCCAGCTTCATCTGCCGCCAGGACCGGCAGGAGGAGCGCGCCGAAGTCTATGAAAAGCTGCTGCGTTTGCCGGAAAACCAGGAAACGGACCCGTTCAAGGCGCGGATGAACGCCAAGGTGCGCCAGCGTTCGCTGAACGAACCCAACCTGTACGACAAAGAGATCTTCCGCTCGATCGACAACTCCAACCACGAGGCCGAGCGGGAGTGGCGGCTGCTGCGCCTCGAATCCCTGCTGTTCCTGCGCGCACACGGCGGGTCTGAGACGATCGGCGTCGGCGAACTCCAGCGCCGGATCAGCAACGAACTCGAGGCCGTCCGGGCCTAAGCCGTCGGGGTGGGGGAATTGCCCCCTACCCGGGGTTGCGCCCGCGTTGTAGATTCGGGCTATGACGAACAATCTGAGCGTGGTGATAAATGCTGACGCGCCGCAGGTCTGGACCATGCTGCGTGAACCGGCCAAAGTGGCCCAGTGGCATGGCTGGGAGGCCGATGAACTGGCAGGTGAGATTGACGGGATCTACTTCAGCAGCAACGTGGTTGAAGCCCCGGACCACACCAGCCTAACCACCAATGGCGGCGACGTTTTCGACCTGAAACCGGTGTCCGCCGGGACGCTGGTCAGTGTCACGCGGGCAGCCCTGGACCACAACTCTGAGTGGGCGGCCTGGGACGAGGACATCACGCAAGGCTGGCTGACGTTCCTGCAGCAACTCCGCTTCGCGCTGGAACACCACCCGCACGGCAAGCGGCACACGTTGTTCTTCGAATTTCCCAACGAGCCGGCTTCCGCCATCGAAAAGCTGGGCTTGTCGGACGTGCCTGCGCCGGGCGAGACGTACGGGCTGACGCTGTCCACAGGGGAGGAGATCACCGGGAAGGTCTGGTTCCGCAGCAACCACCAGGTGGGGCTTACCGTCCACAGCTATGCAGAGCACGGCGACGGCCTGCTGATCGTGGCGGACCAGCCCGTCATTGAAGGTGTGAGGCCCCACGGGGGCGCCATGGTGATCGCCTCGACGTTCGATCTGGGTGCCCACAAAATGGAGTCCATCAATTCGCTCTGGGACAGCTGGCGGGCTGAGAACTACCCCACATCGGAAGCGGCCCACTGAAGGATTGGGGGCGTTTGCTGGCACACTGGAACCGTGCCAGCCAACCCCGCCCCCGCGCCATCCGTCTCCGTTTCGGCCGCCACAGCTGATCCCGTCGCACCGGCGGCCGGCTCCGCCGCTGCAGCCGACCAGTCGCAGTTCTCGTTCACCGTTGGCACCCGGCTTGCTGACAGCTGTGCGCCGTCGGCTTCGCAGGCAGCTGCCAACGGCGGCGAATTCCTGGGCCGCACGGGGACCATCACCACTCCGCATGGCGAGATCCGCACCCCGGCGTTCATCGCCGTCGGGACCAAGGCCACGGTGAAGTCCGTCCTGCCGGAATCCATGGCGGCCCTCGGTGCGCAGGCGCTCCTGGCCAACGCCTACCACCTATACCTCCAGCCCGGGGCGGACATCCTGGACGAGGCCGGCGGGCTGGGCGCGTTTATGAACTGGTCCGGGCCGACGTTCACGGACTCCGGCGGGTTCCAGGTGATGAGCCTGGGGTCCGGGTTCAAGAAGGTCATCGACATGAAGTCGGTGGACACCTCCGGGCCGGACGACGCCGTTGCTCCGGGCAAGGAACGCCTGGCACATATTGACGACGACGGTGTCTGGTTCAAATCGCATCTCAACGGCGACCGCCACCGTTTCTCCCCCGAAATTTCCATGCAGGTCCAGCACCAGATCGGCGCGGACATCACGTTCGCCTTCGACGAGCTGACCACGCTGCAGAACTCCCGCGGCTACCAGGAGGAATCGCTGGAGCGCACGCGGTTGTGGGCCCTGCGCTGCCTGGAGGAGCATTTCCGGCTGACCGCCGAGCGGGTGGGGAAGCCGTACCAGGCCCTCTTTGGCGTGATCCAGGGTGCCCAGTATGAGGACCTGCGCCGGAAGGCCTGCCGGGACCTTGGCGCCATGGACTTCGACGGCTACGGCATCGGCGGCGCGCTGGAGAAGCAGAACCTGGGCACGATTGTCCGCTGGTGCAACGAGGAACTGCCGGAGGACAAACCGCGGCACCTGCTGGGCATCTCCGAGCCGGAAGATATCTTCACGGCCATCGAGAACGGCGCGGACACCTTCGACTGCGTCTCCCCCACGCGGGTGGCCCGTAACTCCGCGTTCTACACGCCAGCCGGCCGCTTCAACCTCTCCGGCGCCAAGTACAAGCGCGACTTCGGCCCGCTCCAGGACGGCTGCGACTGCTACGCCTGCGCCAACTACTCGCGGGCATACATCCACCACCTGTTCAAGGCCAAGGAAATGCTCTCCGCCACCCTGATCTCCATCCACAACGAGCGCTTCGTAGTGAAGATGGTGGACGACGCCCGGCTGGCCATCGAAGCCGGGACCTTCTTCGAGTTCAAGGCCGAGACCCTGGCGCAGTACTACCGCTAAGCGCCGGCCCGGGGGTGGCCGCCTAGACCCCGTAGCTTGGTTCGCGCTTCTTGATCCAGCCGATCACGAGGGAGGTCACCGGCACAAACAGGAACTCCACGAGTGTCTTGTAAACAAAGCCCACCACCACGTAGTTCAGGAACATGCCGAAGTCCGTGATGCCGATGACGGAGGCGGCGATGCTGCAGAAAATCAGGGTGTCCACGAACTCGCCCGCGCCTGAGGAACCCATCAGCCGCGCCCAGAGTGACTTCTCCCCGGAGCGGGCCTTCATCTTCACCAGGATCCACGAGTTGATGGTCTGGCCGGCCAGGAATGCCAACAGCGAGGCGAGCACAATCTGCGGCACCGGACCAAGGGCCCCCTCAAGGGCGGCCTGCTTGGACGTGCCGAACTCGTCATCAAAGCCGGGCAGGGCGATGATCACCCAGTAGCAAACAGAGGCGAAGACGGACAGTGCGAAGGTGGTGAAAATGGCCTTGCGCGCCACCTTGAAACCGTAGACCTCGCTGATGACGTCGCCCAGGATGTAGGCGAGCGGGAACAGGAAAAACCCGCCGTCCGTGATGATCGGACCGATCGCGACGCCCTTGGACGCCCCGATGTTGGACAGGATCAGCACCACGGCCATAAACGCCAGCATGATGCCGAAGTGCGGCGAACCGATTGATGCGAATTTCGGCGCCGTCCGGGCGGAGTCGGCGATGGGCTGGGCGTCAGGGCCTGAGGGGGAAGGCATGGGGGATTCCATTCGTAGTGGTTCGCTCGGCGTACGGTTCGCGCAACGAAAGTTGCGCGGGACGCCGGCTGTATTAGCACTGTCACGACATTCTCCCACTGAACAATAGGGCCCGACGCCGGATGGCAGGATAGTGCCATGACTTTAGCTTCAGCTGCCCTCCAGTCCCCCGTGTCCGCTCCCGCCGTCGTCCTGACAATTGCGGGGTCCGAAGCCACGGGTGGCGCCGGGGCCCAGGCGGATCTGAAGACGTTCCAGGAGCTCGGCGTGTTTGGCATCGCCAACCTGACCTGCATCGTCTCCTTCGATCCCAGCGACAACTGGAACCACCGCTTTGTGCCCGTGGACCAGCAGGTCGTTGCGGACCAGTTGGAAGCCACGACGGCGGCCTATGGTCCGGCGTCGGGCGTCACCACGGGCGAGCCGTCGGCTCCAGGCCGGCCGGTCCTGGACACCGTGAAAATCGGCATGCTGGGCAGCCCAGCCACCATCAGCACGGTCGCCGCGGCGCTGGAAACGGGCCGGTTCCGCAATGTAGTGCTGGATCCGGTGCTGATCTGCAAGGGCCAGGAGCCGGGCCACGCACTGGACACGGACCAGGCCCTGAAGGCGCAGATCCTCCCGCTGGCCACATTTGTGACACCCAACCACTTCGAAGCCGAATCGCTGTCCGGCCTGGCGATCACCGACGTCGAATCCCTGAAAGCCGCAGCAGTCCGCATCCACGAGCTCAGCGGCGCCGCGGTGCTGGCCAAGGGCGGCGTGCGGCTGGCAGGCCCGGACGCCGTCGACGTTTACTACGACGGCGAGACCCTCGAAATCCTCAGCGCTCCCAAGGTGGGCGAGGTGGCCGTGTCCGGCGCCGGCTGCTCCCTCGCCGCGGCGGTGACGGCCGAGCTGGCCAAGGGCGCCACGCCACTGGAGGCTGCCCGGGCCGCCAAGGACTTCGTCACCGCGGGCATCCGCAACCGCGTGGCCTCCGGCGCGCCGTTCGACGCCCTCTGGCAGGGTGGCCCGCGCTAGCTTCTTGAGTCTTCCAGCGGCGCCTTTTCCAGCCGGGCCTCTGCAAGCAAGTCGTCGGCTACTAGAGTCGCCGTCCGCACAATGAAGGCCCGACGGCGGTCCGCGCGGTCCGGAGCAGAGCCCGCCAAAAGTGCGTCGATCTGGGGCAGCACCGTCCAGCCGTCGCACAGGGTCACGATGGTGAGGACCAGGTCGGCGGCATCCGTGCGGTCGATTCCGGGCAGAACCTTCTGGATCTGGTCCACTTTTGCAGCGCAGTGGTCAGCACGTGTTGCCCGGTCCACGGTGTTTCTCCCGCGCTCCAGGCCTTCCCAGAACAGCAGCCGGGCCAGGGCACCGCCTTTTGTGTGACGGTCAAAAAGCCTGCCGGCGTACTCTCCGATGGACGCCGCGCCATGACCTTCGATGGGGACCTCGGACATCACCCGCACCAGTTCAGCGGCCAGGACGGCGTCGAACAGCTCGTCCTTCTTGCCGAAGTACTGGTAGATGCGTTCCTTGTTGACGCCCGCCGCCGCCGCAATACGGTCCACCCGGGCCCCGGCAAGGCCCTTGTCGCTGAACTCCTCGGTGGCAGCAGTCAGCAGCAGGGCTTTGGTGCGCTCAGTGTTCCAGGCCATGTCGCCATTCTACCCGTTTCCAACTAGGTAGTTGCACTTTTGAGGAGCCCGTACTAGTCTCGCTTTCATCAAAAGCAACTAACTAGTTGGAGTTAGCCATGAATAGCACCCTCAGACCCACAGCAACTGCTCCCGCGCCAGCCGCCCCTACTCAGGCTCCGGTCACTTCTCACGGACCGGTGCCGCCCGCGCCGTCCATCCACGTGCGCGCCGTCATCACGTGGCTGGCCATCTTTCCGTTGGTGGCCGTGGGCATGATGGTGGTGGCACCCCTGACCGAGGGCTGGCACCTGGTGCTCCGTGCCCTGGTCCTGACGCTCGTGGTGGTTCCGGTTGCCGTCTACCTCGTCCTCCCGCGCCTTTTTGCCGGGTACGGCGCCCTGCTGCGCCGCCGCAATTCCCGCAAGACCAGATAGTTAGTCTCAGTCCTGGGAACCCACGGTCACGAGCGCGGGTCGGCGACCTTCCCCATAAACAGCGGCAGGCCCGTTTCCACATGCACGATCTGGTAGTGGAACGGCCGGTCGAAGCTAATGACCCGCTCGGGCTGCGGCGGAGCGCTGGTGACAGCTCCGTTGATCTGGGTCACCGCGGCGGCAATCGTGCCCTTTTCGGCCACTGTGATGTTGGCGGCCTGCGCGGCCTGGGTGATCGCCATCTTGGGCTGGATGTTGTTGAAGTCCACCGTGGTGTCGAGCATCTTCTCGAGGCCCAGTGACTCAAACACCTTCCGCAGGTCAAAACTGCACTTGTGGTCCCAGCGTGGCAACTGGATCTGCACCGTCTCCGGCGCGGCGGTGTCGAAGGCGTCAGCGATTTCCGTGAGCGTGGCTGCGCCGAAGGCCGCGGAGGCTGGCCGCGAACCGGCGTCGGTTCCGGCCCCCGGCAGAACCAACCG
This sequence comes from Pseudarthrobacter arbutini, assembly GCF_054510915.1. Taxonomy (NCBI): domain Bacteria; kingdom Bacillati; phylum Actinomycetota; class Actinomycetes; order Micrococcales; family Micrococcaceae; genus Pseudarthrobacter; species Pseudarthrobacter arbutini. The sequence goes on along the minus strand of NZ_JBTNDQ010000012.1, from coordinate 96,174 downwards.
CATAACAAAACCGTCGGCGTAGGGCAGGTCCACACCCTGCCAGCCGGCACCTTCCGCGTACTTCATCTTGAGCTCGTTATGCATGGCAGGCGCGTCGATTTCCTCACCGGCGGCTGTGGTGAACGGCAGGTCCGAGGTAGCATTCGGGTCAAACGGCGCGCTCCAGGCGGAGGCAAAATACAGGGAATTGAGGAGGCTGAAGGTGTTCCGGCGGTCGTACTCTGCCGGGGCTTCCTTGATCCGGCCACCCGTGTTCCTGTTGACCCAGGCATCGATGGCGGGCTTCGTTGCACCCTCATCGCTAAAGTCCACGGGATACACGCCGGTTCCGTAGTGCCGGGCAAGAGTGTCCAGGAAGGACTCGCCGGTGGGCACACCCTTGTCCACGAACAACCCGTTGGCGGCGTGCATGACCGGTTTCCGCGGCGGGTTGTCCTCATCCACTGCGCCTGGGTCGCCGTCGAACTTCTCCAGCGAACTGAGGACCGCGTTCATGGCCTCGTCGCGATTCTCTGCGGGGAGTCCCAGGACGCTGTCCATCTCCGCCGCGGTCTCGCCCGACGCGCCAGAGCGAAGCATCGCGAGGGCAATCAGCAGGCTCCCGGGCGAGGACACGACGTTCCCGTTGGCGCCGTCGCCGCCGTCCGCCAGCAGGGCCTCGCCGAGCCCGAAAGCGGATGACCGGAAGGAGCGCAGTTCAGCGGAATAAGCCGCGCGGTCCACCGAAACCCGCTCGACGCCGTCGGCCTTGACCAATTCCGGAGGCGCGGGGGCCGGGGCCGCACATGCTGCCAGTCCCAGCACCGCACCCAAGGCCACCGCCCGCTGAAAACGAAACACCACTGTCGCCTCCCCCGGCACACAAAGGCGGGAATCCGCCTGCTCCCAGTGAACCAGCGACGGCGGCGCGAGACGATGCCTGAACGGTCACGCTTTGCACTCATTTTGGTCTCATCCAAACGCTCTCTCACTTAACGCAAGAAAACCCGGGTCCAGGGTGCGGGGCGGCGCGGGTGGTGGGCGTACGACGGCGGGTGGCCACCCGCCGTCGTCCGCTCTCCGGAGCCTGCCCCAGCGCTAGACGTTGATGAGGTCCTTGTCCTTGTCGTCGTCCTTGGCCGGGCGGTTCCAGGCATCGCCCTGTTCGCGGTCCAGGTGGGTGGCCTTCTTGTTCTTCAGGGCGAAGATGTAGACCACCAGCGAGATGGCAATGGCCACGGTGACGTAGGTGAAGAACAGGTCCACGCGCTCGGCCTTCTGGAAGGCCGCACCAAGCAGCGGGACCGTGCCGCCGAAGAGCGAGTTGGCGATCGCGTAACCAAGGCCGACGCCGAGGGCGCGGATGGAGGCGGGGAACAGCTCAGCCTTCACCAGGGCGTTGATGGAAGTGTAGCCGCCAACAATCAGCAGGCCGCCCATCATGAGCAGGAACGCGGTGAATGGGTCCTTGGTGTTGGACAGGGTGGAGAGCAGCGGCCAGGTGAAGAGGACGCCGGTGATGCCGAACCATAGGAGCAGCGGCTTGCGGCCCACCTTGTCCGAGATGATGCCGTAGACGGGCTGGAGGATCATGAAGATGAAGAGCGCCCAGAAGTTGATCACCGAGGTGTCGGTCTTGGCGATGCCGGACGTATCGTTCATGAACTTCAGGATGAAGTTGGTGTAGGTGTAGAACGCCACGGTGCCGCCGAGAGTGACGCCGATGCAGATCAGCAGGGGCTTCCAGTACTGGGTGAACAGCAGCTTCATGGTGCCCGGCTGGGCTTCGCCGGCCGCGACGGGCCTCTTGGCGGCCTCGACCTGCTCAGCGGAGACGGTTTCCTCCATGGAACGCCGCAGCCACAGGACCACCAGCGCAGCCACGCCGCCGATGGCGAACGGGATGCGCCAGCCCCACTCGGTCAGATCGCCCTTGGGCATAACGTTCTGCAGGATGACCAGAACCAGCAGGGCCAGCATCTGGCCGCCGATCAGGGTCACGTACTGGAAGCTGGAGAAGAAGCCGCGGCGCTTGGACGTGGCGGCCTCGGACATGTACGTGGCACTGGTGCCGTATTCCCCGCCCACGGAGAAGCCCTGGATCAGGCGGATGACAATCAGCATCACCAACGCCCAGACGCCGACCTGCTGCGTGGTGGGCAGGAGCGCGATCGCGAAGGAGCCGGCGGACATGATCGTCACGCTGAGCGTCAGGGCCGCCTTGCGACCCTTGCGGTCGGCATAGCGGCCGAAGAACCAGGCGCCGATGGGGCGCATAAGGAACGACGTCGAGAAGACAGCCATCGCCTCCAGGCCGGCCTGGAGGTCGTCCGTGGAGTTGAAGAAGTGGGACTGGAAGTAGGCGGCGAAGACGGTGTAGACGTAGAGGTCGTACCACTCCACGAGGTTGCCCGCTGAACCTTTGAGGATGTTGCTCACGGCCCGGCGGGTCTGTGCTGCTTCGCTCTGGACTTCGGCCTGCTGGGTGCTCATCGCTGAACCTTCCTTGGCTTGGGCGCCAGAAATTCATGGCGTTGTTTCGTGCTGTCCATGGCTACGTTGCCCATGGTTCCTCCTCGACGTTGACGTCCCCCTCAAACGCCGAGGGCCTCATCCAAGTTATGCGTGATCCAAGGCACATCCAACGTGGGAGGGCATTTCCTAACACTTCCTTAGGTTTCGCCGGGAGACGGGGTAATCTCCAAAGCGGGCAGATTGCGTTGCCCGCTCAGCGAATAAGGGAACCAGGCAATGGAGTTGCTCATCGTCGAGGACGACGACGCCATGGCGTCCGCCCTCGCCGCCGCCGTCGCGACCGCGGGGCACAACCCCACCCGGGTTGCCCGCGGAGCAGACGCCCTGCTGGTCCACCGGAAGTTCGAAGTGATCCTGCTGGACCTCGGCCTTCCCGATATGGACGGCCTGGAGGTGCTGCGGAAACTGCGCCAGGTCACGCCGGTGCCCATCCTGATTCTCACCGCGCGCGACGACGAACGCAGCGTGGTGCTCGGCCTGCGGTCCGGAGCGGACGACTACCTCGTCAAGCCAGTGAAGCTCGTGGAACTTCTTGCCCGCATCGAAGCCGTCACGCGGCGTGCCGGCCGCTATCGCGGCACGCCGCAGCAGAGTGTGGTGCTGGGTGATCTTGAGATCGACCTGGAGCGGCGCGTGGCGGCCCTCCGCTCCGAGGTGCTGCCGCTGACGGCCACCGAATTTGACCTGCTGGCACTGTTGGCCAGCCACGCCGGTTCTGTGGTCACCCGTGAACAGATCCTGGACGCGCTGTGGGGCGACGCCTTCGTAACCTCCTCCCGGGCCCTTGACGTGCACCTGACGGGGCTGCGGGCGAAGCTCCAGTTGCCGGGCTTCATCATCAACGTCCGCGGCGTCGGCTACCGGGTGGAGGCGGACCCGGCGTGAAACTGCGCGTCCTGGGCATCCTGAGTGTCCTGGCGGTACTTATCGTCATCATCACGTCCAACGCCATCCTGACCTCGGCCAGCCGCGAACTAACCCAGGAACTCCAGATCAACCGTGCCGCGTCGCTCAACCGCCTGGCACAGGTGGCGTTCGACGCAGCTTCCGCCAGCGAAACCACACAGTTGCAGACGGAGATGGACCGGTATTCCGAACTCTACGGGGAGGGAGTCCTGATCCGCCTCCAACAGGGCACGCTGCGTTCCGGCGGCCTGAGCGAGGACCGGGCGGACGTCCGGGACGCGGTGGGCAGGGCGAGCTTGAACCTCAACGACACCACGCTCACCCCGCTGCAGCCGTTCGGGCCCTCGTCCGAGGTGATCTCCCGCTCCTTCGGCAGCGCGAGCCAAGTCCTGGGCGAAGCCGTCCTCGAGGTCAACCTGGACCCGGCCCGGCAGAAACTGCGGGAACGGTGGCTCATCGTGGCATTGGCGGCGGCGGTCCTGGCCGCGGTGCTCCTGCTTGGTGCGGCCCGCGTGACCGAGTGGGTGCTGCGCCCCGTACATCGGCTGAACGCCGCCGTCACGGAGCTTGAGGCAACAGGCCGGACCGGTCAGCTTCCCGAGGCCGGGCCGCCAGAACTTCGGGAACTGAGCCGTTCATTCACCACCATGGCGCAGACCGTTAGCCACAGCCTCGATTCGCAGCGTCAACTGATAGCTGACACGTCGCACGAGCTGCGCAATCCGGTGGGGGCGCTGCGGCTCAGGATCGATTTGCTGCAGCTGGAACTGAAGACCGCCCGGGAACACGACGCTGCGGCAGGGGTGCTGGCCGAGCTCGAACGTGTGGAGGAGATCCTGGACGGGGTGCTGCGGCTGGCGGCCGCCGAGCACAGGGCCACTGAGGACTCGGCCCGGGGCCCGATTGGAACTCCGTCGCGTGACGTTCAAGCTCCCGTTGATCCCTACCCGATCCTGCAGGAAGAAGCCGAACGGGCGGGCCCTGCCGCCCAGCGCAGCGGAGCATCGATCCGGCTGGGAGATCCGCCGGCACCCGCCGTGCACATCGCTTGCAATGCCGCGGAACTGGCCCAGATGGTCGGCGAACTTCTGAACAACGCCATCAAGTACGCTCCCGGCGCCCAGATCTCGGTTGCTGCCTGCGCGCGCCAAGGCATGGTGGCCATCGAAGTGTCCGACGACGGCCCCGGGCTTTCCGCGGACGAACGGACAGCGGCCACCAGCCGTTTCTGGCGGTCCCCTGCGCACCGGAAGATCCCCGGCACCGGGCTGGGCATGACCATCGTGGACAAGCTGGCAGCCGCCAACGGTGGCCAGCTCGTGCTTGCAGAGGCCTCGCCGCATGGCCTGATCGCGCGCATCGAGTTTCCTCGCGCCGCGGATGTGCCAGGGCTTTTTGCCGGGCCGGAGCAGGCCGGGCCGGAGCAGGCCGGGCCGGAGCAGGCGGCTCCGCGTGGGTGACCTGACCGGGGGGCGCCTGACCGGAGCGCGGGCCCTGCCCCCGCATCCCCCGCTTCCCCCGCGGCGGACCATCCTCAAGGCGGGCCTGGCTGCCGGGTTCTCCGGGCTGCTGCTGCCGGCCCTGGGTGCGTGCACGCCCTCAGACCGCCCAGGCACCGTCACCGTGGCTGGCGGCGAGCCCGGAGGCTTCTACCTGGAGTTCGCCGAGCTGCTGGCGGCGTCCCTCCAACGTCACGGCGTGGCCGGCCAAGCCACGGCCCTGACAACCGGCGGCAGCCTGGACAACCTCGAACATCTGCTGACCGGCAAAGCCACATTCGCCGTCGCGCTCGCGGATTCGGCTGCCCAAAGCACAGCGGCGGGTGAGCCGCCCGCCGTCGGACTCTCCGCCGTCGGAAAGGTCTATGAAAACTACGTCCACTGCGTCATCCGGCACAACAGCGAAATCCGGGACATTAGCGGGCTTGCCGGCCGGACCGTGGCTGTCGGCGAGCCCGGCTCGGGGACTTCGCTGACCACTCCGCGGCTGCTCGAGGCTGCCGGACTGAGCAGCACTGCGGGCACCGCTGGCGGCGTCACGGTGCTGAGCCTCGGCCTCAACGAGGGCCTCGCGGCACTGCGGGACGGAACGGTGGACGCGTTGTTCTGGTCAGGCGGCGTGCCGACCGCGGCCATTGCCGCCGCGAACGACGACGTTGGGCTGGGTTTCCTGGATCTGTCGCCGCTGCTGCCGGCACTGCGGGCGAAATACGGCGTCTTCTACGACCGGGTGCTGATCCCGGCGGGCGCCTACGCGGGCATTCCGTCCGTGTGGACCGTGGGCGTCGCGAACCTGCTGCTGTGCCGGAGCGATCTTGATGACCGAACGGTTAAGCGGACCGTCGAACTGTTGGTGGGGCACGCCGAGGAACTGATTCCGCGTTCCAGCCTGGGGGTCCAGTTCCTGAGCCCCGAATCCTTGATCAACACCGCCGGTTTGCCTCTGCACCCCGGCGCCGCTGCTGCGTACCGGGAGCTGCACGGGTAAGGGTGGTCCGGCTGCGCTGGCGTCCCCGTGGCCCCTGCCGCGTCACGGACAGCAGGCTTTTGGCACGCCTGGTCCACGGCACATGCGCGACTTCCGTGGATTTCCGGGGTTTTCCATGCCAGACCCGCCCCGCAGCCAGCCAAAAGCGTGCTCTGCGTGACGGCCAGCTCAATGTCAGAGGTGCTCCCTAGCCTTGAATCATGAATGTATCCAGGACGCTGCCCTCAATAAATGATCTGCACGACGCGGGACGACGCGAGCGCAAGAGTATTGCCTTCGACGTGGGAGTCATATTCATCGGCGGCCTGACGCTGTTCTCCATGCTTCTGTTGTTGCTGGCCGGCCCAAGGTGGATACTGACCGCGCAAAGCTTCCCCGCGCTCACGACAGTATTCGTCGACGCATTCTCCTTCCTCGCGTTGGACCCTTCCGGCATGGCTCAGTTCGTGGCCATAGCAGGAGTGATTCTTGCATTAAATCGTTTTGATCGTCACTCCCCACAGGAACTGGGAATGGAAGCCGCCGTCCAGCTTTCGACGCGCCTGGATTTCAGAAGCTTGGTTCAATTTGTCCTGACGTTGATTGCCGCAACAGCGCCATACCGTGCCATGACCTGGACGATTCTCCATATGGGCGCTCCAGGCTGGAATCTGCACGCAGCTGCAACCGCAGGAGCCTGCGTCATCCTCTGGCTGTTACTGCTTCTCGCTGGACCCACGCGGACGGTTTTTGGGCTTCAAGGCATTCAAAGGCAGCTGCACATGAACGAGGTCATTCATCGGGCCGGACGTCTTGAACAGGCTTGGGGGCAAAGGTGGGGATACCTGCTTCATTCACCAGCAGGAAGCCGCCTCCTCCCACTGCGCATCGCGGCAAATTGGTTTACGATCATCGCACTTGCCACAATCGTTGCTATTTTTCTAACGATGATGGTGAATCCTGGTTATGAGTTCTGGGCCGATCCCAAATACGCCGGCTTCGCCCTTCTATTGGGAATCTATCTCTCCGTGCTGGGTTTTACGGGACTGGCCGCTTCCGTCGGGTTTGCCGTGCTTTCCTTGAAGGCAGAGAACCAAGATCGCCCGGCAGAATCGAATACGTATAAATGGCTAGCCATAGCCGTTCCCTATTTGTTTGCGGTCGGCACTGCTATCGCGCTGGGGACTCCTTACGTTCCTGCCTTGGGCGCAGCACTGCTGGTAGCCGGTGTTCAACACGCTTGTGTGCTCGGCATTCTAAGCAGGCAGTCACTGGCCCAACAATCTTGGAATCCGGCACGCCGCCTCACCCTGAATCTCAGGCAGGTATTTCACCATGAAGCGCACACACGCTGGGCCTTGCTCCAAAGACAGTGGTCCTCCGCTGTCGAAAAATTGCACCGGCGAGACGCCAAGAAGGCAATCAAGGAAGCCAGGCTGTGGCGGACGAAGAACGGCCTCGCGTTGCCATTCCTGGACTGATCGAGTGAGAGCGCGCCCTGGGGTCAGCTCCCCGAGTGCGCCGCCAGGAACGAGTAGACCTCGGTCTCGTCCACGCCGGGGAACGCGCCGGGCGGCATCGCGGCCAGCAGGTGCGTGTTGGCGCGAGCCGCCGGCCAGGCGTTTCCGGCCCACTCGGAGGCCAGTGCTGCCGGGGGCCGCTTGCAGCAGTTCGGGTCGGGGCACGTGGACTTTTCGCGGGCCGTTGTTTCCCGGCCGCGGAACCATTTCACGTGCTGGTACGGCACCCCGATGCTCAGGGAGAACTCGCCGCTGGCCGATCGCTCCGTCCGGGCCGTGCACCAATACGTGCCGGACGGAGTATCCGTGTACTGGCTGTACGCGCTGAACTTGTCCGGCACATCAAACACCGCCCGCGAGGTCCAGGCCTTGCACGACGGCTGGCCCTCAATGGCGCCGGTGTGGTCCATCGGGAAGGTCACGCCGTCGTTCTCGTAGGCCTTGTAGATGATGCCGCTCTTGTGGGTCTTCTGGAAGTGGGTGGTGATGCCCAGGTGCTTCGTGGCCAGGTTGGTGAAGCGGTGCGCGGCGGTCTCGTAGGAGACGGCAAAGGCGTCACGGATGTCCTCAACCGCGATTTCCTTGGCAGCCTTGGCCTTCTGCAGGAAATCCACGGTGGCCTGCTCGGGCAGCAGGAGCGCGGCCGCGAAGTAGTTGGTGGCCACCCGCTGGCCGAGGAAGTCGCCGTAGTTTTTCGGCGTCTCGTGCCCCAGGACATAGTGCCCCAGCGCCTGCAACAGCACCGATCGGGGATCGTGGTCCTGCCGCTGGCTCTGCGTCAGGTAAATTCTGTGATTCTTCAAATCCGTCACTGAACGGGTGGAATGCGGCAGGTCGCTCACGTGATGGAGGGTGAATCCGAGCTTCTCGGCGATGTCGGCGATGACGTGCTGGCTCAGCGGCCCGGCCGTGTAACCCACCAGTCCCAGGACCTTTTGGGCCTCGGCCTCATACTCCGGGAAGTAGTTGCCGCGCTCACGCATCATGGCACGCAGCTCACCGTTCGCGCGGCGGGCTTCCTCCGGCGTCGCCACCTGCTCGTTAAGCTTGCGTTCGAGCTCGTGCAGCAGCCCCACCTGCGCCTCCAGCACATCGACCGGAAGCCGCGAGCTGATGCGGATTTTGGGCAGATTAAGGGACTCGTACAGCGGCCCGCGCTGGTAGCGTTCCAGCTCAATTTCCAGGGCCGCACGGCGGCTCGGCGGCTCGGAGCCGAGCAACTGGTCGATGCTCACGTTCAGGGCCGCGGCCAGCCCCTGCAGCAGGGAAAGTTTGGGCTCCCGCTTGCCGTTTTCGATCAGGCTCAACTGGCTGGGGGCGGTCCCGACGGCGGCGCCCAGGTCATCGAGTGTGTACCCGGCCTGCTTGCGCAGATGCCGCACGCGGCGGCCAAGGCTGATGACGTCCAGTTCCGGGGAGGCGGCGGACGACGGCGGTAGGGCGACTTCACGGTTCCAGCTTCCAGGCGTCATTTCTTGAGCATACGCGAAGAAGTGCATTTCTTTCCATGGTTTTCCCCTAGAGAAGTGTTGTGAAGTGCTGAAAAGTAGTAATCACGGAAAGAAACACCGCACCGGGAAGCTGGCCGGAACTGCAACGAAGCAGCTCCGGCCGGCGGATAACCACCCGGAGCTCAATCAAGGAGACAACGATGACTGCAGCATTTGAGCCCACCCAGCAGACGCCCGAACAGCAGGCCGCCGCCCTGGAGCTTGAGTGGGCCGCCAATCCCCGCTGGGAAGGTGTGACCCGTGACTACAAGGCCTCGGACGTCGTCAAGCTCCGCGGCCGTGTCTCCGAAGAGCACACGCTGGCCCGCCGCGGATCCGAGAAGCTCTGGAAGCAGCTCACCGAAGAGCACAAGACCGGTGGGTACACCAACGCCCTGGGCGCCCTGACCGGCAACCAGGCCGTGCAGCAGGTCAAGGCCGGCCTTCGCGCCATCTACCTCTCGGGCTGGCAGGTCGCCGCGGACGCCAACAACTCCGGCCACACCTACCCGGACCAGTCGCTCTACCCGGCCAACTCGGTTCCCACGGTGGTCCGCCGCATCAACAACGCCCTCCTGCGTGCGGACCAGATCGAATTCTCCGAAGGGATCCAGACGGTTGAGGACTGGATGGTGCCGATCGTTGCCGACGCCGAGGCCGGCTTCGGCGGCCCGCTGAACGCCTACGAGCTCATGAAATCCATGATCCAGGCCGGCGCGTCAGGTGTGCACTGGGAAGACCAGCTCGCCTCGGAGAAGAAGTGCGGCCACCTCGGCGGCAAGGTCCTCATCCCCACCCAGCAGCACGTCCGCACGCTGAACGCCGCACGCCTGGCCGCCGACGTCGCCGGCACCCCCTCGGTGGTCATCGCCCGCACCGACGCCGAGGCAGCCACCCTGATCACCTCCGACGTCGATCCCCGCGACCAGGAATTCGTCACCGGCGAACGCACCCCGGAAGGCTTCTACAAGGTCCGCAACGGCATCGAACCCTGCATCGCCCGCGCCAAGGCCTACGCGCCGTACTCCGACCTCATCTGGATGGAGACGGGCACCCCGGACCTGGAGCTGGCCCGCAAGTTCGCCGAGGCCGTCAAGGCCGACTTCCCGGACCAGATGCTCTCCTACAACTGCTCGCCGTCGTTCAACTGGCGCAAGCACCTGGACGACGCCACCATCGCCAAGTTCCAGCGTGAACTCGGCGCCATGGGCTTCACGTTCCAGTTCATCACCCTGGCCGGCTTCCACGCCCTGAACTACTCGATGTTCGATCTCGCCCACGGTTACGCCCGTGAAGGCATGAGCGCCTACGTCGAGCTGCAGGAGAAGGAATTCGCCTCCGAGTCCCGCGGCTACACCGCGACCAAGCACCAGCGCGAAGTCGGCACCGGCTACTTCGACGACATTGCAACTGCGCTCAACCCGAACGCATCGACCCTGGCACTGGTGGGATCCACCGAAGAAGGCCAGTTCCACTAAATTTTCCCCACGTAAGTAGCACTAAGTGTCGTTTTGGAGGCTCAAAACGACACTTACTGCTACCCAGTTGGGCCCTGCACCAGGAGACTGAAATGAACACCTTCACTGACAGCTTCACCATCAACGGGATCACTTTGACCGCGCAGCCCATTTGCCGGCAGGACGAGGTTCTTACTCCGGATGCACTGGAGTTTGTCGCCAAGCTGCACCGGGCCACGGCTGAGCGCCGGCAGGAACTGCTGCAGGCACGCCGGACCCGCCGGGCGGACATCGCCGGCGGCCAGGACCCCAGGTTCCTCCGCGAAACCGAGGACATCCGCAACGACCCGTCGTGGCGCGTCGCTCCCCCGGCCCCGGGCCTGGAGGACCGCAGGGTGGAGATCACCGGACCGGTGGACAAGAAAATGACCATCAACGCGCTGAACTCCGGCGCGAAGGTGTGGCTCGCTGACATGGAGGACTCCTCCACCCCCACGTGGCGGAACGTCATCAAGGGCCAGCTGAACCTCACCGACGCGCTGGAACGCCGGATCGATTTCACGTCCCCCGAGGGCAAGGAATACAAGCTCCGCCCGGCCGGCGAGCTACCCACCATCGTGGTCCGCCCCCGGGGCTGGCACCTGCCCGAGAAGCACATGATCATCGACGGCGCTCCCGTGGCCGGCGGCATCGTGGACTTCGGCCTGTTCTTCTTCCACAACGCCGGCCGCCTCCTGGCCCAGGGCAAGGGCCCGTACTTCTACCTGCCCAAGATCGAGAACCACCTCGAGGCACGGCTGTGGAATGACATCTTTATCCTCGCCCAGGACCTGCTGGGTATCCCGCAGGGCACCATCCGCGCCACCGTGCTGATCGAGACCATCACCGCGGCGTTCGAAATGGAGGAGATCCTCTACGAACTGCGTGATCACGCGTCGGGCCTGAACGCCGGCCGCTGGGACTACATCTTCTCCCTGATCAAGAACTTCCGTACCCGCGGCCCCCGGTTCGTCCTGCCGGACCGCGCCCAGGTGACCATGACGCAGCCGTTCATGCGCGCCTACACCGAACAGCTGGTCCGTGCCTGCCACAAGCGCGGCGCCATGGCCATCGGCGGAATGGCCGCCGCCGTCCCCAACCGCAAGGACGAGGCTGCCAACACCAATGCGTTCGAGAAGGTCCGTGCCGACAAGACCCGCGAGGCCAACGACGGCTTCGACGGCTCCTGGGTGGCCCACCCGGACCTCGTGCCGGTCTGCCGCGAAGTGTTCGACGCCACCCTCGGCGAGCGTCCCAACCAGCTGGACCGCACCCGCGAGGACGTCATCCCCGACGACCGCGCACTCATCAACGTGGCCGCCACCGAAGGCACCATCACCGAGCAGGGCATCCGGAACAACATCGAGGTAGGCATCCGCTACATCGAGTCCTGGCTCCGGGGGAACGGCGCCGTTGCCATCCACAACCTCATGGAGGACGCCGCCACCGCGGAAATCTCCCGCTCCCAGATCTGGCAGTGGATGTTCGCCAGCGCCATCACCGACCGCGGCGAAATCATCACCCACCAGTGGATCGAGGAACTGCTCGACGAAGAGTTCGCACGCCTGGAACGCTTCGACGGCGACCGCTTCGAAGACTCGCGCGACATCTTCGAGGAAGTCACCCTCAGCCAGGACTTCCCGTCCTTCCTGACCCTCCCCGCCTACGCCCGCTACCTCACCGAAGCCCGCGAAAAGGCAACCAAAGAGGAGCTCGCCGCGGCCTAGGCTGCAGCAGGCCACTGAATAGATTTCCGTCCGCCGGGCAGGCACGCCCTTCGCAACAGGCACCCCCGAGATCCGGGGCGCCGGCCCGGCGACGGAACACCTTCACACAGCGCGAACGGACACTTGAGGCCCTGGAATCTTCGGATTTTGGGCCTCAAGTGTCCGTTCGCGCGGTCGTGGGGGCTTAAGTGTCCGTTCGCGCTGTTGTGGTGGGCGGCGTGCTGTGGGAGAGGAAGGGAACGTACGACGGCGGGACGCGTCAGCGTCCTTTCGGCACCAGCCGCACGGCCAGGGTTGTGCAGGCGAAGAACATCAGCACCGACCCCAGGATCACCAGCAGCGCCGGGGTCCAGGAACCCGAGGCGTCGTGCACGAAGCCCACCAGCGGCGGGGCCACCGCCCCGAAGCAGTAACCGAGCCCCTGGACCGTGGCGGACATCCGGCCCGCGGACACCTGGTCCCGGGCCAGCTTGATGATGGCGATGAAGATCAGCGTGATCCCGCCGCCCTGCGCGATGCCGCCGAACGTGGACCACAGCCACCACAGCTCCGGCGCCAGCAGCAGCCCGCCCGGCACAGCCGTCCAGAGCACGCCCACGGTGACTGCCGTCGTCGTCGTACTGAAATATTTGGCCGCGAACGGCACCCCCAAGCCGCCAACGATGGCGAAGATCTGGAACAGCGATGAGCCTGCCCCGGCGGCTGCGGCGGACATGCCAAGTTCGTCGTTGAGGTAGCTCGGCAGCCATGCCGTCACCGCGTAGTAGGAAAACGCCTGCCCGGCGAAGCCTGCGGTGAGCCCGGCGGTAATCCAGCCGGAACCCTTGACGGCCGGGTGCTCCTGCCCGCCCGCCACCACGGTGCGGGAGGGCACAAACGCGGTGGGCGCGCCCACCGCGAGGGTCCAGAAAACGATGGCAATGACGGCCAGGATGCCCACGGCGGCCAGCGCCACCCGCCAACCGGCCAGCTCGGCCAGCGGCGCTGTGACCATCGATGTCAGGAATGATCCGATGTTCAGAGCCGCCGTGTACACACCCATGGCGGTCCCTTGGCGCATCGGGGAGAAGTCGCGGCGGATAATCAACGGCACTGCGATATTGCCCACCGTGATGGCCAGGCCGATCACCACCGTGCCCACCACCACCGGTCCCGGGCCGCCCGCCGAGCGCACAATCACGCCAGCCAGGACGCCAAGGATAGTCAGCGAAACGGCGAACTCCGCGCCGAGTTTCCTCGTGGTCAGTGACGCCAGCGACGCGGCGAGCGCGAAGCACAGCACCGGGATGCTCGTCAGCAGGCCCAACATCACGGGGGTAAATCCGAGGTCGGCCTGCATCAGGTCAACCACCGGGGCAACGGCAACGAAGGGCCCGCGCAGGTTCAGCGCCAGCAGTCCGATACAGGCCAGGAGGATCCAGCCCTTGGGAACTTTGGCCAGGAACTGTCCGCTCATGAGGATTCGGCGGTGACTAAATAGGATTTCATCACGTCCATTGCTATCACGGCGTATTGCCCCGGACGCCACAGGCAACGTCATGGCGCCCTGGCATACGATGAAGCTCACACCGGCGGGCCCCAACGTGCGGGTACAAAGCCGCTCACCTCGGACGAAGGAACAGACATGCAACAACGGCTTGCCATCCTCGACGACTACCAGGACGTGGCGCACGGTTTCGCCGACTGGGCCGCCCTGGAACAAGCCGGCGTTACAGCGTCCGTCTTCCGCGAGCCCTTCCAGTCCGAGGACGCCCTGGCAGCAGCCCTCGCCAACTACCAGATCGTCATAGCGATGCGTGAGCGGACCCCATTCCCCCGCACCGTGCTGGAACGTCTCCCTGGGCTGAAGCTGCTGGTGACCACCGGCATGGCCAATGCCGCCATCGACGTGGCCGCAGCAACGGAACTCGGCGTTACCGTGTGCGGCACGCCCGGGTCCCCCACGGCCGCGCCCGAGCTGACCTGGGCGTTGCTGCTCGCGATCGCCCGCAACCTTCCGGCCGAGGAGAACTCGCTGCGTGCCGGCACGTGGCAGACCTCAGTGGGGATGGAGCTTTCCGGCAAGACCCTGGGCGTCGTGGGCCTGGGCAAGATCGGGCGGCGGATCGCGGCGTACGGGCAGGCTTTCGGCATGGAAGTGCTCGCCTGGAGCCAGAATCTCACCGATGAGGCCGCCGCCGAGGCAGGCGTTCAGAAGGTCAGCAAGGAGGACCTTTTCGAGAATTCCGACGTCGTGTCCCTCCACCTGCGGCTGTCTCCCCGTTCCGAGGACATCGTGGGTGAGCAGGAACTTCGGCTCCTGGGGCCGGAAGGCATCCTGGTGAACACCTCGCGGGGTCCGCTGGTGAACCAGGATGCCCTGGTGCGGGCCTTGAACGAGGGCTGGATCCGGGGCGCGGCCCTGGACGTTTTTGACCAGGAACCACTTCCCGCGGGGCACCCGCTGCTCAGCGCCCCCAACACTGTGCTGTCCCCGCACCTCGGCTACGTGACGGCCGAGAGCTACCGGCAGTTCTACGGTGGCGCGTTCGAGGACGTCAAGGCCTGGCTGGAGGGAACGCCGGTCCGCGTGATCACGGCAGAGTGATCGCGGCCTGGCGGCTAGCCGGCCGCCTGGATGGTGGACTCGATTGCCGCACGACAACACGCGTGGATGGTGAAAGCCGGGCCTCCCCGATTGCTGGCAGGCCCGGCTTTCGCTTCGAATATGAGCGGGGCCTGCTAGAAGCGGAGCGTCCGCAGGTAGTTGTAGCCCACCTCGGCCGTCTGCAGCGGCGTGACGTCCGGCTGGTCGTTCTCGACGATGTATTCATTCGGGGTGTGTGCCCGGAAGATGGGTGCGAAGTCGATTGTTCCGGTTCCGAGGTCAGCAAAATCCCCCGCCACGGCCCGGTCCTTCACGTGGTACTGCAGAACCTTCTGCGGAGCCTGGAGGATGGTGTCGATAGCGAACCCGACGGGATCCGCCGCACCCACGCCAATGCCTCCGGCCACCGCCCAGTAGAGGTCTACCTCGAGGTGGACCAGTTTCGGATCGAGGCGGCCGGTGAATACTTCCCAGGGTGTCAGGCCGCCGCCGAGGTCGGTGGTGAACTCGTGCGCGTGGTTGTGATAGCCGTACTTCAGGCCGGCTTCGCGGGCGACTGCGGCCTCCGCGTTCATCTGGTCAGCCCAGCGCTCCCAGTCACTTTTGGAGCTCGAAACCAGGTAAGGAACATTGATGTGGGTCTGGCCGAGAGTCACCGCGTTGGCGATCTTGGTCTCCAGCGCGGCCGGAGTGGCGCTGATTCCGTCATGGCTCGAAGAGGGTTTGATGCCCAGTGAATCAAGGGTGGAGCGCATCGCCTCGGCGGTGCGGCCGTAAAGACCGGCGAGCTCAACCTTGGTGAAGCCGTAGTTGGCGAGGCTCGCAAGCGTGGCATCCACACCGTCGCCGCGCATGATCGAACGGAGCGTGTACAGCTGGATGCTGATGAGTCCGGGGGGAACCGGCCGGCCCGCAGCCTGGGCGGCCGGAGCGGCCACTGCAGCGGCCCCGCCGATACCGGCGAGGCCCACACCCACGCCTGCTGCCACTGCTCCCCTCAGGAAGCCGCGCCGATCGACGCCCTTCTCTTCCAATGAACGACGAAGGGCGCCTGGGGCATTAAATCCGAAGCACATATGTTTGCCTTTCCTGGCAGTGAATGCGTTCCTTCACCGGCCTTGGTGAGGGGAAGCATGCGAAGCTGCAACGCAGCAGGTTGATTACGGGGCTCGCGGCAGGGACTGACCACGGCCAAGCGGCAGCGCCGCCCACGGTTGGTTGCTTCACCCACAGCGTCCTCGCCGTACGCTTCGCGCTCCACCGTTGCCGTCGTAAGGATCAGACGCGATGGGGACAGGAACTCATAGCTAGCGATGTGATGACCGCTGTCGCCGAGGTGAGTTCCCTGATTTCACGCGCTTTTAGTCACGCCTGAAACCCAGCCAGAAAGTGTTGTTGGCTTTCAGTCTGGCCGGTCATCGGCGCCTCGAACTCGAAGTAGAGTCGCCGCGACCGGGCTTTGGCATTGACACTAATCCGGGGTTTTGTTGTCTGTCAAGCAAAAGTCGTCGGATCTTGGGATAACTTCGTCGACCTACCCGGCCGCGGCTCCGGACAAGCCCAAAACCATGGCATCGATTCGCTGAGGTGACATGGCATGGTGAATGGCCAGCATGCTGGCGCCCAGCACACCCGCGTCGAGCCCCGAACTTGACTGGACGATCTGCAGGTGTTGGGTCGCCAAGGGAATTGTGCGTGAGTAGACCACCTCGCGGATGCCCGCAATGAAATGCTCACCCGTCAGGGCCATGGAGCCGCCAATAATGATGACCGACGGGTTGATCAGACTGACACAGGCCGAGAGAACCTCGCCTACGTCCCTGCCCGCCTGACGCACCGCATGCACGGCTTCCGTACTGCCAGCGCCGACCAGCCGCACCACGTCTTCGCTGGTGCTGGCCTCCATGCCGAGCGCACGCAACTTCGACGCGACGGCTGGCCCCGATGCGACAGCTTCGAGGCAATCCTTATTCCCGCAGTGGCAGGGAACACCCGTGCCGTCGTGCACCCTGATATGCCCAATATCCCCGGCGACCCCGTCCGCACCCCGCTGCAGCATGCCGCTGGAGACAATGCCGGCGCCAATACCGGTGGCCACTTTGACGAAGATGAGATTGTCTACGTTCGGCCATGCAACATTGCGTTCCCCCAGCGCCATGATATTCACATCGTTGTCGACGAGGACCGGAACGTGGAAGTGGGCCTGCAAGTGGCCCGGAACGTCGAAGCCATTCCAGCCAGGCATGATCGGAGGATTGATGGGCCTGCCCGTCCTGTGCTCCACAGGACCGGGCAGGCCAATGCCGATGGCCAGGAGGTCCCTGATCGCCCGTCCGGAGTCGTGGAGCAGTTCGCTGCCCAGTTCAACGACGGCCTCGAGAACCACGTCAGGACCCTGGGATACTTCGATGGTGCGTGCAGTCTCGCGCAAGCGGTGACCGGTGAGATCCGTTACGGCCACACGCAGGTGGGATGCTCCGATGTCCACACCAAGGACAACTTTACTGCCGGCTTTCAACGCGATGCGCGAGGAGGGGCGGCCCCCGGTCGAGACGGCATCGTCCACGAAGCCGACCAGCCCGAGTTCCATGAGCGCCTCGATACGCAGCGTGATGGTGGAACGCGCCAGCCCCATTTGCTCCGCCAGCTCAGTGCGGGTACGCGGTCGTCCGTCCCGCAGGATCTGGAACAGCTCGCTCGCACCGGACGTACCTAGGCCATTAAAGCTACTTATGTCACTCATCGACTAATTACAGCACACCTTTCGACAAAACAAATGGCTGAAATTGAACCTCTCTGCTTAAGGACGAACTCTGATCCTGGGGAACCGGACTACCGACAGGGAGGAGCTATGAGGGGGCGGGGAGGGCACTTAATACGCGTAACTACGCTCATCTTCGATCTAAATACGAATGTTAGGAGCGTCAATATATCGACCTACACTAGACATTCGTTGTTTGTCGCCATTAGTCGTGTTACGTTCTTTGTGATCGACGTCTCCCGCTCACACATCCACGAAGGGGCACGAACGACCGGCTCGGCCAGATGCAGGCATCACTTCAAGGAGGAAGCTTTGATGAGGGACATCCATCGCTGTGGTTCGCGCTCGCAGCGGCGGGCACTGCGCAAGATGGCAGCAGCTGCATCTCTGGCCATTGCACCAACCGGAGCAACGACCGGACGGGCTGCCGCGGCCCCTGCCTCCACTAACGCCAACTCCGCAGCTGCTTGCGCACAGCTTCACCATCCTCACCTGCTACTCCTACTGACGCTGAGCTCTCCGACGGGCTACGCCCGTTGAGGGCTTGCACCACCGCACTCTGAAAGGACATCACATTGGGTACATCAGCTGAAGGGACTCCGGGCGTGACCGCGAGCCCACATGCCTATGGCAAGACGGGCATCTGGCTCATCGGCGCGCGAGGGTCAGTGGCAACCACAGCCACGGTGGGCCTGGCCGCCATCTCCGCCGGCCTTGCCGACGCCACCGGGTGCGTTACTGAGCAGGAACACTTCGGCGGGGTCGCGCTTCCCAACTTCGCAGACTTTGTGGTGGGCGGCCATGACATCAGCGACGTTTGCATGGCCAAGCGTGCCGAGGCACTCGTTGAATCGGGGATGCTGCCGCTTCACCTGCTCGAATCGGTCCGACCCCAACTCGTGGAAGCCGACCAGCGCGTACGGCCCGGCTACAATCCCGCGCAGAAATCAGAGTCACAGGCCGAGGTGGCGCGCAGGCTCGCGAAGGACATCTTAGATTTCCAGCACTCCAACCGCCTGGAACGCGTCATTGTTCTTGACGTCGCCTCGACCGAAGCCCCAGTTCAACCGATCCCTGAGTTCACTGACGCGCACCTGCTGCTGACTGCGCTGGAGGACCCGGCACGGTCGGTACTGCCGCCCAGTTCCGTCAGCGCCTACGCCGCCGCCCTGGCTGGTTCCCCGTACGTGTGTTTCACACCCTCCACCGCCTTTAACGTGCCCGCGCTGCGTGAACTGGCAGCCCGGCATCACATTCCAACGGCTGGCCAGGACGGTAAGACGGGCCAAACCTGGCTGCGGTCCGTTCTGGCACCGGCCTTTGCCGCCCGTGGGCTCCGTGTCCTGTCATGGGCCGGAACCAACCTGCTCGGCGGCGGTGACGGCGCGACGCTCGCTGATCCTCAAGCCGTTTCGGGGAAACTGCAGTCCAAGAATCGCGGCCTTCAGGAGCTGACCGGAGGTGCTGTTACTCCGCTTCACATTGACAACGTTCAGGATCTCGGCGAGATGAAGGTCGCCTGGGACCACGTCAACGTTGAGGGTTTCCTCGGTTCCCGCCTGACGCTGCAGACCACTTGGAGCGCTTACGACTCCATGCTGGCTGCACCCATGGTGCTTGACATCTCGCGCCTGATGGCGCTGGCCCACGTTGCCGGCGAAGAAGGCCACGTCGGAGCACTTGGATTCTTCTTCAAGGATCCGTGGGGCAGCGATGAGCACTCGTTCGCCAACCAGACACACAACCTCGTGGAGTGGGCCAAGAAGGCGAGCGCTACGCTGGGTACCGGCACCGGGAGCCTCGATCAGCAGTGAACCGCGTTAACGACTACCTCGAATTGGTCCGTGCGCCGGCCGTCCTTACCGTCCTCGGCGATACGCTCGCGGGTGGGTCCGCCGCAGGGCACGCACTCAGCGGCCGCCGGATCATTCTCCCCCTCGCCAGCGCCTGCCTCTACGCAGGCGGCATGGCACTGAATGACTACGCCGACCGCGGGACCGATGCACGCGAACGGCCGGAACGGCCCATTCCCTCCGGGAGAATCAGTGCCCGCAACGCCCTCACTGCCGCAACGGTCCTCACGCTGGCGGGGCTAGGCCTCAGCGCCGCAGGTGGTGGCAGGCGGGCGTTCGCAGTTGGACTTCCGCTCGCCACCGCAATCTGGACCTACGACCTGCTGGCCAAGAACCACGCGGTATCAGGTGCCCTCGCCATGGGTTCCTGCCGCGCCCTCGACGTTCTCATGGGCGCCGGCTCCGGGCACCTTCGGGCCGCGCTTCCCGCTGCGGGCATCATGGGCGGACACACGGTGGCTGTCACCCTCCTATCGCGCGGTGAAGTGGAGGGAACGACGACGGCGACCGCTTCGGGAGTCGCCGCCGGCACCGGCCTGCTTGCCGCTGCCGTGGTAGCCGGCTCTGCCGGGCCCCGCAACCAGGTCCTTGCTGTGTTTGCCGCCAGTGCTGCGTATGCTGCCCGATGCGCTCCGGCCCAGGTGCGGGCTGCCCGCAACCCGGTGGCGAAAAGCGCACTTGAAGCCACCAAGGCAGGCATCCGGGCGATGATTCCCCTGCAGGCAGCACTCACGCTTCGCCACGGAAACGTGGCCGCCGCCGGAGTGCTTGCGTCGGTGGATCTGCTAGGCAAGATCCTGCGTTCCCGTCCCCGGAGCTTGAGGATCAGCGAGTCATGACAGGAACCACATTCGCATCAGAATCCACGATGCCCTTCAGCCTGGGATACGGGACCAACGGTTTCGCCGACCACCCCCTTCCCATAGCGCTCGAACTCCTCGCTGAGCAGGGCTACGACGCTGTAGCACTGACGTTGGGCCACCCGCACCTGGACCCGTTTGCTGATGACCTGGACGCGCAACTGCAGTCACTGCGAAGCCGGCTCGACGAGCTGGGGCTCCGCGTAGTCATTGAAACTGGAACCCGCTTCCTGCTGGACCCGCGACGCAAGCACCGGCCCGCCCTGGTGGATGAAGATGCCGCAGTCCGGCTCGCCTTCCTGCGCCGGGCTGTCGACATCGCCGCGGCTTTGGAGGCAGAATGCGTCTCCTTCTTCTCGGGCGTACTTCCAGAAGACACCACCCCGGAAACGGGATGGCAGCGGCTCATCGCCCGGGTCGCCGACATCGTTGAGTATGCTCGCGGCAAGGGCGTGCTTCTCGCCGTCGAACCTGAACCGGGAATGCTGGTCGAGACGGTTTCCGACGTGCTGCGCCTTCGGGCAGAACTGGGCGATCCGGACAATCTGCGGGTGACCGTGGATATCGGCCACTGTGTAGTGGTCGAGCCGGCCGGTGTGCGGGGGGCCCTCCTGGAAGCCGGTCCGCTGCTGGCCAACGTCCAACTGGACGACATGCGCCCGCATGCCCACGAGCACCTGCCGTTTGGCGAAGGCACCGTCGATCTCCCGCTCGCACTCGCGACCCTGGCCGAACTGGGCTACCACGGTGTTGCCGCCGTCGAGCTGCCGCGACACTCCCATGACGCTCCGGGACTGGCGGTGCGCAGCATGGATGCCCTCCGCGCCGGCTGGCACGAAGCAGGAACTATAAGGGAATCCGAACGCTGGCTGCAGGAGAGCACAACGGCGATCGCCGCCAACCCTGGCACCCTTAACAACATCTTCGCCAGGGCCGGTCGCCGCCTGGGCCGCAGCCCTCTTCATCCGGACGCCGATCCCACCGGTGTTCTGTTCGGCACCACAAGCGACCATGCGCGGGGCCAGTTGATGGGCCGGCTTGGGGAGTTCCTTTCGCCCGATGAACTGGCCGAAGCCTTGCTGGCTCTCTACGACGGCGGCGATTCGGCAGAACGCCGGGGCTTGCTCAGGGGATTGGGAGCGTTGGCCACAGGCTTACCCAAGCTGCCGGACGTCGTCGTCACCGCGGGACTGCGCCTGACGGCGGACGCCCTGCGGACCAGCGAAAGCGGCATTGTCGCGGCCGCTGCCGGTCCGTTCGCGGCGGCCTACCTGGACCAGCACAGCTGGCGTCATGCCGTACTGAAGCTGGTGTTCATGGGCATCAGCCTCAGCGCCGTCACTGATCTCCAGAAGCGGGCTGATGACGAGCTCGCCCGGATGGCACGCGACTTCGCCGCGGAACGCACCGCCGCAGGGCGTCCGATCCCGGAGGACGTCCATCTGCTCCTGCAGTCCTCATCCAGCTTTTCCACCTCTTCTTAAGGAAAGCCAGCTATGCGCATTTTCGATCCGCACATTCACATGACAAGCCGGACCACCAATGATTACGAGGCCCTTTACGCCAACGGAGTGCGCGCCCTCGTGGAACCCGCGTTCTGGATGGGCCAGCCCCGCACCAACGTCGGCTCCTTCATCGACTACTTCGACTCCCTGCTGGGCTGGGAGCGGTTCCGCGCCGCCCAATTCGGCATCCGGCATCACGCCACGATCGCCCTCAACCCCAAGGAGGCGAACGATCCCCGGTGCGTTCCCGTCCTGGATGAGATCCCCCGCTACCTGGTGAAGGAGGGCGTCGTGGCCATCGGCGAGATTGGCTACGACTCGATGACGCCCGCCGAGGACGAAGCATTCAGCCGCCAGTTGCAGCTCGCACTTGAGTATTCACTGCCGGTGATGGTGCACACCCCGCACAGGGAGAAGCTTGCCGGCACACAGAGGACGCTGGATGTCGTCCGCGAGTCAGGCGTTACACCCGGCATGGTGGTTGTTGATCACCTTAATGAGACAAACGTGGAGATGGTGAAGGACGCCGGAGCATGGATGGGGTTCTCGATCTACCCGGACACCAAAATGGATGAGCGGCGCATGGTCGCGATCCTCGGCAGGTACGGAACTGAAAGGGTGCTGGTCAACTCCGCGGCTGACTGGGGCCGGTCGGATCCCCTGAAAACCGTCAGCACGGCCAACGCAATGCTCGCGGCGGGCTTCACGGCCGACGACGTCGACAAGGTGCTCTGGCGCAATCCTGTCGAGTTTTACGGCCAGAGTGGCCAGCTGATTCTTGATCCGATCCCCGGCTTCGACGCGGCTGAACTGCCGGACGCAGCAGCGGGTTTCGAAGGTAACTCAGTCCTGCGGGGGGCCCGGGTCTGATGCTTCTTTCATACTGCACCAACGTCCACCCGGCTGAAGATCTCGACGGCGTGATCCGGCAGCTCCGCGAGTACGCCGGTCCGATCCGCCGCACCGTGGGCCTGGCGATCCTCGGCGTGGGACTGTGGCTGCCCGCCGGGCTGGCCCGTCAACTGGCTCACAGTGAGGAGGACCGCGCCGCCCTCCGCGACGTCCTCGACGCTGAAGGGCTGCAGCTGCACACCATCAATGCCTTCCCCTACGGCGGCTTCCACAATGAAGTCGTTAAGCTCGACGTCTACAAGCCGACGTGGGCCGAGCGCGAGCGGTTGGAGTACACGCTGAACTGTGCGGAGGTGCTGGCAGCACTTCTGCCCGAGGACACAGCCGGCTCAATCTCCACGCTGCCCCTTGCCTGGCGCGAGCCATGGACAAAGAATCACGACGACGCCGCCACCACCGCGTTTGCCGAACTGAGCTCCCGCCTGCGTGACCTCAGGGAGCGTACAGGCAAGACCGTCCGTATCGCCGTCGAACCCGAGCCTGGCTGCGTTCTCGATACGGTCACCGACGTCGTCGGCTGGCTGGGAACACGAATCGAACGCGGCGTCGATCCCGAATTCGTCGGCCTGTGCGTGGACACCTGCCACCTGGCCGTTTCATTTGCGGACCCGGCCGGCGCAGTCAACGAAATTGATGCAGCAGGCCTGCGGATAGTAAAGGTACAGGCGTCAGCAGCCCTGCACGTAACGGATCCGACCGACCCGGCAGCCCGGGCGGCCCTGGCGGCGTTCGTTGAACCGCGATATCTCCACCAGGTAAGGGAGGCGCAGCCGGGCGGGGTTGTTGCTGCCGACGATCTCGCCGAAGCCCTCGCCGAGCTGCCGGGGGAAAGCGCGTGGCGGGTTCACTTCCACATCCCACTTCATCATGTGCCCTCAGCCCCTTTGGAGACCACCGTGGACGTGCTGCGGCGGACCGTCGCCGAGGTCGGTCAGTTGCCCTATGCGCCTGAGGTCCACCTTGACATCGAGACCTATACCTGGAGCGTGTTGCCTGGCGCGTCGGTGGGCATCACCGAGGGGATTGCAGCAGAGATCGCGTGGGCGCAGTCGAACCTGTTCGCTGCCGCACCCACGCCCTGAGAACGCGTATTCCGCACGTCACTCACAACCCGAAGCAAGGAAGATCCGTGAAACCCGTACTGCTGCTAAACGTCGTTGGCCTGACCGCCAAGGCCCTGAGCCAGATGCCTCGCTTGTCGCGGCTTGCGGCACAGGGGTGGTCCTCGGAACTGGCTACAGTGCTGCCCGCGGTGACGTGCACCGTGCAGTCCACTATGCTGACGGGCTTGGCGCCAGCACAACACGGGATCGTGGGGAATGGCTGGTACTTCCGAGAGCTCGGCGATGTTTTCCTGTGGCGCCAGCACAACAAGCTTGTCAGCGGCGAGAATATCTGGGAGGCAGCCCGCCGTCAGCATCCCGGGTACAGCGCAGGCAATGTCTGCTGGTGGTACGCCATGGGGATGTCCACCGACCTCACAGTGACACCCCGGCCGGTTTATCATGCAGACGGTCGCAAATCACCCGATGCCTACGTACGACCGGCGGAACTGCACGATGAACTTGTCTCCAACTTCGGGGACTTCCCGCTCTTCCAGTACTGGGGCCCGACGGCAACGATCCGATCGAGCGAGTGGATCGTCAATTCCACCAGGCACATCATGCGGAACCAGTCACCGAACCTGCTGATGGCCTACCTGCCGCACCTGGACTATGACCTCCAGCGGTTTGGACCCGACTCGCCGCAGGCTGACCGTGCGGCTGCCGAGCTCGACCGTACCCTTGCGCCTTTGCTGGACGAGGCCGAAGCACGCGGGTATGCGGTAATTGCGGTAGCCGAGTACGGGATCGAAGCAGCACGCACACCTGTCGACATCAACCGCGTACTGCGCCGGGAAGGCCTGCTTGAGGTCTACGTGCAGGACGGCAGCGAGCAACTCGATCCCTGGACCTCCCGGGCGTTTGCCGTAGCTGACCACCAGGTTGCACACGTGTACGTCTCAAACCCGTCGGACGTTGAGCGGGTGGCAGCACTTCTTCGCGGGACTGACGGAGTGGACGAGGTCCTCGACCGGGAAGCGCAGGGCCGCTACGGCCTCGATCACGAAAGGTCCGGGGAGCTCGTTGTCATAGCGGAGCCGGGTGCCTGGTTCACCTACTATTTCTGGCTCGACGACGACCGGGCACCCGAGTACGCACGCGGCGTCGATATCCATCGGAAACCTGGCTACGACCCCGCCGAGCTCTTCTTCAACCCAGCGGACAAGCTCGCGAAGGCCAAAGCAGGGCTCAACCTCGTCAAAAAGAAGCTGGGCCTGCGGTACGCCATGAGTACCGTGCCCCTTGATCCGACGCATGTGCGGGGCACCCACGGACGGCTTCCTGATTCTCCGGACGGCACGCCCCTGATTATTGGCTCGGAGGCCCGGATTCCATCCTCGGTAGAGGGCTTCCTGAACAGTAGCCGGCAGGTCCCCGCCGCTGCGGTTAAGGAGCTCGTGCTTCAGACCCAAGGCATCCACAGCTAAATATTAGCGTTTTAAACAACAAAGACTGAATGGGTCATTTATCCCGTGGTCTCTTATTATGCTGCCAGCCATAAAACGCGAACCTCAAGATCTGCTCAACTTTGTTTTTTCAAACCACTAGGCAATTCGCAGAGTGTCAACTAGCGTTCTAAGTGACCTGAGTCCGGCTGGTCCGGGTCCTCAATGACGAGAAGAAAGTGAACGATGACTGTTAATCGAAATGGGATAGCGGAAGCTCCCGGGCATCGTATCGATGCCACCGGTTTTACAAAGAGGCGCTCAGCTCGAGCGGGCGCGGGTCTGGCTATGGCTGCGCTGATCGCTACCTCCTTCGCCGTCGGCCCGGCGCAGGCCCAGCAGGGCGGCGGCGCCCCCGAAGTAGCTCCGCCTGATGCCAGCTTCCAGAAGGTGACGCTCAACGACGGCCCGGGTGAGCCTGTGGACCTCGCGGTGCTGCCCAACAACGACGTCCTGCATACCACCCGCGGCGGCGAAGTCTGGCTCAACGACGCAGACACAGGCCTCAACACCCTGGCCGCAACACTGGATGTCTACCAGCATGACGAAGAGGGCCTGCAGAGCATCGCACTTGACCCCAAATTCGGGACCAAGGGCAATAACTGGATTTACATGTACTACTCTCCGCCGCAGAACACTCCTGTGGATGATCCCGCTACCGCCGGCGTCAACGAGGGCGACGCGCCCTTCACCGGCACGGCGGCGGACTTCGAGAAGTTCAAGGGCTCCCTTAAGCTTTCGCGTTTCCAGTTCAATGGTTCCGCCATCGACCTCGCCAGTGAGCAGGAGGTCATCGAAGTCCCCGTTGACCGCGGCATCTGCTGCCACGTCGGCGGCGACATCGTCTTCGACGCCGATGGCAACCTGTACCTCTCCACCGGTGACGACACCAACCCTTTCCAGTCCGGCGGCTTCACCCCCATCGACGAACGGTCAACGAGCAACCCCGCGCTCGATGCGCAGCGGACCTCCGCGAACACCAATGACCTGCGCGGAAAGGTCCTGCGCATCACGCCCAAGGACGGCGGTGGATACACCATCCCCGCAGGCAACCTGTTCCAGCCCGGCACTGCGCAGACCCGGCCTGAGATCTACGTGATGGGCTTGCGGAACCCCTTCCGTATTGAACTCAGCCGGACCACCGGCGATCTCTTCATCGCCGACTACTCGCCTGACGCCCGTACCGCCAACCCTCTCCGCGGCCCCGCGGGTACGGGCAAGTGGGCAACCGTCACCGAGCCTTCCAACTACGGCTGGCCCTACTGCGCCACCGCTGAGCTGCCGTACGTCGACTACGACTTCGCTACCGGCACCTCCGGTGAAACATTCAACTGTGCAGCTCCCGTGAACGATTCGCCGCACAACACCGGCCTCCGTGAGCTGCCCCCGGTAGCCCAGCCCGAGGTCTGGTACTCCTACGGTGCCTCTCCCGAATTCCCCGAGCTGGAAACCGGCGGAATCGGCCCCATGGCCGGCCCTGCCTACGACTTCAACGAGAAGGCAACCAAGGGCGATGCACCGGTTGCCTGGCCGTCCTACTACGACGGTAAGTCCTTCTTCTACGAATGGACCCGCGACTACATCAAGGGCATGACTGTGGAGAACGGTGAACTCGCCTCAATCGAGAACGTCGTCGACTCCCTCGTGGTCGATAACCCCATCGACATGGAGTTCGGACCCAACGGTGCCCTCTACGTCCTTGAATATGGTGACGGCTATTTCGGCGAGAACCCTGACGCGCAGCTTTCCCGGATCGACTTCATCGGCGCGGGCGGCAACCACAGCCCCGTCGCTGTAGCCTCCGGCACCCCAACTGCGGGAGCAGCACCGCTGACCGTGCAGTTCTCAAGCGAAGGCACAGCCGACGCCGACGGCGACAAGATCCGCTACGAGTGGGACTTCAACTCCGACGGCGTCGTTGACTCCGGGGAAGCAAACCCCACCTGGACCTATGAGGAAATCGGAACCTACACCGCGAGCCTGAAGGTCACAGATCAGGGCGGCAAGCACCGTGGGCGCCACTCCTCTGCCGAGGTGGCAATCGAGGTAGGCAACCAGGCGCCGGTCATTGAGTTCATCAGCCCGGTTGCAGGCCAGGAATTCCACTTCGGTGACACCGTCAGCTATGAGGTCCGGGTCACCGATGACCAGCCTGTTGACTGCTCGCTGGTTCAGGTGACCTACATCCTCGGCCACCACACGCACGGACACCCGCAGACCACCACCTCGGGCTGCACCGGCACCATCACCACCACCGTCCCGGAGGGCCATGACCCAGCCGTTGACGACCTCTCAGCCGTCTTCAGCGCGAGCTACACCGACGCCGGTGACGCCGTGTCAGCTCCGCTGACCGGGACCGCTGAGGTGGTACTTGCGGTAGCCAACTGATGCTCCGCGGAGTAACAATGACTGCACTGTAAGGGCCACTGACCTGACAACGAAGCGGACCCTGTTCCAGCCAAAGGCTGGAACAGGGTCCGCTTTTCGTCCCGAAGTAGCCGCAGACGAAGTTACATTGGCTGACTCGGCGCGCCGGCGTCGTCGTCCTGGGGACGCAGGAAACCGGCGGGATCCCGGATCAGGGGTTCGAATGCGAGCTCTGCTGCACCAACCAGAATGGGATCTTCACCAAGGGGGGCCAGTTCAATCGCCACGTTCTCCCAGGGACCTCGTCTTCCGGGGGTGCGCAGCGCCTCGCTGAGGGTGCCAGGTGAGGCGCGAACGAGGATGCGCAGGAAGCCGCCCAACACAATTAGGGAGGGATTCAGCAGGTTGACGATGCTTTTCAGCCCGATGGCCAGCAACTGGATCTGCCGTTCGATGATCGCTCCCACCTCCTGGGACGCTGACTCGTCCTGCAGTTTCTCCAAGACGGCCTCTTCGAGATTTTCCGTCTCACCGGCCGGGAGTCCGATGGCCGCGATCAGTTCTTCACGAGTGACCTCGGCTTCGAGGCAGCCAGTGGACCCGCACGTGCATTGCGCGCCGCCCGAGCGCACGTGTGTGTGCCCCAACTGCCCGGCGAAACCGGTGGCACCGCGAATGAGGCGGCCTCCGCTGACGACGCCTCCGCCGATGCCGCTCGCCCCTCCGTAGAGGTAAACGAGGTCCGAAACGTCGCGGCCCGCACCGAAGGTCGCCTGTGCACGCGCCCCCACGACGGCGTCATTTGCGGCGATGACCGGAAGTTTCAGGGCGTCGCTGAGGAGCGCTGCGAGCGGCTGGTCACGCCAGCCAAGATGGGGCGCTTCGATGACGGTGCCATCCACGGGATCCACCAGCCCTGGTACGGCGAGCCCCACGCCCATAATCCGGTGCCGGGCAGGTAGCGAGGTGCGCATGCCCGTGTAGATGGCTGTCACAATGTTCACGACTTCCGCTACTGACGGCGGCCGGACGGTGTGGAAGCGGACGGGGTTCACGATGTGACCGCCCAGAGACACAAGCGCAACGCTGACGACGTCGATATCCGGGTTAACCGACAGTGCCAGCGCGCCCGGACTCGGCTCAATCATGATGCTGGGGCGACCATGCTGTTGGGCCTGGTCGAGGTCGCTCTCCAGGACAAGGCCCAGCTGGGCGAGTTCACCGACGAGCGCGGCAATCGTCGATCGGTTGAGTCCGGTGGCACGGGTGAGTTGTGCGCGGGAGACGCCGTCCATGGAGTGCACCAAACCCAGCACGGTCGAAAGATTATGCTGCCGGGTGGAATCGCGGTTGTTTCCCAGGTTCGTACCGGCGACACTGCGCCGAATGCGTTCATCGTGCAACGGCGGTTTCAGGTCCTTCCTGGCAGATCGCCTCGGTGCCGGATTTGTTCTTTCATGATAGCGGCAGAACGGGCAGGATCTACGAGCAGGGAATCGCCTAGGTGCGGTCAGCGTGAGCTGAGGTCGGAGATGACAGAGAACAGCATGCGTTCAAGGGTCCTGCGCAGGGCATCCGGCACTCCGTCTGACTCCAGGTGCATCACTGCGAGGAGGGCATTCTCCGTGGCCAGCGTAATGGCGTAGTTCTTTGCGCCGCAGGACACCAGCACGGATCGAACGTACTCGGCGTCTGCGGCAGTCATGTCCTGGGACCCGATGACTGGTGCGATCCTGATCCATTCCGGCCGCGTGGCTGCATAGGAGAGCAGAGCCGTCCGTTTGCCTTCCCTGAGGTCCCCCCAACTGGTCTTGCCGGTGCGGCTTTCGTTCCCGAATACGCCCATCACGTCATCGGCAATCTGATAGGCGATGCCGGCGTAACGTCCAAAGTCAGTCAGCGCGGCCACCACCGGTTCCGGTGCCGCGGCCAGTATGGCACCCGCCTGAAGCGGCGCCTCGAACGAGTAGACAGATGTCTTCTGGTGGGCCGTCCTGGTGATGTCTTCTGGTGGGCCGTCCTGGTGATGTCTTCGAGTGAGGGCATGTCCGGTGTCCGGCTGAACTCGATGTCAAGGACCTCTCCGCCGAAGGAGGAAAAAATTGCGTCATCGAGGATGTCGTTCAGCCGCTGGCGCACGGAGGCCGGCGCTTCAATGGACCTCAGCAGGCGGTAGGCGCTGGACAGGGCAAGATCCCCGGCGAGAACCCCGGCCGAGACTCCGGCATGGTCCGCGGCCGCCGCGGGCTCCCCCGCACGCAGGGCCCGGCTTCGGTAATGACCGGAGACGTTGGGGATGCCGCGACGCACAAAATCACGGTCAATGACGTCGTCGTGAATGAGGAGCGCGCTGTGCAGCAGTTCGTACGAGGCGGCAAGCTCCGCAGCGCTGGAGAAATCAGTGCCGCCCAACTGCCGGTAGGCCAGCATGACCAACCGCGGGCGGGAGCGTTTGCCGCCCGCGGTTGCTCTTTCAAGTGCTTCCCAGAGGCCAAGATAGGTCGCGTTCACGGCGACAGCGCGCAGCTTCGCGTCAGCGAAGAATCGCTGGAGCGAATCTTCAACCAACTCGAGGTCCGCGTTGCCGTTCAGCCGGCGATCCACATTCAGGAAGTTCACTGCGCCGCCCTTCGCTTCGTCGTCCTGGCTCCCCGGGTCTGCCCGGAGCCGTCTATACCGGGCTTCCGGCGGGCTTTGTTTTTCCCCTGCGCGGCCCGCGGGCCGCAAAGCGCTGCTGCAGAAGGACTGCGACGACGATGATCAGGCCCTTGGCGAGCGCCTGGACGGAGGTGTCCAGGTTGTTCTGGGTGAAGACGTTGGTCAGGGTGCTGAAGATCAACACGCCGAGAACTGTGCCCATGATGGTGCCGCGCCCACCGATGAGCAGCGTCCCGCCGACAACGACGGCGGCAATCGCGTCGAGTTCGTAGAGGAGCCCGTGCGTGGAGGTTCCCGCAGTGGTGCGGCCGAGCATCATGATGCCCGCGATGCCCGCTGCGAGCCCGGCCAGGACATAGAGGTAGACGAGGTGGCGCTTCACCTTGATGCCGGCCAGGCGGGATGCTTCGAGGTTTCCGCCGATTGCGATGGTCCGGCGGCCGAAGGTGGTGCGGTTCAGAAGGAACCAACCCGCCACAGCCACGATGGCGAAGATCCAGATCAGGATGGGAATGCCCAGCACTTCGGCGCGCATGACCTTCAGGAAGTCCCGGTTGCTGACAATCTGGGTGCTGCGGCCGGAGATCAGCTCGGCAAGACCCCTGGCAGCTACCAGCATCGCCAGCGTGGCAATGAAGGCGACGACGTTGCCGTACGCGATCACCAGGCCGTTGATCAGGCCGGCACCGACACCAACCGCCAGCGCCACGAGGACAATGAGGACCCACGACGACTGGGTGGCCGCCAGCTGGACGCTGGCCAGGCTGGCAACCACGGTGGTCAGCCCCATGACCGAACCGACAGAGAGGTCGATGCCGCCCGCGGTGATCACGAAAGTGACGCCAATGCTGATCACACCGATAATTGAGGCGTACCGGAAGATGGTGAGCAGGTTCTCGAAGTTGAGGAACCGGTCCCCACTGGTTACCCCGCCCACCACGAAGAGCAGCGCGAGAGCAATGACCAGCCCGAGGCTGCGGCCCGCTGATCCCTTCAGAAAGTTCTGTAGAGGGTTTGCCTGGGGGTGGCTGTGGTCGGCCGGCGCGTCGTTACGCGGTTCGGCCACCTTGGTCTTCTGCTCGCTCACGCGGCACTTCCCTTCATAACGAGGTCGAGCACACCGTGCTCGTCTATATCGCTTGCTTTGGTTTGGGTGAGGACCTTGCCGTCGTCGATAACAAGTACGTTGTCGGCGAGGCCCAGAACTTCCTCGATTTCGCTCGAAACGACGATGATGGCCGTCCCGGCTTCCGCGAGTTTGCGGATCAGATCGTAAATCTCGGAGCGCGCACCGACGTCGACGCCGCGTGTGGGCTCGTCCAGCAGCAGCACAGACGTACCGTGCACAAGCCAACGGGCGAGGAGAATCTTTTGCTGATTTCCACCGGAAAGCGTCCGGGCGGGCCGGTCCGGATCGGCCGGACGCAACTCCAGCGCGGCGATCTGCTCACGTGCTGCGTTCCGCTCAGCCGCTTCGTTCAAGTACCCCATGCGGGCGAAACGCTCGAATGTTGAGAGCGTGACATTCTTGAACAGCGGTTCGTCCAGGATGAGCCCCTGGCTCTTGCGTTCCTCTGGTGAGAGCCCAATTCCGGCGTTGACGGCCGAAGTGACCGATCCCGGCCGTAGGGCCTTGCCGTTCACGGAGACCCGGCCCGACGAAGCCTTGCGTGCGCCGTAAATGGTCTCGAGGATCTCAGAGCGTTTCGATCCCACCAATCCGGCGAAACCCAGAATCTCCCCGGCCCGCACAGTGAGGCTGACCTTCTCGAAGTGTCCGTAAAGCTCCAGGTTGTCCACGTCCAGCACCACGGGAGCATCAGCCGGGACGGGCTTCCTCTCCGGGAACACATTGGCGACGTCCCTGCCGGTCATCAGGCGAATCAGCTCTGACTTTTGCGTGTCAGTAACGCTGAGGCCGTTTGCCGTGCTGCGCCCGTCCTTGATCACCGAGATGCGATCACCGATCTGCCGGATCTCTTCAAGACGGTGCGAGATGTATACGACGGCGATGCCCTGGGCGGTGAGTTCACGAACCACCCGGAACAGGTTGGAAACCTCACCGGAGTCGAGGATTGCACTGGGCTCATCCATGATGATCAGCTTGGTATCGCGCGACAGGGCTCTCGCCATGCTGACGATCTGCTTGTTGGCGGCGGAAAGCGTACCCACCTCTGTTGACGGCGAAAGGCTGCCATGCCCGAGCCGCTTCAGGAGCGTACGCGCAATCGCGTTGGTCTTCTTTACGTGGAGAACGCCTCCGGTGGAACGCTCGTGGCCGAGAAAGATGTTCTCGGCTACGGAAAGCCCATCGACGACGTCGAGCTCCTGATACATGGTGGCGATGCCCAGATCGAGCGCCGCAGTGGGACGAGGGAGGGTAATCTGCTTGCCCTCCCAGCGGATTTCTCCGCCATCAGGCTGGTGAACGCCCGAGAGTGTCTTGATGAGAGTGGATTTGCCCGCTCCGTTCTGACCCATGACGCAGTGGACTTCTCCCGGAAGTACCTGCAGATCGACGCCTTTCAACGCCTGGACGCCAGCAAAACGCTTGGTAAGTCCCCGAACTTCGAGCAACGGCCGTGGCTGATCTTCTTCGAACATGCGACGAACCTAACACATTATGTCGGCAATCGGTACAAGGTCGTCGATTTCTTACATTCTTCTGTTATTGTGATTGCAGTCACGCAAAGTAGCGGGCATCAAAAGAGCATGCTGCACCAGGCGAAGACGCACTTTAACTCATTGAGGAGATACACATGCTTGCAGTTCGTACGGGCCGGAAGTTGCTCGTCACCACCGCTGCCTTCCTTGCTGTCGGCGCCCTTGTTACCGGGTGTACATCAGGCGGGGGCGCGACCAACACGCAGCCGACCAACGCATCGGTTGAAGGCAACCAGGCCCAGGGTGACAGAGTAGTCATCGGCTTCTCCGGCCCCGCGGCAGACCACGGCTGGCTCGGTGCTATCAACTCCGCAGCTCTTGCGGAGGCGAAGAAGTACGGGGACATCGACCTGCGGGTTGCCGAAGGAACTAACGACGCGAACCTGCAGATCAGCCAGGTTGAGCAGTTCATCAACGACCGCGTCGATGCCATCGTCCTCCTGCCTACCGACGGCGCCGCACTGACTCCCGTTGCCACCCAGGCAATGGAAGCCGGCATCCCCGTCATCAACGTTGACCGTGAATTCTCGAGCTCCTTCGCAGCACGCGCCACCATCCTGGGCGACAACTACGGCATGGGCGTCAGCGCCGGCACCTACATCTGCGAGCAGCTCAAGGAT
The DNA here is from genome assembly GCF_054510915.1 of Pseudarthrobacter arbutini. Classification (NCBI taxonomy): domain Bacteria; kingdom Bacillati; phylum Actinomycetota; class Actinomycetes; order Micrococcales; family Micrococcaceae; genus Pseudarthrobacter; species Pseudarthrobacter arbutini. The sequence continues at coordinate 62,720 of NZ_JBTNDQ010000012.1, read as the reverse complement.
AAAAAAGACGCAGTCGTCGCCGAGATCGCAGGCATCGACTCGTTGCCCCTGACACAGGACCGCAGCAAGGGCTTCAAGGACTCGCTGGAGTCCTGCGGCCTCAACGTGGACAACCGCGTTGCAGCCGACTTCACCGTCCAGGGCGGCGAGGCTGCAACGTCACAGCTCCTGTCGGCAGCGCCCAAGATCGATGCCCTCTGGAACCACGACGACGATCAGGGCATCGGCGTCCTGGCAGCGATCGACAACGCAGGCCGCAAGGACTTCTTCATGGTCGGCGGCGCCGGCTCGGCTAACGCCATGCGCGAGATCCAGTCCGGCGATAGCGTCCTCAAAGCTACCGTCATCTACCCCGCGACCCAGGCCGCAGACGGGATCCGCCTCGCGCGCCTGATCTCCCAGAACAAGGCCATGAGTGACCTCGTGGAAATTGAAGTCCCGAAGCGCATCGTTTTGAACGCACCGGTTGTCAACAGCGGAAACGTTGCGCAGTACCTGCCGACGGCCTTCGAATCGTAGGACCGAATGCTCGGGGCGTCCTGTCGCTGACAGGGCGCCCCCTTTCGATCCACCTGCTATTACAACTGCCGCCGGACAAAGAGGACGGTCCTCCACGGTGTGGAGCGCAGTGCGGAAGCCGACACCATCTGGACTCAAACGGTCTAGTCCCGGCCGTTCCGGCCTGCGCCTGCGCCTGCGAAAGGATCAAGATGCCCACCCCGCCCGGCCAGTGCAACGCGATACAGTCAGGGAAGCCGTCAAGGCCGATTTGGAGTTGCTGGCCGGAGGGCGGGATTCCGCCGTCGCGCTCGGCCGAAGTGGCGGACCCTCAGCAGTGTGTCCAACTCCCGGAAGCCGACGCACACCAGGCGGCTGTGCTGCGCGAGTTCTATTGTGCTCTGTCGACCTATTAGTCCGACGGGATGTCGCTAACGTCCGCCTCGCCTTTTTGCGCCGAGGTGGACGACGGCGGGTTCTCGAGACGCGGGGAATCGCCTATCGACCAGCCAGGGCCCAGCTCTTTAAGTTGCAGTACGAGCCACGGGCTGAAAGCCCATGGTGCCGACTCTGCTGCGGTGAACAGGCTTGGCAGGGAGACCCAGCGGTATTCGCACACTTCTGATTGCCTGGGTATTACGTCATCGATCGTTACAGCGGTAAAAACAGGGCATAACTCGTTTTCGACAATGCCATTCATATCTACAGCCCTGTACCTGAATTTGGGCAGGCACTTCTCCAGGCTGGAAACCTCGATTCCGAGTTCCCACTGACCTCTCCGTCGGATGGCATCTAACATGTCTTCACCCGGAGCGGGATGTCCGCAGAAGGAATTCGTCCACGCTCCGGGCCAGGTGGCTTTGCTAAGAGCACGCCTGGTTACGAGCACTCGTCCCAATCGATCGAATACGTAGCAGGAAAAGGCCAGATGCAGCGGAGTTTCATGATCATGAATTTCCAGCTTCGGCGCTGTCCCGCAGGGCTGGCCGTCAGCGTCCAGGAGTACTACCAGCTCTTTATTCGTCATGAAAGCATCAAACCACAGATTAAACGCCCCTTCCTTACGTCCCATCAGCAACTTTTGCTTGACGATCGACAAAAGTAGCTCTAGGTTTAGTGAAGGCCACCTCTGCAACCAGTCACCGTGGATTCGTCTGCTCCTCAGGAGAACCAATGAACTACTCGATCCAGCTCTACACACTCCGGGACCAGATCCAGGCGGACCTTCCCGGCACCATCCGCAAGGTCGCGGAGATCGGCTTCACGAAGGTTGAGCCGTACAACTTTGTCGCCACGGCCAAAGAGCTCGGGGCTGCGCTGAGGGAGAACGGCCTGACGGCTCCGTCCGGGCACGCACCGCTGCTGAGCCAGGACCAGGATGAGATCTTCGCTGCGGCCAGGGAACTGGGAATCACCACGGTGATCGATCCGTTCATCGCCGCTGACCGCTGGCAGTCCGCCGAGGACATCCAGGCAACCGCCGCGAGCCTCAACGCCGCCGCCAGGAAGGGCGCCGAATACGGCATCCGCGTGGGCTACCACAACCACCAGTGGGAGCTGGAGTCCACCATCGAAGGACGCACCGCGCTGGAGTACTTCGCGGACCTCCTCGATCCCGAAGTTGTCCTCGAAGTGGACACGTACTGGGTTGCCGTGGGAGGCCAGGATCCCGTGGCGGTGCTGGAGCGGCTCGGCGACCGGGTCAAATTCATCCACATCAAGGACGGACCGCTGAACACCGACACCAAGGAGCAGCTCCCCGCAGGCCAAGGCAAGGTCGCCGTGCTGGACGTCATCGCCGCCGCCAGGTCCCTCGAGGTGGGCGTGGTGGAATTCGATGACTACGCCGGAGACATCTTCGTAGGCATCGCCGAGAGCCTCGGCTACCTCAACGCCGCACAGGGCACCGCCGGAGCACGCGCATGAGCCACGCAGCATCGACCCGCCGCGGCCCCGTGGGAGTTGCCGTCATCGGCGCCGGCAACATTTCCAAGGAATACCTGGACAACCTCACCGTCTTCCCGGACCTGAAAGTCCTCGTCATCGCCGACCTCTTTGAAGAGGCCGCCGAGGCTCGGGCCAAGGAATACGGCATCGCGGAGTGGGGCGGCGTGGATGCGGCGCTGAACCATCCCGACGTCGAAATCATCGTGAACCTGACCATCCCCGCGGCGCACGTTGAGGTGGCCACCGCCGCCGTCAATGCCGGCAAGCATGTCTGGACCGAGAAGCCCTTTTCCCTGGACCGCGCCTCCGGGCTCGGCCTGCTCAAAACCGCCGACGCCGCCGGCATCCGCCTCGGCTGCGCCCCCGACACCTTCCTCGGCGCCGGCCTGCAGACCGCACGCCGGCTGATCGAACGCGGCGACATCGGCACCCCGCTGACGGCCATGACCACCTTCCAGACCCCAGGCCCGGAATCCTGGCACCCCAACCCGGCGTTCCTGTTCCAGGCCGGGGCCGGGCCGCTCTTCGACATGGGCCCGTATTACCTCACCCTGCTGGTCCAGACGTTCGGCTCCGTCCGCAAGGTCGCCGCCGTCGGATCCAGGTCCACGGACCTCCGCGTCATCGGCTCCGGGCCCAAGGCCGGCGAAGAGTTCACCGTCGAGGTGCCCACGCACGTGAGCGCAATGGCCCAGTTCGAAAGCGGAGCATCCTCGCACAGCGTCTTCTCCTTTGAGTCCCCGCGCGTTCACATGGGATTCGTGGAAATCACCGGCACCGAGGCCACCCTTTCCCTGCCGGACCCCAACAATTTCGACGGCGACATCCGGCTCTGGCGCGCCGGGGACGAGGACTGGACCACGGTCCCGGCAACCGGCCCCGCCAGCGGCCGCGGCATGGGCGTCCTGGACATGGCACGCTCGCTGCGTGCAGGGGTTCCCCACCGCGCCACCGGCAACCTGGCGTACCACGTCCTGGACACCATGGTCTCCATCACCGAATCCATGGAAACCGGTACGTTCGTTGACGTTGAAAGCTCCGCGCCAGTCTCTCCGGCCCTGCCGGAGGACTGGGCCCCGGAAACCGCAACGCTCTAGGAACGACGATGATGACCTCACCCGTATCAGCCAAGCGTCCGCTCGGCGTCGCCATGATCGGCTACGCGTTTATGGGCAAGGCCCATTCCAACGCCTGGCGCAATGTGGCCAGCTTCTTCGATGTCCCGGCCTTTGAACAGACGGTCCTGGTGGGCCGGGACCCCGCCGGGGTGAAGGAAGCCGCCGCGAAATACGGCTGGGCCGAGACCGCGACGGACTGGCGGGCCGTCCTGGACCGCGACGACATCGACATCGTGGACATCTGCGCCCCGGGCTGGATGCACGCCGAGATCGCGATCGCCGCGCTCGCGGCAGGCAAACATGTCCTGGTGGAGAAGCCGCTCGCCAATACGCTTGCCGAGGCCGAGGCCATGACGGCGGCCGCCCAAGCAGCCCGGGCCAAGGGCGTGCAGTCGATGATCGGCTTCAATTACCGGCGCGTGCCGGCGTTGGCCCTGGCGAAGGAGCTCATCGCCGGGGGCCGGGTGGGCACTGTCCGGCAGGTCCGGGCTGCCTATTTGCAGGACTGGCTGGCGGACGAAACGGCGCCCATGAGCTGGCGGCTGAACAAGGAAACCGCCGGTTCCGGGGCACTCGGGGATATCGCCTCCCACGCCATCGACCAGGTCCTGTTCCTGCTCGGGGACCGGGTCACCGAGGTTTCCGGCCGCCTGCACACCTTCGTGGAGCGCCGCCCCGGCGTGGACGGCTTGGAGGACGTAACGGTCGACGACGCCGCCTGGGCCACGCTGTCCCTCGCCTCCGGAGCAGTCGCCTCAGTTGACGTTTCGCGGGTCGCTACCGGCCAGAAGAACTCGCTGAAGCTGGAGATCTATGGGGATAAGGGCGCCATCCGGTTCGACTTGGAGAATCTCAACGAACTTCACTTCCTCGATGCCACCGCACCCGCCCGCGAGCAGGGGTTCCGCCGGATCCTGGTCGGCGAGCCCGAGCACCCGTATCTTAAAGCCTGGTGGCCGCAAGGGCACATCATCGGCTGGGAACACACCTTCACCCACGAAATCCGCGACCTCCTCACCGCCATCGGCACCGGAACCCCGCCGTCGCCGTCGTTCGAGGACGGCCTCGAGGTGCAGCGGATCCTGAACGCCATCGAAGAGTCCGCCGCAGCGAAAAGCTCCACCATCCCGCTGGCCCGCACCACCGCTTCTGAAGGAGCCTGACATGCCCCGCCCCTATACCCTGTTCACCGGCCAGTGGGCCGACCTCCCGTTCGAGGAAGTCGCACGCCTGGCCTCCGGCTGGGGCTACGACGGCCTGGAAATCGCCGTCTCCGGCGACCATCTGGACGCCTGGCGCTGGGACGAACCCGGGTACGTCGAGTCCAAACTCGCCGTACTGGAGAAGTACAACCTGAAGGTCTGGGCCATCTCCAACCACCTGAAGGGCCAGGCCGTGTGCGATGACCCCATCGACTTCCGCCACGAAGCGATCGTGGGCGCGAAGGTCTGGGGCGACGGGGATCCCGAAGGCGTCCGCCAACGCGCCGCCGAGGAAATGAAGCACACCGCCCGCCTGGCCAAAGCCCTCGGCGTGGACACCGTCGTCGGGTTCACCGGTTCCTCCATCTGGCAGTACGTGGCGATGTTCCCGCCCGTTCCCGCCGCCGTGATCGAGGCCGGCTACCGGGACTTCGCGGACCGCTGGAACCCCATCCTGGACGTCTTCGACGAATGCGGCGTCCGCTTCGCCCACGAAGTCCACCCCTCCGAAATCGCCTACGACTACTGGACCACCGTCCGCACCCTCGAAGCGATCGGCCACCGGAAAGCGTTCGGCCTGAACTGGGACCCCTCGCACTTTATGTGGCAGGGCATCGATCCCGTCTCGTTCATCTGGGACTTCAAGGACCGGATCTACCACGTGGACTGCAAGGACACGAAGCTCCGCCCCACCGGCCGGAACACTGTGATGGGTTCGCACCTGCCGTGGGGTGACCCGCGGCGGGGCTGGGACTTCGTCTCCGCCGGCCGCGGCGACGTCCCCTGGGAATCGTCCTTCCGCGCCCTTACAGCGATCGGCTACACCGGGCCCATCTCGGTCGAATGGGAAGACGCCGGCATGGACCGGCTCCACGGCGCGCCCGAAGCCCTGGCAGCGCTGAAGAAGTTCGACTTCCCCGCCTCCCAGACCAGCTTCGACGCCGCTTTCAGCACGAAGCCCTAAGGAAGCGCACGTAGAATCCCTGCATGACCCACACGATTCGAAAGGCAACAACGGACGACGCCGGCCCGCTCGCCGAACTGGCGGCCGTCACCTTCCCGCTGGCGTGCCCGCCGTCGTCGTCACCGGAGGACATTGCCGCGCACGTGGCCAACACGCTCAGCGAACGGCACTTCCGGGAGTACCTGGCGGATCTTGATGTCACCATCCTGGTCATTGACGCGGATGGGGCGCTCCGCGGCTACAGCCTGCTGGTGAACCGGCCAGCAGAGGATCCGGATGTCGCGTCGGCGCTGAAAGTCCTGCCCTCCATGGAGCTCAGCAAATGCTACGTCCACCCCGAACACCACGGCCTAGGCGCGGCCGGCGAACTGATGCACGCCAGCCTCCAGGCGGCGGCAGAAGCGGGCGCGGCCGGAGTATGGCTGGGGGTCAACAGCCAGAACGCCCGCGCCATCCGGTTCTACGAAAAGTCCGGCTTCCACAAAGTGGGCAGCAAGTCCTTTCGGCTGGGAACCACCGTGGAGCACGACTTCGTCCTCGAACGCGCAGTCTGACCCCACCCAACGCGACACACCCACCGCCCACACCCAGCGCGAAGGAACACTTGAGGCCCCGCGGCTGAGGGCCTCAAGTGACCGTTCGCGCTCAATGGTGACCAATCTGACACCCCGCCGCGGAATGGCCCCGGGGCAGGCGGGGTTGTCGCAAGCATGAAGATTGAGATCTGGTCAGACGTCGCGTGTCCTTGGTGCTACATCGGCAAGCGCCGCTTCGAGGCTGCCCTGGCCGAGTTCCCGCACCGCGACGCCGTGGAGGTGAAGTGGCGCAGCTACCAGCTGGACCCCACCCTCCCGGAGCATTACGACGGCACCGAGCTGGATTACCTGAGCACGCGCAAGGGCATGGCCCCGGTGCAGGTCTCGCAGATGTTTGACCACGTTACCGAGCAGGCCAAGGGAGAAGGCCTCGACTACCGGTTCGACCAGGTGGTGGTGGCCAACAGCTTCACCGCCCACCGCCTGATCCATCTCGCGGCCCAGCACGGACAGCAGGATGCCGCGAAGGAACGCCTGCTGAGCGACCATTTCGAGCACGGCAAGGACATTGGCAGCGCCGAGTACCTCACAGCGCTGGGCCACGACTTGGGCCTCAACACTGAAGAAGTCGCCGAGCTCTTCACCACGGACAAATACGCCGATGACGTCCGCTTCGATTTCGAGGAAGCCCGCGCCCTGGGCATCACGGGCGTCCCGTTCTTTGTGATTGACCGGAAGTTTGGGCTCTCGGGTGCCCAGCCCGCCGAAACGTTCACGGCGGCGCTCAACCAGGCCTGGCAGGAGGCCAACCCCCTGGTGCTGGTCAACACGGCCGACGGCGAGGCCTGCGGCCCCGACGGCTGTCCAGTCTGACCCGACTGCGCGGTCTGACACCGCCGGGGCTCTGCGGGGCCTCAAGTGACCGTTCGCGCCGTGGCGGGGAATAACTTTACTGACACATCGCGGTAAAGTGTCTGCATGCCCAGGATTTCGGCGGCCAACAACGCCGCGCAACGCGCCGAGACGCAACGCCGGGTCCTGACAGCGTTCGGGGAGCTCCTGTTCACCCACGGCCTGCCCGGACTGACCATGACTGACGTCGCCCGGCATGCCGGGGTGGGGCGGACCGCGGTGTACAACTACTACGCCGACATCGAAGAACTGCTGATCTCCTACGCCCTGGATGAGACCGAGCGCTTCCTCGCCGAACTCCGGGACTCACTGAGCGCGCTCAATAACCCCGTCGAACGGCTGGCCCTGTACGTGCGCACGCAGGTGGAGGACCTCAGCCGACGCCACCTCCCGCCCGGACCGGCGATGGCGGCGGTGCTATCGCCGTCGTCCTTTGCGAAACTGGCCGACCACGTGGGTGAACTCAGCGTCTTGCTGCAGGGCATCCTCCGGGACGGCATGGCACAGGGGTACCTGCCGCAGGCGGACATTGGCCAGCAGGCGCAGCTCATCCACGGCACGCTCTCCTCCAGCGCCGCACGCGGCAGCAACGAGCCCGCCGAACTTGAGGCCCGGATCGCCCGGACCGTGCGGTTCATCCAGCTCGGCGCCGGAGCAAGGTTCGACGACGACGGCGCACCCCTGCGCGTCAGCCTCCCCTTGCCGTAAACCCCTGCGTTGCTCTATCACTTCCGGTCGTCATCCGGCTGGTTTAACGACCAGACGTGATAGAGCAACGGCAAAAAGTCAGGGGCCGGCCGTCGGAATGACCGGCCACTTGGCATCGTCAGCGATCCGCCGGCTTTCACGCGGGCAGCTGAGCGTCCCTGGCGTCTGGTCCACACGGTCCGCGGCGGCCAGCTCTTTGTAATCGTTGGAAAGAATCATATCAACGCTGGCGTCCGTCCGGCCGTCCTGGAAGTAGTCGGAGCCGGGCAGGTTCCGTTGGACGCTGAAGGCCGCAGACTGCCCGGCAGCCCCGGAAACTACCGCGGCCACGCCGCGGTAGCCGGCCTCCGTGTTGGCCACAGCACCCACCACAAACTTCCGGACCAGCAACTCATCCGCCACGGAGCGGGCCAGACCGGGGCGGCTGGTGGAGTTGTAGACGTTGAGGTTGATTTTGTCGTTGGGGGTGTAGTCAAAGGTGGCGCCGGGACAGGTGGTCCGGGGCTCATCGCTGCCCGCCGTCGTCGGAAGCTTCAGTTGTCCGCTCATGATGGCCAACGCAACGATGATGGCGCCGGCAATGAGGCCCAGCAGCAATACCAGGACCACTCCATGCACCACGCGGCGGCGCACGCGTACCGGGTTGTCGGGGTCGCCGGCGGCCTCAAACGTGGCCCGCAGTTCGGGGCCGGTGACAACGCGGTGGCCATGCAGGACGCTGGCGTCCTTGGGTTTCCTAGCCATCTATGACCAGCACGCGGGCGTGGATGGCGGTCCGCTGGTGCAGCGCTGTCCGGACGGCGCGGTGCAGCCCGTCCTCCAGGTACAGGGTTCCCTGGTACTGCACCACGTGGGGGAAGAGGTCTCCGAAAAAGGTGGAGTCTTCGGCCAGGAGCGCTTCAAGGTCGAGCGTCCGTTTGGTGGTCACGAGTTCGTCCAGGCGGACAGGGCGCGGCGGCAGCGACGCCCACTGTTTGGGCGTGTTGAAACCATGGTCGGGATACGGGCGTCCCTCGCCCACAGCTTTGAAGATCACTATGCCACCCTAGGCAGCTTGGGGGCCCAAGAGAAGTGTCCGGCCCGCAGCATCCTAAGGTTGTAGCCAAACAGTGACCATCTGTCACATGCCGTGGACATTGCGCCGCCGGCGCAGGATCAGAGGGCCCGTGGCTGACACAATGGAGCCATGACTGCACCCGAATTCCCTGCCAGCACCACGCCCGGCGTCCGCCTGCCGTCCACGCCGCCCCTCGCCCTCCTGCTCGACGTTGACGGACCCGTGGCCAGCCCCGTGACCCGTGACGTGAAACCCGGCATCATTACCGATCTGGTGGCGCTGGCCACTGCTGGAATTCCGGTCGTTTTCAATACCGGCCGCTCCGATGCCTTCATCCGGGAGCAGGTCATGGAGCCGATGATCGCCGCCGGCATTCCCGCCGGGACAGTCATCCACGCCATTTGCGAGAAGGGCGCCGTGTGGTTCAGCTACACCGCCGCCGGGCCCGGCCCCATCCACGTTGATCACGAACTGGCCGTGCCCAAGGCCTACGGCGATGACGTCCGCCGGCTCGTGGCCGAGGACTACTCCAGGCACATGTTTTTTGACGAGACGAAACGTGCCATGGTGTCCGTTGAGCAGCACATAGAGGTGCCCTCGGCCGACTACCTGGCCGAACAGAAGCTTTTCGACTCCGACGCCATGGACCTCATGACCCGCCACGGCATGGGCGTGGTTCGCCTGGAGCACCACGCACCGAATTCCGACGACGAGGTGGACTACCGCGTCGATCCCACCATCATTTCCACCGATATTGAGTCAGTGCGGCTCGGCAAAGACCTCGGCGCCAGCCGCGCTGTGGAGTTGCTGGCGGCACAGGGCATCACGCCGCTGGCGTGGCGGACGGTAGGTGATTCCCGCACGGACTACGCCATGGCGGACTGGCTCCACCACAATGACCACCCCGTAAAACACGTTGATGTCCGCCCGGCGGACGGCGTTCCGGTCAAGCCCTATGACGTGTTGACCGCCACCGATCTGGGGCTTGGGGAAGATGTCATTCACGACGACGCCGGCGGAGCTTACCTGCGCAGCTGGCGGGAGGCCATGGTCGGCTGAGCCCGTCCCCGGTCGGCAGCCACCTGTTTTAGGCCTGCCATTTTGGGCGTCGCGCTATTATTCAGATAAGAACGCTTACCATTTACACGCGACGGAGACAACCATTACAGAAGCACCTGTCCAGGACGAGATCTACTACGGCGGCCAGGCGTCCGTAGAACCGCGCACCCACACGGAGGTGACGTCTCCGGCTGCCGAAGCTCGCCTCAAACACCGGCCGGACGTCGTCCGGCACAAGGGCCGGTATGCCCTGATCAACCACAACCGGACGCCGTACCAGGCCATGGTTGAGGATCTGTTGTTCCTGCGCAATGTGCTCGCGGAGGCCGGGCTGGACTACCTTTTGGTGCGCGGCAACAACGACCGTCCGGTCATCGCCCTGGACTGGAACGACCGCAAGAAGCTGCGGGCGGCCTTGGTGGAGGCCTGCCGCAACGAGCCCGTGTACTCCATGACCGTGGACGCGAAAAAGAAGTCCTCCGTGCTGGTTGCCGACGGAGATCTCTCCCCCAACCGTCAGGCCCGCATCTTCCGCCTCTACCGACCGCGTGTTGAACCCGACGGCGGTTTCGAATTCGGTTCGTCCGCTGGCGTCCAGATCGAGCTCTGGAGCTTTGAGGGCGACCAGCTGATCCTCCCGATCGAAAACTCCCTGACCCGCCGCACCATGCAGTCCCAGGACGCTGTCCGCGGGACGGTTGAACGGTACGGCCACACCTGGCCCACCATCGAGAACATGTTCGCCGACCATGCCAGCGACATCAGCTTCGACATCGACCTGGTGTTTTCGTGGGTTGACGGCAGCTCTCCCGAATACATCGCGGCCCGCCGTGCCCAGCAGCAGGGTGTGGTTCTCGGCGAAGGCGACGACCACGAAGCCCGCTTCCGGCAGATCGACGAACTCAAATACGCCCTGCGCTCCGTCTACATGTTCGCGCCCTGGATCCGCCGCATCTTTATCGCCACAGACTCCCCCGCCCCGAAGTGGCTCGCGGAGCACCCGTCGGTGACCATTGTCCCCAGCGATGAGTTTTTCGCCGATCCCGCAGTGCTGCCCACGCACAACTCGCAGGCAGTGGAATGCCAGCTCCACCACATCGAGGGCCTCTCCGAGCACTTCCTCTACTCGAATGACGACATGTTCTTCGGCCGCTCGGTGGGCCCGGACATGTTCTTCACCCCGGGTGGCGTCACGAAGTTCATCGAGGCCGAGACCCGGATCGGGCTGGGCGATAACGATGCCGAGCGCAGTGGCTTCGAGAACGCCGCCCGTGTGAACCGCAAGCTGCTCTGGAACCGGTTCGGTCGGATCACCACGCGGCACCTGGAGCACACCGCCGCCCCGCTGCGGCGCAGCGTTGTGGCCAGGATGGAGCGTGAGTTCCCGGAGGAGTTCCAGAAGACGGCGGCGAGCAGGTTCCGCGCCGCGGACAACATCTCGGTCACCAATTCCTTCTACCACTACTATGCGCTGCTGACAGGCCGTGCGGTCACGCAGACCGCAGCCAAGGTGCGTTACGTGGACACCACGGCCCGCGCCGGGCTGAACTCCCTGCCCAAGCTGCTGGCCAAGCGGAACATGGACTTCTTCTGCCTCAACGACGGCAGTTTCCCCGAAGTCCCCGCGGACGAGCGCGCCGAGATCGTGACTGACTTCCTGGAGAAGTACTACCCCATCAAGGCGCCCTGGGAGCTCTGACGCTCGCAGCCCTGACGCTGGTCGCGCCCACGTCAGGGCTTCCGACCCTCCGGGCTTTGCGCGGCTAGATAGCGTAGTTCGGAAGGGCTACCTTCCTGACGCCTCCTGTTTTTGCGTTGTCAGGGATGCTGACGCCCGCGGCGGCCAGTCGCTCGGCAGTCATTTCCGAGGTGACATGCTCCCCTACGGTGGCCGCGTTCCCCAGCGGAACCACGGAGTGGACAATGGTGTGCTCGTAGACGTGCACCAGGTTGAAGGCCTGCCCGCCGTCCCGGCCGCGGGTACCGCCGACAGCGACGTTGAGGTCCTGGGTGTAGCACGTGGCCGAGGCGACGGAGACAGGAATCCCCGCAAAGGTGGCGGTGGTCGAGTAGTGCAGATGCCCAGCCAGAATAGTCCGGACGTCGGAGTTACGGACCACGGAGGCCAGGCTCGCCTGGTCCCGCAGCTCCACGAGCACGGCAAGGTCCAGGACCGACGGGACCGGCGGATGGTGGAGCGCCAGGATGGTGCCGTCGGGGGCCGGGGTATCCAGTTGGCGGGTAAGCCACCCCAGCTGGGCCGGGCTCAGCTCGCCGTGGTGGTAACCCGGGACCGACGTGTCCATGGTGATGATGCGCAGGCCGTTGATGAAGTAGCTGCGGTCCACCGGTGCGTCACTGGCAGGCTCGTCCAGCAACCCGGTCCGGAAGTTGGCGCGGTTGTCGTGGTTGCCCATGGCCCAGATGACTTGGGCGCCCATGTCTTCGCAGGCGGGATCAACAATTGCCCGGAGCTTTGCGTAGGCTTGAGCGTCGCCTTGGTCGGCGAGGTCACCCGTGAAGATCACGGCCTCGGGCCGGGCTCCGGAAGCCCTGACCTCGTCGAAAAGCTGAATGAGCTTGGCTTCGCAGTCGACTGCGCCGTAAAGGGGATCCGGACCTCCCAACAGGTGGGGGTCGCTCAGGTGGAGAAGGAAGTGGCGTGGCCGGGGGTGTTCGGCCTCGATGTGCTTCATTGCTGCCTCTGTGGTTGGTGGGAAACGGCGTTTCCCTTCTACCCTTCAGTAACTATTATCCAATCAGACAATTGGCAAACTGTGGGTAAATTGTTGCGGCCAAGTTGGAAAAAACTAAAGAATTAAGCCTTGGAAAGTTCGATTGTGGCCGCCGGTCCGTCAAATTCTGCCAGTGCCATTTCAATTGCGTCGATGACCTCAGCGGAGTCCGGTTCGACGGTGGGCGCGAAGCGTGCCACCACCTCGCCCTCGCGGTTGACCAGGAACTTCTCGAAGTTCCATTTCACCAGGCCTGGCAGCACACTGGTTTTGAACCTGGTCAGCTCGGCATAGAGCGGATGCTGGTCCTTGCCACGCACGTTGGCCTTGGCCGTCAGCGGGAAAGTGACACCGAAATTCCGCTCGCAGAACTCGGCGATCTCACTGTCGTTGCCTGGCTCCTGGCCGGCGAACTGGTTGCACGGAACTCCGAGCACATCGAAGCCGCGGTCGCGGAACTTCTCGTATAGCGTCTCCAGGCCCGCGTACTGCGGAGTGAAACCGCACTTTGACGCCACGTTCACCACCACCACCACGTTGCCCTTGAACCGGCCAAAGTCGGTTTCGGTGCCGTCGTTGAGAGTGAGGGGAATGGTGTAAAGGTCTGTCACAGCGCCGTCCTTGAAAGGTTGGTCATGCAGGTGATTCGTTGCCAACCATCAAGGGTACGGGCGCAGTCTGGGAGTTCTCTGTCAAGGTCCCGCCGACTCGGACCATGTTGCGGTGTCGGTAGGCGTGGCGGTGGTTGTAGCTGTCGTAGAAGCTGAAGGCGAAGGCGACGCTGTTTCGGCTGAGGACCCGCTACTCGTTGTTGCTGTTGGCTCCACCGTTGGCGCCGGCGTCGGCGTCAGGCGCGAGGTAGGCCTGAACGGCCACGACCTGGAGACAGTGGGCGTCGGAGACGGCGACGCGCTCGTCGTCGGCGCAGGCGAAGTGCCCGTGGGGGTAGGTGAGGTGCCCGTGGGGGTGGGTGACGTCGTCGTCGGCGTGGCGCTTGACGTTCCCGTCGGCGTCCGCGTTGCCCGGGGCGTGGAAGGCGTTGGGGAGGGCGATGCCGTCGAAGTGGCTGTTTCCGTCGCCGTTTCTGTCACTGTTTCAGTCGCAGTCGGGTCCGGCGATGCGGATTCAGGCGAGGTAGCGTCCGACGACGGCTCTTCCGTGCGTGCCTCGTCCGGCGGTTCCGACGTTGTCACTGATCCCTCCACCCGCGGCGGTTCGGACAGTTCCTCTTCGCCGCCCAGGACCGTGTGGCTGTTGTCCTCGGCGACCGGGATGGCCCAGCGTTGCGCGCCGACGTCCACGGGTTTGGCCTGATAGCTGATCATGGCTATGTCCTCGAGCTCGTCCAACTGACGAATACGCAGAAGTGTCCAGTTCAGCGGGCTGGTGTGCTTGCCGTTGAGGATGGTTTCGAAATGCAGATGGCAGCCGGTGGACCATCCCGTGGTGCCCACACGGGCAATGACCTGGCCCACCTGCACTGAATCCCCCGTCCGGACCGCCACAGCCTCCAAGTGGTTGTACGTGGTGATCAGCCCGTTGCCGTGGTCTAGTTCCACGCGGTTGCCGCCGCCCCAGGGGTGCCACCCGGCGGCCCGGACCACGCCTGCGTCGGCCGAATAAACCCTGGTGCCGCAGCCTGCAGCGAAGTCCTGGCCGAGGTGGAAATCGCCGCCCGCCCCGGTGATCGGGCTGACCCTGTACCCGAATGGAGAGCTTGAAGTGAGGAGCTCAAGGGGCGCCATGAGGGACCCCTCCGGGGGGCGGGTGAGCCCGGTGGCGGCCACGTTGAGCGGAGCGCTCCCGCCCTTGGCGATCGTCCTGACCACTGTGCGGTTGAACGGAACCAAGGCCCGGCTGTCCGTCAGGAAAGCACCGGCCAGCCCAGGCAGGCCAACATGTCCGGCACCCGCCGGCGAAGCTGCCGGGCGGGGTTCAACGGGGGACGATCCAGGGAGGCCGACGGAGAAGAGTGACGCGGCAACAACGGCGCTAGCGGCGAGCACGCGCACAGCTACGGCACAGCCGCCCGCGGGCTCCTTCTCCCGGCCGGATCCCCAATGATTGCCCACTCGTTACTCCCGGGTTGGCCCGCCAGACCCCGGATCCAGACGGACTTACCATCTCATGGGACCACAAAGACCCGGGCCTGTGAACCCCCGCGCCGGTACCGCTCCGGACATTATGTGGATCCGCCCTCAGAACCGTGCCCGCGGCTTCTGGGCGAGAATAGTGACATGCGAAGTTTCCTCAGGGAATGGCAGGGCGAAATCAAACGGGTATTCACCGGTAGCACTGACGGTCAGCCCGCTTGGGTTCCGCGGCTGGCCGAAGGGGACGACGCCGGCTATCACCTTCCCGGCTCGGCCGTCTGGGCGGTGCACGGCTCCATGACCACCATTGTGGCTGGGGTCCGCGCGCTCCTGATGCAAGCCTTGCACCCCGGGGCGCTGGCGGGAATCCACGAGCACTCCGACTTCCGCGCAGATCCGCTCAGCCGGCTGGCCCGGACCATCCGCTGGATCTTCACCGTCACCTATGGCCAACAGGCCGCCGCCGACGAGGCTTCCGCCCGGGTCCGTCGCCTGCACGAGCCTGTACAGGGGACGTACGGTGACGGGCAAGGCGGCGAGCGGAGCTACTCGGCCAACGATCCGGAACTCGCCCGCTGGGTCCACATCGCGTTCGTGGACGCCTTCCTCTCGGCCCACAAAATCTGGGGTGCCGGGATCCCCGGCGGCCCCGACGCCTATGTCCGTGAGTGGGCCCAGGCCGGACGGCTGATGGGCGTGGAGGATCCGCCCCTGAGCGAGGCCGAAATGCGGGAGCAACTGGACCGCTGGTATAACAACGGTGAGCTGGTGGCGGACAGCAGGGTTGCCGAGACCGTTGAGTTCATCCGCAACCCGCCACTGCATCCGCTGCTGCGCCCCGGCTACCGGATCATCTTCGCCGGCGCCGTCTACAGCCTTGAGCCGAAGTACCGCCGCATGCTGGGGCTCCAGGTCCCCCGGCTGGGGCCGTTCCCGCTCCCCGTGAGGCTGGCAACGAAAGTGACTCTCGGCGTCGTACATCTTGCCCTTGGACGCGGGCCTGGACCCAGCGAACAAGCGGCCCGGGAGCGCCTCCGCCGCTTGGGCTACGCGGGCACGTGACCTGGGCAGCTGGGGAGGGCAGCTGTCCTCCAGCCATGGGTCAACCCTTGGCTGGAGGACAGCAAAAACCCGGCCCTGACGAGGTCAGAACCGGGTTTTTGGCTGGCGGAGAATGGGGGATTTGAACCCCCGAGGGCGTTAACCCAACACGCGTTCCAGGCGTGCGCCATAGGCCGCTAGGCGAATTCTCCAGCTGCTTTCGAATCAAAAGCAGATACTAGACTACCTGAACATTCCGGCATCGCCCAATTGGGCCGGCGGACTGTTACCGCACGCGGCAATCCGGGCTCGAGCTGGCCCGTTAACGTAAAAATGGACGCCCCCAATGCGCCCATTCCTTCGATACACCGTTGAGCTGCCGGGTCCGGCCCTCCAGCCAGGCCCCGCAGCTCACAACCTTGAGATTGCCCCAATCGGTGTACATATCCATGATCGGCCCTACCCGCCGGATAAGCAATGAAAATCGCTGCCCATTACCCTGCCTTCTTGGCAGGATGAGGCCATGACACAGCTGCACGCCCTGGTGGTTTACGTTCCGGAGACACACACGGAGCGGCTGCTCGCGGCAATCGGGGACGCCGGAGCGGGCAGGATCGGGAACTATTCGCACTGCACATTCACCTCCCCCGGCACCGGGCGCTTCACTCCGTTGCCTGGTTCCGATCCGTTCATCGGGGCCGTGGGGGCGGTCGAACGCGTGCCGGAAACCCGGGTGGAGTGCGTTGTGGAGGAAGAGATGCTCGACGCCGTTGTGCTGGCCCTGCGCGCGGCGCACCCTTACGAGGAGCCCGCCTTTATGAGCTGGCCGGTGGATGGCTGGCGACGCTAGCTGGCGCCTGGGCATTTGCGCCAGCTTTCGCGGCCGTGACCCGCTTGAGCGGTGCGGGCCAGCACCGCTCAAGCGGGTCCGGGCAGCTCAACAGGAAATTCCGGGTCGCGCGAGGGCACCCGGCCGGGCCACGGCAGGCCCCGGAACGGGCCGTCCGGACCTTCCTGAATCTTCGGGTAAACTTGTCTGCGGCCCCTCATGTGGCGTCATCCTGTTGAACTCCCCCAGGACCGGAAGGTAGCAAGGGTAAACGGGCTCTGGCGGGTGCATGGGGGGTCTTTACTATTCCCCCACAGGGCGGCCGTCCGCGAGGGATCCTGATTGTCTGCCCGGATTGGTAGGGTTTTCTCGTGACTGTTACTACCACCGCCCTTTACCGCAGATACCGCCCGGACTCCTTCGCTGACGTTATCGGGCAGGAACATGTCACCGAGCCGCTGATGACGGCACTGCGGAAAAACCGTGTCAACCACGCCTATCTCTTCTCCGGCCCACGCGGTTGCGGAAAGACCACCTCCGCCCGCATCCTGGCTCGCTGCCTCAACTGCGCCCAAGGCCCCACAGATACTCCCTGCGGTACGTGCCCTAGCTGCATTGAACTGGCCCGCGGCGGTTCAGGCTCCCTGGACGTCATCGAGATCGACGCCGCCAGCCATGGCGGCGTCGATGACGCCCGCGACCTCCGCGAGCGCGCAACGTACGCTCCGGTCCGCGACCGCTACAAGATCTTCATCATCGATGAGGCCCACATGGTCACCTCGGCCGGGTTCAACGCCCTGCTGAAGATCGTTGAAGAGCCGCCGGAGCACATCAAGTTCATCTTCGCCACCACGGAGCCGGACAAGGTCATCGGCACCATCCGCTCCCGCACGCACCACTACCCTTTCCGGCTTGTCCCGCCGGAGCCGCTGATGGCGTACCTGGAGCTGCTCTGCAACCAGGAAAACGTTCCCGTGGCTCCCGGCGTTCTGTCGCTGGTGGTCCGGGCCGGCGGCGGCTCCGTCCGCGATTCCCTGTCTGTGCTGGACCAGCTGATGGCCGGAGCCGGACCCAACGGCCTCGACTACGAACTTGCCGTAGCCCTCCTCGGCTACACCCACGCATCGTTGCTGGATGACGTGGTGGAAGCTGTGGCCGCCTCAGATGCCGCCACCGTTTTCCGGGCTGTGGACCGCGTGGTGCAGACCGGCCACGATCCCCGCCGCTTCGTCGAGGACCTGCTGGAGCGCTTCCGCGACCTCATCATCGTCCAGGCCATGCCCGAAAGCGCCCAGGTCATCCTCCGCGGCATGCCTGCAGACCAGATCGCCCGGCTCCAGAACCAGGCGCACAACCTCGGGGCTTCCGAACTCTCCCGCGCCGCTGATGTCACCAACACTGCGCTGACCGAGATGACCGGCGCCACTTCTCCGCGCCTGCACCTTGAGCTTCTCTGCGCCCGCATCCTGCTCCCCAGTTCGGAACAGACGGAACGCGGCATCGCTGCGCGGATCGACCGCGTGGAGCGGCGCCTGAATTACGCCGGGAACGACGTCGGCGCTCCCGCTCCGGCTGGTGCTGCGGTTTCGGCTGGACCCGCTGCGGTTTCCGCGGTGCCGACAGCGGCAACGCCGGCTCCTGCTGCACCCGTTTCCGTACAACCAGTTTCTGCGCCAGCCGTTTCTGAGGCGCCCGCTGCGGCACTTCCGGTTGCTGCGGTTCCGGTTTCCGCGCAGCAGCCTTCAGCGCCCGCCGCTGCCGGTCCCGAGTCGGCCCGGCCACAGGCCGTCGGAGCCGAAGAAGTCAGGCCGTCTCTGACGCCGCCCAGGGTCAGCACCAACGACTGGCCGGTTGACGAGTCCACAGCCAGGCGGCCCGCTCCCACACCGCAGGCATCCGGTCAGCCCACCCGAGAGACCGGGGCAGACGCCCCCCGCGCAGTTTCCCCGGCCACCCCGCCTGCAAGCACCGGGGCCGCCGGGACAGGCGACGTCGAAGTCCTGCGCCGTGCCTGGCCGGAAGTCCTGCAGACACTCTCCAAGATCAAGCGCAGCACGTGGGCCCTGGTTGAGCCGAACGCCCAGGTGGGTGCATTTGACGGCCAGGTCCTGACACTGTCGTTCAGCACTACCGGGTTGGCTGGCGCCTTCGGCCGGGCTGATCACGCTGAAAACCTGCGGCAGGCGATCCACAAAACGGTGGGCATCGACTGCCAGATCACCGCAGTCGCCGGTGGCGCCAACAGGGCAGCGAGCGCTGCGCCAAACCCAAAAGCTCCCGCTAGTCCGGAAGCTCCGGCCAGTTCAGCCGATGTCGCGTGGGGCCTGGCCCCTGCCAGCGCCGTTTCCACGCCTGAGGTCCTGGCCACCGCGCCGGCACTTTCGCCAGCCCCCTCCCCCGCGACGCGTGCTCCCGAACCGGCCGCGCCTCCTGCAACTGCTGCGCCTGCACCGACTGCAGGCGCGGCAGCTCCTGAAGAAACAGTCCAGCACACCGGCGACGTCAGGGCGCCGGCAGCCACTGAGGCCGCCCAGGTACCAGCCGCCCAGCGTCAGCTGGGACCAGCTGAGCCGGATGACACTGCCGGTTCGTACGCCTACTCCGATGACGATTGGGGTCCTCCCCGCGACGAAGATGCACCGCCTCTGGACGAGGAACCCCCCATGGACTGGGATCCCTCGGCGGCTACCCCACGCCTATCGCCTTCACAGCCTGAGCCTTCAGCGGCCGCACCCGCCAAGCGGCCCGCTCGAGGTGCACCAAAGGCTGCTGCAGCAAAGGCCTCCCCAGCAAGCAGGTCCTCCGCTTCTGCATCGGCCGCTCCGTCACAGCCAGACACAGCACTGGATCCGTGGGGCAGGGCCGTCGAGCAGGCCCCTGGCGTATGGGTTGTTGGCACCGAGCCCAATGTTGGCAAAAACCTGAGCACGTCCGTCCCGGAGGAAGCCAAGGAGACGGCTCCTGCGCCCACCTACGAGCCGGCTACTGCCCAGGTCCCCCAGGCGTCGTCTGCCGTTAGCCAGTCTGAAGCCGACGCCAGTTGGGGCTTGCCTCCAGTAGCTTCTGCCGCAACCTCGGACGTCGCCGCACAACATCCAGCCGCACCGCCAAGCCACGCTCCAGAAAGCGACGCATCAGAACCTGCGGTGCCCCAGAGCGCCGCGCCAGTCAGTCAGGCACCAGCCGGCCAAGCCCCAGCTAGCCAAGCCCCAGGATCCCCGGCAGTCCCGCCGGGGGAAGCGGTGGTTCCCGAACGTGCTGAGGTCCGCGAGTACGCCATGGCATCGACTGCTCCGGCTGCCGCACCCCTGCAGCCGGCACCGGCAACCTCCGAGTCCGCTGCTGCCGCCCGTCAAAGTCTTTACCAGCGCCTGTCCAACAGCCCCGAGGCCGAAGCCGGACGTGCCAAGGCTCCGGCCAGGGCTGCCGCCGCCACCTATGTCCAGGACATTCCGAGCGCGGACGATGAAACCATCGAGGAATCCGGCGTCTTTGGACGCGCCGCCGTCGAGCGTATTCTGGGCGGAAAGCTGATCGAGGAGCGATCCCCGGACGGAAGCCCCATCGTTTCAAGGTTCTAGACGACTGCAGCATGTGCTCCCGCAACACCATTCACCAGCCAAGCCAAACCAAAAGAGGAAAACGTGTACGAAGGTGCAGTCCAGGAGCTGATTGACGAGCTCGGACGGCTTCCCGGTGTTGGTCCCAAATCCGCCCAGCGGCTTGCCTTCCACATCCTCGAAGCGGACCCCCAGGACATGAAGCGACTCGTGGAAGCCATCACCATGGTGAAGGAACGCGTGAAGTTCTGCACCGTATGCGGCAACGTCACCGAGCAGGAATTATGCAACATCTGCCGCGATCCGCGCCGGGACCCGTCAGTCATTTGTGTGGTGGAGGAGTCCAAGGACGTCCTCGCGGTGGAGCGCACCCGATCCTTCCGCGGCCGTTATCACGTGCTGGGCGGAGCCATCAATCCCATTGCCGGCGTTGGGCCCGAGCAGCTGCGGATCCGGGAACTCCTGACCCGGCTGAACGACGGCGCCATCCAGGAAGTCATTATCGCCACCGACCCCAACCTCGAAGGCGAAGCAACGGCCACGTACCTGGCGAGGATGCTGAAGACAATCGGCATCGTGGTGACCCGGCTGGCCTCCGGCCTGCCAGTGGGCGGCGATCTTGAGTACGCAGACGAAGTCACCCTCGGCCGTGCATTCGAAGGCCGCCGCAACGCCCTGACCTGAGCGGACCTGCCCCTGACCTGGTCAGGCCGACAGGTTAAGGCAACCAGGCTAAGGCAGACCGGCGACCCTACCCGGCCGGGCCTGGGTTCAGGCGGCCGGGTTGAGCGTCATCGGGCACACCGGCCTCAGGCGATGCGGGTTCCGCGTGCCAGCCTGTGCGCCGGAGTTCGCAGCGAGCGCCAGCCCAGCCACATCAGCAGCCCGGCAAGCAGCAGCTGCAGGCCGAGCCCCAGCGGCCACAAGGGAGTGGACTGTGCCAGGTACTGCGGCTTGGCCTCCCCGTTGGCGCAGGGGTAGGTGCCCTCCGGACCGGCCATGGCGTAGCGTGCACCCTGGCTGATGGATTCGATGGCCCCCACCGGTGACGACATTCCGTGGCCACTGTTGACGCGGACCGTGTAGGGGATGGCATCGGCCACGACCACGTAAGGGTTCATGGCCAGCATCCACGCCACCCTTTCGGTGCGAACTGCTGGCTGGGCGCGCAGCGGTCCGGAGCAGGTGTACTCCGGTTCCTGCGGCGCTGTTTCGTCGGGTACCGGCTGCAGCGGTTCGTAGTTGCGGTACTGCGCTTGGTTGGCCATGATGGTGCCCTGCGAGAGCCCGGTGCCCAGGCCGAAGGCAATCAGGGAACCGAAAACCAGCCCGGCCACGGCAAGGTACGTGACGACAATCGAGAACAGCGGCCGCCCCGCCAGCGCGGAAATTCCGACGCCGATGGCACAGACCACACCCACCTCAACCGCGAGCATCAGCAGGGCCACGATGACATGGCCGGGCGTCATGCCGCCGAGGGCCACTCCAATGACCAGGAACGGCGTGCTGGCAACCAGGAAGGCCAGGGCGGCGGCCCACGCGGCGAAGAACTTGCCCCACAGGATCTGCCCGGGACGGAGCAGGGTCACCTGAAGGATGGCCAGGGTCCCGCCGGCGCGGTCGCCGTTGACGGCATTGGCAGACAGTGCGGGCGCCACCAGCAATGCGAAGAGGAGGACAAAGGCCAGGACCACTTCGAAGATCATTGACCCCGGTCCCTGGTCGGCCGGCAGAAAGTTGGAATAGGCGCGCTGGGCTTCGCGCTGGGCGTTCCAGCTGGCCCACGTCAGCCACGTCACCAGGCCCGTCAGGATGAACCAGATGGCCAGCATGATGTACCAGCCGCGGGACCGGAGCCGCTGCTTGAGTTCCAGGACCACCACATCCAGGATGCCAGCAAGGTAGCCGGCACCAAAGCCGGAAGCCGGCGGGCGCTGCGTTGGTTCTGTCTGCTGGCTCATCGCCGCTCCCCCTCAAGGTTCATGTAAGTCTCTTCCAGGGCACCCGAGGCGGGGGCAAAGGAGCTGACCCCGACGCCGGCCAGCACCAGGTCGCGCAGGAGGCGGGCGGCGTCGTCGTCGTTAAGCAACACCAGGCTGACGGCCGGCCGGCGGCCGTCCTCAACCCGGAACGCCAGGCCCAAATCCGTGAGTTTGGCGGCGAGCGCTGCGCCGTCCGTTGCCGAGATGGCGTAGCGCCTTCCGGAGGCGGCAGCTGCGTCCGTGGTCTGGTGCCGGACCGTCTTCCCTCGGTTGACGAACACCGCTGCGTCGGCAATTTCGTCCAGCTCGCTGAGCACGTGGGAGGAGACCACAATGGACTTCCCCTCCGCCGCAAGCTGCCGCAGCATCACCCGCAGCTCCACCCGCGATCCCGGGTCCAGGCCTGACGCCGGCTCATCGAGCAGCAGCACGGACGGATCGTGGATCAGTGCGCGGGCCAGGCTGAGGCGCTGCTGCTGCCCCCGGGACAGGACACTGGCCGGCTGGTCTGCAAGGTCGCTCAGGCGGACGCGGTCCAGCATCTCGGTGACGCGCTGCGGGATTCCGGCCTTGGGCAGCCGGTAGAAACGGGCTATCTGGGTGAGAATCTCACGGGCGGTCAGGGACTCCCACACGCCCAGGGTGTCCGGCATCCAGCCAATCCTTTTCCGCACTTCCGCGCGGTGGTGCTGCGGATCCAGCCCATCCACCGTGACAGTGCCGGAATCCGGCGCCAGCAGTGAAGCCAGCATGAGCAACAGCGTGGTTTTACCGGCACCGTTGGGGCCGATCAGCGCGGTGACTTTTCCCGCCGGAGCATGGAAATCCATGTGCTCGACGGCGTGCACCTGCCCGAAGCTGCGGCTCACCGCGGTGGCGCTGATGCCGTCCTGGCGCGGGCTTTCCGGCTGGGCCGGAATGCCTATTCTGTCCCAGTTTTCTGTCATTTCCCGAGCACCTGTCCCCCAAAGCCGTTCATGCATACTGACTATATGAGCCTACGCCTGAGCCGACGGGCGCAGTATCCGTCGGAAGGCTGAGATTTGGACACAATTCCGCGTCCGGCCACAGGCGGCGATAAACTGGGCTGACACGTCACGCCGTCCAGCCGCAAGGCCGTGCCTGACCTCCAGAACTCCGATTGATCCAGTGAAGGTACGCGCATGAGTACGCCCACTTCCGAAGTGCACACAGCAACGCAGCCACAGGAGCTGCCCGAAGGCACTGCCGTGACCAAACAGCTGATTGTGCAGAAGTTCGGAGGCTCCTCCGTGTCGGATGCCGAGGGCGTCAAGCGCGTCGCCAAGCGCGTGGTCGACGCGCAGCGGGCCGGCAACGAAGTGGTGGTGGTCGTTTCGGCCATGGGCGACACCACCGACGAACTGCTGGACCTCGCCGCCCAGGTGACCGACTCCGCCCCCGCCCGCGAGATGGACATGCTCCTCTCCGCCGGTGAGCGCATCTCCATGGCCCTGCTGGCCATGGCCATCAACAAGTTCGGCGCCTCAGCACAGTCCTTCACCGGCTCCCAGGCCGGCATGATCACGGACGGCATCCATGGCAAGGCGCGCATTATCGACGTTGATCCGCACCGCATCCGCACGGCCCTGGACAAGGGGCACATCGCGATCGTCGCCGGCTTCCAGGGCATGAGCCGTAGCACCAACGAGATCACCACCCTGGGCCGCGGCGGCTCGGACACCACCGCCGTCGCGCTTGCGGCCGCACTCGACGCCGATGTCTGCGAGATCTACACAGACGTTGACGGCATCTATACCGCGGACCCCCGTGTGGTGCCTTCCGCCCAGAAAATCGACACCATCTCCAGCGAGGAAATGCTGGAACTCGCGGCGTCCGGTGCGAAGATCCTGCACCTGCGCTGCGTTGAATACGCGCGCCGGTTCGGTGTTCCGTTGCATGTCCGGTCCTCATTCAGCCAGAACGAAGGCACCTGGGTCATCCCCAGCGCCGAAGACAAGATCACCACTCAAGAGGGAGTTGCCTTGGAGCAGCCAATCATCTCCGGCGTTGCACACGACCGTTCCGAAGCCAAGGTCACTGTGGTGGGTGTACCGGACATCCCCGGCAAGGCGGCCGCGATCTTCCAGGTCATTGCCGACGCCCACTCGAACATCGACATGATCGTGCAGAACGTTTCCACGCACGGCACGGGCCGGACGGATATTTCCTTCACGCTCCCCATCGTCGAAGGCGCGGAGGCCCTGGAAGCGCTCAAGGCCGCGCAGCCGGACATCGGGTTCGAGAACATCGAATACAACGAACAGATCGGCAAACTGTCCCTGATCGGGGCCGGCATGCGGTCACACCCGGGCGTCTCCGCGACGTTCTTCAAGGCCCTGTCCGATGCCGGGATCAACATCAACATGATCTCCACCTCGGAAATCCGGATCTCCGTGGTTACACACGCCGATCTCCTCGATGACGCCGTCCGGGCAATCCACAAGGCCTTCGACCTGGACAGCGAGGACGAGGCAACCGTCTACGGCGGCACCGGGCGCTAGCCCTTAGCCTGCTGCACCATCACAAAGATGTTCTGGAGGCCGGATCTGCCGGCCGCCAGAACATTTTTCTGTTGGGGGAAAGCGGGCAACTCAGCCCTGTTTGTCCAATTCTTCGCGGCGCACGGCGTAGTGATGACCTTCGGAATCGGATTCCACCACGAAGTGGGAAAGATCCTCGTCAGAGGCCTGCTCGAAGTCATCATGCTTGTGGACCACGGGCGAATCCGCGTCCAGACGCGTTGCCGGCCCGAAGACAAAACGGAGCCTGTCAGTCGCGTGCATAAAACCGGTGAGCGCATGTCCCATTGTTTCCACCCCCTTCCCGCGTTGCGGGCGAAAGAGCCGCTACCTCCTTTTGGAGTCAGTGCCCCTATTTTACGCCCGCCGCCCGAAAAAGGGTCTGGTGAGGTTGGGCATGGTGGGGAGGCCGGGGATGGTCAGCGGAGGGACTGGTCGTCCGGGTTCCTGGGTACAACATAGGTGCTGCCGTCCGGGCGGGTGACCGTTTCCCATTGCTGGGTTTCCCGCTCGCGCTGAACCAGGAGTGCCCGGTTCTCTTCGGTCATGTCATGCACCAGGGAACTGCGGTTGGCCGGGCCGAAAATCGCCCTGAGCTTGCCGGTTGCGCGCATGAACCGCTGGGATGCGTTGCCCTTGTCGGCTGAGTTGCCTTTGCCCATGAAAGTGACCCCTTCGATAGAACCCGATTACCCGCTCCAGTGTACGCTAACAATTAGTGCACTAACTATTGGAGGAATGTTATGACGGTACGGGCCGGCGCTGCGCGGCAGCAGGACGATGACCTCCTCTTGGAGCAACAGCTCTGTTTTGCCCTCACCGTGGCATCCAGAAGCGTGGTGGGCGCCTACAAGCCCGTCCTCGAAAAGCTCGGACTCACCCACCCGCAGTATCTTGTGATGCTGTGCCTGTGGGAATCAGCACCCCGCACCCTGCGCAGCATCAGTGAAGCCCTGGCGCAGGCCCCGGCCACCATCTCACCTCTTCTTCGGCGGCTGGAGGAGGCCGGCTTTGTCACCCGCCAGCGGGTGGACGGAAACGAACGCACCCTTGCCGTGGGCCTGACCCCGGCCGGCGCCGCGCTGCGTCAGCAGGCCATTTCCGTCCCGGGCACCATGATGGAACGCCTGGGGCTGACCCGTGAGCAGGTGGGCGCGCTGCACAAATCCATGATGGGGCTCATCGCCGCCACCGCCGGATCCAACGGGCAACCCGTCGGGGAGTAAATGCGGCAAGGCGTAAAATGGCAGCAACCTAGGAGGGTCCATGCGTTTGCGAACAGTACGGCCATTGCTGGCGGTCCTCGCCATTGCCGGGCTCGCCGCCTGTACGGGCACGCCTGACGGGAACGGGACTTCATCCGCCAGCCCCACAGCCAGCCCCACAACCAGCTCCTCCGCCAGCCCGGGCACCTCCGGGTCCCCCGCTCCGGACACCGAGACCACCGTCCCTGCGCCGTCCCCTTCCGCACCCCCGGCCCCGACGGCAGGCCCCGGCGCCGGCAACGCCGAACTTGCCATTATGGTCAAGCCCTCTCCCACCGAAACCGCGGTGAACTACACGCTGGTCTGCCGCGACGGCCTCCCCACCGCTGAGAGCAAACACCCCAGGCCGGAGGCTGCCTGCGCTGCCCTCAAGAACAACGCGGCCCTCCTCAGCCCGGCTCCCAGAAGCAAAGACGTGGCCTGCACCGAACAATACGGCGGCCCGCAGACCGCCACGGTCACCGGGATTGTGGACGACACTCCGGTGGATGCCGCGTTCGCGCGCACCAACGGCTGCGAAATCGGCGCCTGGGACGCAGCCCAGGACGTCCTGGGTGCCAGCGGTGGAGCAGTTTAGCCTGCTGACGGCCGATGCCTGGCGTGCCCGCGAAGAAGCGCACGCCCAACGCGTCCGCCGTTACTCGGATCCCTACCTTGCCCGCCGCTCGGCAGGTCGGAAGCACCCGGTGGAGGACTTTCTTTTCACTTACTACACCCAGAAGCCTGGCCAGCTGCTGCGCTGGCACCCGGGAGCCGGCGTCGTACTGACCGCTGAAGCGGCGTCCGCCCGCATGGGCTGGAAGCACTACAGAACGCTCGACGACGGCGAACTCGCCTCCCTTGGGCTGCCGCCAGGAACCCCTGCCGTGACATTTGACCGCGCCCGGTTCCTGGCCGACCGGCACGAGGCTGTGGCCTTCGCGGACATCATTCTTCGCGGCACCGCTGCCCGGCCCGCGCAGTTCGGCTGCTTCGGGCTGCACGAATGGGCCATGGTCTACCGCCAGGACAAATTCGACCTGCGCCATGAATACCTGCAGCTGAGGCTGGGTTCGGCCGGCACGGACAAAGTGGTGGAGGACAACCGTATCCGGTGCTCACACTTCGACGCCTTCCGCTTTTACACGCCCGACGCGATTGCACTGAACGAACTGGCGCCCAGCCGCGAAAACCAGCGGCACATGGAACAGCCGGGCTGCCTGCACGCCAACATGGACCTCTACAAGTGGGCGTACAAACTGCTGCCCGCGCTTCCCAGCGAACTGGTCATGGATTGCTTCGAACTATCCTGGCGGATCCGGGCCATGGACATGCAGGCCTCCCCCTACGACCTCGCGGAGTGGGGTTACCCGCCCATTCGAATCGAAACCGCGGAAGGCAAAGCGGCCTACGTTGAGCATCAGCGCGCCTTCGCTGGTGAGGCTGCTGCGCTCCGAGGGCGCCTGGCGAAGGCCTTGGCACCGCTTAGAACTGCGGGGACAGTATGAGGGACCTCGAGCTGACCATAAGGGTCACGGAAGACCCCGACTCCCCCGAGTACGAGTTCCGGCTGATAGTCCGCGATGGCCGCCCTGCCGACGGTTGCACCGTGCCCGATCCCGCAGCAGCGTTGTCAGCGATGGATCGCTTCGGTGAGGACATCTTCTTTCCCAAACCGGGCCCCCCGAAACTCTGCACGCAGCAATACGGCGGGCCGCAGGTGGCCGTTGTGACCGGCTCCATCAACGGCCGTCCCGTCAGTGTGACTTTCCGGCGAACCGATGGCTGTGAGATCTCCCGCTGGCGCGCCATGGCTCCCCTGCTCGGTGGGACAACTGGTTCCCGCGGCGAAATCTGACCATCGGCGGCAGCCACCGCAAAACGGGAACGCCGCCGGAACCAAGCGGTCCGGCGGCGTTCCCATGCCATTGCTGAAGGGCTAGAGATCCATGTTGCGGTTTCCGGAGAACTCCGGAACCTCCTGCTTCTTCTTTTCCTTTTTGACCTTGTCCTTCTTGTCGTTGGCAGGGTCACCGGCAGTTTCATCAGCAGGGACCACCAAAGCACTGCCTGGTGTGACAACCACAGAGACGAAGGTGGGCGCGCTCGAACCGGCGAACGTCACCCGGCCGATATACGAGCCTTCAGCGAGATCCTTCCACTGGAGCTTCAGAATGCCCGACTGGCCGTTCCCGAGCCGCAGCGGATTGGGGGTCACCGTGGCATTTCCCACGTTGGCTCCCAGCACCGCAGCGTCCACGGACGCCTTCGTGGGCTGCCCATTGGGGCTTGCGTAGAGGTTCACAAAAATCGTGTACACGCCCGGAGCCGGGTTCGGAACCGAAATTGATTCACTGGCAGAGGCCGTCTGGGCCAGCAGGGCCTGTCCCGCCGGGTTGAAGACCACCATGTCGAAGTCGGCGGCCTCGTCCGAGGAAAAGACGGAGAACTTTGCCAACGGCGATCCTGCCGGAACGGTGACCTCCTTGGCGAAGTTGGACGCGTCCGTATCCAGGGCCAGCGGCCCTGGCACCAATTCGATGGCCGAGGAGTCGGCCTTGGACAGGCCGTCCAAGGTGATGTTCACGGGCGCGTTGGTGCCCGAAACCACCGGAATGTCGCCCTGCCCCTGGCCTCCTTCCGAGGTAAACGCCAGGTTTGCCGGTGCCACCACCGACTGCGGGCGGACGGCCACCGGCGATGCCACATTCTTGCCGGCACCCTGCCAGATGAGGTTGCCCATGGCAAACTGCCCCAGGGCAGCGCTGGTGTTCTCGAACTTGACCTTGAAGGTGCGCTTCTCGCCGGCAGCATTGAAGCTAAGGATCGACGGCGTGACCGTCACCTTGACGCCAGGAACGCTGGCCTTGGCCCGGTAAACGCCCGGGGTCAGCGCGGTGACAGTCCGCGTGACCTCTGTCTTGCCGGTGAGTGCCCCCAGCGCGAACGAGGCAACATTCATATCCCGCGGTGCGGTTGTTCCGAGATCCGGGATGCCCAGGTCCAGGCCCGTTCCCTGAATGAACTTCAGGTAGTCGTCCTCGGAATTGTCGTAGACCAGGCCGGGATCCAGGACCCGCGCAATGTCCACCTGGCCAGCGCCGGTGGCGAACACGTCACCGTTCCGGCTGCCGTCTGCGTTCTTGATATCAGCTGCCGTGGTCATCATGGCGGACTTGACGGTGGCCGGAGACCATGTGGGGTTCTTGGCCAGAATCAAGGCGCCAAATCCGGCCACGTGCGGCGCGGCCATCGACGTCCCGGACATCATGCCGAACTGGTCGCCGCCGGAACCGATGGGCGACACACCTGCCAGCACTGCCACACCCGGGGCCGCCACGTCAGGCTTGAGCAGATCCGAGCCGGTAGCGAGCAGCGGGCCCCGGGAAGAGAAGCCGGCAATCTGCGGCTGCGGCACGGCCGGAAGGCCGGTGGTGTCCGTGTTCACCAGGGAGACCTTGATGCCGGGGTTGGCGATGATCTTGTCCTTGATCTGCTGCGTGGCCGGCGGGTTCACGTGCACTGTGGGGACTGCGTGGCGGTCAAGGTCCTCGGAGGAGGTGGTTACGTTGACCAGAATCATGCCGATGCCGCCGGCGCGCTGCACCTCGGCGCTCTTGGCTACGCGGTCCACCACCCCGCGGTCGCAGACAACAATCTTCCCTGTCACCTTGGCGGGATCCAGCGCATTGGGTGCGCACAGTTCCGGGTTTGCTGCGCCGGCGGCTGCGGCACTTGCCGCCAGCACAACGTTGCTCGCAGGAACGGGAGCGGACATAAGACTGGCGCCGCGGTACTTGCTGCCGTCCTCAAATTCGACGGTTCCCTGCAACTCCGTGGAGAAGGAGCTTGCGGCCACTGTGGTCAGCCACGGAGCGCCGTGGTTCACGGTGCTTGCCGTGGGTCCCGAGTTTCCGGCGGATGCGGCAACAAAGATTCCGGCGGACGCCGCGGAAAGGAAAGCCAGGGAAACCGGGTCCGTGGTGGTTGAGGTGCTGCCGGAGATGGAGTAGTTCAGCACATCCACACCGTCCAGGATGGCTTGATTGATCGCGGCCACGGACGCGGAGCTGTAGCACCCGCCGGTGGCCGGGTTGTCGTCCTCCCAGCAGACCTTGTAGACGGAGATCTTTGCCGCCGGCGCCACGCCGCCGGTGATGCCCATATCGGTTGCACCAAGGTTGGCCCGGACGTTCGCGTTGCCCGCTGCGGTGCTGGCAGTGTGCGTCCCGTGGCTTCCCACATCCACAGGCGAAATCAGCTCTTCGGGCGCGCGGTTCTCCGGCGCCACGTACGCCATGTAGTCGTCAGCGAAGTAGCGGGCACTCAGGACTTTGGAGTTGCAGGCACTGCCGTCAAACGCCGCCCCGGTCCCCTGGCCCTTCTGGCACTCACCGACGAACGTATCGCCGTCGGACTTGACCATGGCGATGTTGCCGTCCGCGGTGCGGTACGGGGCGCCCACCTGGGCCTGGCCGGCGAGAGGTTGCACGTCGTCCCCGGCGAAGAACGGGTTGGAGGGCGTGTAGCCGGAGTCGATAACGCCCACTACGACGCCTTTGCCGGCATTTTCCTGCCCGCCGAAGGCAGTCTTCCAGAGGCCGTTTTCTCCGCTAAGCCCAAGGAAATCCGTGCTGGAGTAATCCGGCGCGTTCTCCGTGTCCGGTGCCACCACCAGGACGGCCGGGTCCTTGGCGAGCTTAGCGGCCTGGTCGGCGGTCAGATCGGCCGAGAACCCGTTGATCGCAGCGGTGTACTGGCGCTTGATCCGGACGCTTTCGGACCCGGCCACAGCGTTCTGCCTGCCCTCAAGGTGCGCCTGGTACTGCTGGACTTCGGGCCGGTCGGCGTCAAGCTTTCGGCCGTTCTGGGGCTTCGTCGCCGCGAGTCCGGGAGACCCGCCGTCGTAGGTGGCCGCCGGCTTCTCTGCAAGCACCACAATATAACGGCCGGCGGGGTAGTCGCCGGGGTTGATCTTCTTTGCTGCCACTGCCGTGTTGGCTTCAGCGGGCGCCGCGGTAGCGGGGCTCATCGCTATCGAAGATAGGAGCAACGGCAAGCCCACAGCCAATGCCGCCGCCTTCCGGAGTCCTCCGCCCCGAATGAGGCTTTTTCCAGTTGATTTCACGAGCGACTACACCTTTCACGAGGAACGGCCGGCCACGTTGCCGGTCTGGAGCAGCTGGGAACGGCACACGGTATTACAGGTTTTGTAATACTGTGACCAGCCGTTACAAACAGTACAGACTGAGAGCTGAATATGACATAGGACACATCGGGCGTATACGTCAATCATGCAGCTACAAGGCGGAGGCGGGAAGGCACAAAAGAAGACCCCCACGCGGGCCGGACTTTGGGTAGTCCAGCTCGGCGCGGAGGTCTTCGTTGGTGTTAGGAAACGACGACGGCTCAGCCCTTGGGCGTCACCTGCAGGCGCTCGAAGGAGACCTGCTTGCCGTCCTTGTCCAGCACCACCACGTCGTCGCGGCCGCTCTGCACACCTGAGGGCAGGATGAACTCCACGGTGTTGTCGGTGGTGGGGAAAATCCAGCCGATCCGGTAGCTCTTCTTGTTCAGGTACACGTAGTACCACTGGCCGTAGTCGAGACCCTTCAGGGTCACCTTCTGGCCGTTGCGGTACTTGTCCTGCGTGCCGAGGTCGAACGGAGCCGTCTGTTCCTCGAGGTCCTGGACGGCGAGGACGGGGACCGTCTCGGGCTGCGACGGCTGGAGAGCCAGCACCAGCGCGCCGCCGGTCACCGTGGCGGTGACTTCCTTGGCGCCGTTGGTGGCAGTTGCCGCGAACGAGACCGCGTCGAGCCGGCCTGCCGCGATGTCGGCTGCGGTCAGGACGTGCTCGCGCGTTGCCGTCACGGTCCCGCCAACGGCCAGGGCGTCCTGGCTGATGGAGGCGTCCGGGGCACTGAGCCCGGTCAGGGCGACGTTGCCGGCGTTGCCTACGGTGTAGGCGTATGAGACGGTATCGCCTTCGCTGGCGAAACGGTCACCGTCGGCGTCGCTCCACTCAGCCGAAACGGTGCCTTCCAGTTTGGCGTCGCGGACCTTCAGGTCCACTTCGCCACCGTCGACCGTGTAGACCTTGCTGCTCTGGCCTGCGGAACTGACTTCCCACGTGGTCTTCGGAACGAAGTAGCCCTGCTCCGCCTCGGCAGCGGTCACGGTGTGGCGCGGCGTGGCGCAGGTGTAGCCCTGGCCGGCCGGCAGCACGCCGTAGCGGCAGTTGCCCGGGCCTTCGGGAACGAACGGGCTGAAGTTACCGGCAGTGGGGACCACTTTTTCCACGAACAGGCTCGTGTTGCTCACACTGAACGTGTACGGGAAGGCATCGCCGGAAGCGTACGGTGCGGTGGCGAGGTCACGGCCGGAGTCCGCACGGGCCCCCGTGATGCTGGCCACGGCAAGGTTGTTGAACCGGCAATTCGGAACACTGGGTGCGCCGGGGGCCGGCGGCAGGAAGCCGGTCTCAAAGTTGCCGGATGTGGGCACTGAATTCGCCGTGACGTTGGCGGTGCTCTTGACGTCGAACGTGTAGCCCAAGACGTCACCCGCCTGGTAGGGGCTGGCGATGACGTCGCGGGCCGGAGCCGTTCCGGTGATGGTGAGGCCCACCTGCGGAGCTGCCGGGACAGTGGCGGTGAAGGTGAACTGCGAAACCCGGCCATCCGCCGTCGTAAAGGCAGCGTTCAGTTCTGCGGACCGCTGGCGTTCGCCGGTGCGGTCAGGTCCACATTGACGGTGGCCGAGGCGCCGGGCGCGACGTCGGGCACGGGCACCGTGGTGGCGGTCCAGCCGGTGGGAGTGTAGACCGTGGCGTTGGCGCCGGAAAGTGTGGTGGCCTCCTGGTTGGTCACGGTGACCGCTGCCTGCTTGGTGGCGCCGGCGGTGGTGGTGAGTGCCGGTACGGACAGCGGGGCGCAGGCGTAGTTCAGCCAGGCGTCGTCGAACTTCGCGAACTGGATGTTGTCCGTGTAGTTGCCTTCATACAGGACACCGAACGTGCCGTCCCCGAGCCGGGACACGGTGGAGTAGGCGGAGAAACCGGAGCGGACGGTGCGCACACCAGGCCAGGTGGCGCCGTCGTCGCACGAGATACGGGCAGAGACATTCTCGCGGCCGGTCTTGGAATTGGAGTTGGTGAAGATGAGCTTCTTGGCGTCCACTGAGCCCTGGGCCGCGGCCGGGAACATCCGGGCGATGGAACCGTTGTTTGCCGGGTCCGGCAGTTCGGTGTCCTGGGTGATCGGACCATAGGTGGCGCCGCCGTCAGTGGAGATGGCCACCTTGCGGTAGCCCTGGTTGGCGTTGTCGCGCGAGTTCAGCAGTACGCGGCCGTCGGAAAGTTCCACGGTCTTGTTCTCGTCCATGCGGTCGCCCACGTTGGCGCCCTTGTGCCAGGTCACGCCGTGATCGTCCGAGTAGACGCTGTAGGCCTGGATCTTGTTGGTGCCGTCGGCCTGGCGCACATCGCCGGCGTACTGCTGGACCAGGCGGCCCTTGTACTGGCCGTACTTGAGCTGGATGCCTTCGCCGGAGGACGCGAAGTTGGAGCGGATATCGCCGGCCACGGGACTGGTCTTGCTGGTGCCCGGCTTGGTGACGTTGGTGATGAGCCTTGGCTGCGTCCACGTGACGCCGCCGTCGGAGGATTCGATCACGGCGGAGGAGATGACGCTGCGGTCGGCGTCGTTGTTGCCGAACTGGCCGCCGAAGAAGCCCTGGTCCTTGGAGTACACGAACAGCGCGAAGACCTTCCCGGCCTCGGCGTCGTAGATGTAGGAGGGATCGCTGTAGCCGTATTTGGGGCCCGTGGCGTCGCCCACGTGGCCGGCGGCGATGACCTGCACGGGGCCCCAGGTCTGGCCGCCGTCGGTGCTGCGGCGCTGCACGATCGAGTTGGGGTTCGGAGCGTCTGCGGCGCTGCGGGGGCGGCCCACGAGGCGAGCACCACGTTGTTGCCCAGGTAGGTCAGGGCCGGGATCCGGTAGAAGAAGTTCGCCGCAGTCCGGTCGGCGCCGATGTTGGCCTCCGCGAATGAGCCGGGAGGAGCGGTGGGCTTGTTCGGGGGATCGGTGCCGCCTGCGCGGCGATCCCGGATCCGGCCAGCAGCGCCAGCGCTACCAGCCCGGCTCCTGCGGTCCGGCCAATACTTCGGTGCCTGTTCCGCCTAGTAGAAATTCGCAAATCCATATCCTTTCAAGGCGCCGCGGGGCGGCGGATCGGGAGAATTCGGCCGTGAGGGCGGTCTTGGCACCAAGGGGATACCACCTGCCACATACGACGTCCTAGGACCATAGTGTTTAGAACGTCACATGGCTAGGACTTTCCGGAAGAAGCTCGGGAGAGGCCTGGGACAGGGCGTTCGGGATCAGTACATTTTCAGCAGGGCAGCCGGCGCAGGGGCACGTGCAGCGGGGCACAAAAACGGGCGCCCCCGTTCAGGGACGCCCGGTTGAGGTTTGGGCAAAGACTTGAGGCCTGGATAAGGAGTGGGCGCCTACTGCCTGGGCGTGCGGACCACGTCGCTGATCCACTGGCGGGTCTTTTCGTCCACGGGGCCGGCCACGCGCGTTTCCCGGGCAGCCCGGTCCGCCTTGATCTTCTGCACAACCATCCGGCCCAACCCGGCAAAAACGGCCACGGCCATCATCGGCAACAGCAGAGATTTCGATTTTTCAGCCATGCCGCAATCCTAGTGACGCTTGCTCCGCGAGGCCATAGCCGCCGTCGTCCTCCACCTCCCGAAAGCCCGCCCAGCCGCGATGACTGTGGCCGATCCCACCGAATACAGGGTGCGGCGCTCGGCCCGGTAGAATGGCCTAGCAAGCTCGCGGAGCGCCCGTCCACACTGTTCGAAAAAGAACGTCCCCAGCATCCCGGAACGGCGTAAGACGGCGTGACTCCGCTGCGCCCTTACCCAATGCTCACGCACAGGAGTTGCCGGATGCCCCGGATCGTTGTTGACGTCATGCCCAAGCCCGAGATTCTGGACCCGCAGGGGAAGGCCATCGTGGGTGCACTCCCCCGTCTGGGCTTCACCAGCTTTAGCTCTGTCCGCCAGGGCAAGCGCTTCGAACTGACGGTTGAGGGCGAGGTGACCGACGCAATCCTGGCCCAGGCCCGCGAAGCCGCCGAGACCCTGCTGTCCAACCCCGTGATCGAAGACGTCGTCAACGTCGAGGTCGTCGAGGCCTGAGATGACTGAACTTCCCTTGATCGGCGAGGCAATCGCCGTCGCCGCCGAGCCCTGGCTCGCGGGTGCCCGGATCGGCGTTGTCACCTTCCCCGGCACCCTTGACGACCGCGACGCCGCCCGTGCAGTCCGCCTGGCCGGCGGCACCGCAGTGCCGCTCTGGCACGCCGACACCACCCTGGGTGACGTGGACGCCGTCGTGATCCCCGGCGGTTTCTCGTACGGCGACTACCTCCGCGCCGGCGCAATTGCCCGCTTCGCGCCGCTGATGTCCAAAATCATCGACGCCGCCAACTCCGACGCCAAGCTGCCCGTGCTGGGCATCTGCAACGGCTTCCAGATCCTGACCGAATCGCACCTGCTGCCCGGCTCCATGATCAAGAACGACCACCTGAAGTTCATGTGCCGCGACCAGGTCCTGCGGGTGGAAAACAGCAACACCGCCTGGACGCTGGACTACGAGGCCGGCCAGGAAATCACGGTTCCGCTGAAGAACCAGGACGGCCAGTACATCGCCGACGAAAAGGTCCTGGACGCGCTTGAGGCTGAAGGCCGCGTGGTGTTCCGCTACGTGGGCTTCAACCCCAACGGCTCCCGCCGCGACATCGCCGGCATCTCCAACGCCGCCGGCAACGTGGTGGGACTCATGCCGCACCCGGAGCACGCGGTGGAGGTCGGCTTCGGCCCCGAATCCCTGGACGGGATCGGCGGCTCCGACACCGACGGCCTGGGTTTCTTCACCTCCGTACTGAACAAGATTGTGGGAGGCAACAAATGACCGAGATCAATTCGGTGGTCGAGCCTGTCGAGACCAAGAAGTTCAACATTGACACGGTCGAGAACGCTGCCAAAACGCCGGACACCGAACTGCCGTGGGCCGAACTGGGCCTGAAGCAGAACGAGTTCGATGAAGTAGTGAAGGTCCTGGGCCGCCGCCCCACCGGCGCCGAGCTGGCCATGTACTCCGTGATGTGGAGCGAGCACTGCTCCTACAAGTCCTCGAAGAACCACCTGCGCCA
The DNA here is from genome assembly GCF_054510915.1 of Pseudarthrobacter arbutini. Classification (NCBI taxonomy): domain Bacteria; kingdom Bacillati; phylum Actinomycetota; class Actinomycetes; order Micrococcales; family Micrococcaceae; genus Pseudarthrobacter; species Pseudarthrobacter arbutini. The sequence continues at coordinate 26,465 of NZ_JBTNDQ010000012.1, read as the reverse complement.
GTTCGGCGAAAAGGTGACCGACGAGATGAAGAAGGACATGCTGGTGGGCATCGGCGAGAACGCCGGCGTCACCAACCTGGGCGACGGCTGGGCCGTGACGTTCAAGATCGAGTCCCACAACTCGCCGTCGTTCGTGGAGCCCTACCAGGGTGCTGCCACCGGCATCGGCGGCATTGTCCGCGACATCATCTCCATGGGCGCCCGCCCGGTGGCCGTGATGGATCCGCTGCGCTTCGGCGCCATCGACCACCCGGACACAGCCCGTGTGATGCACGGTGCCGTTGCCGGCATCGGCGGCTACGGCAACTCGCTGGGCCTGCCGAACATCGGCGGCGAAATGGTCTTCGATTCTGTTTACCAGGGCAACCCGCTGGTTAACGCGCTGGCTGTCGGCGTGATGCGGCACGAGGACATCCGCCTGGCCAACGCGTCCGGCAAGGGCAACAAGGTGGTCCTGTTCGGTGCACGCACCGGCGGCGACGGCATCGGCGGCGCCTCGGTGCTGGCCTCCGAGTCCTTCGACGACACCAAGCCGTCCAAGCGCCCCGCCGTCCAGGTGGGCGACCCCTTCGCCGAGAAGGTCCTGATCGAGTGCTGCCTGGAGCTCTTCAAGGGCTCGCTGGTTGAAGGTATCCAGGACCTCGGCGCCGCTGGCATCTCCTGCGCCACGTCCGAGCTCGCCTCCAACGGCGACGGAGGCATGGAAGTTGAGCTGACCTCCGTCCTGCTGCGCGACCCCACGCTGACCCCGGGCGAAATCCTGATGTCCGAGTCGCAGGAACGCATGATGGCCGTGGTCACCCCGGAGAACATCGCCGCCTTCGAAGCTGTCATGGACAAGTGGGCCGTGGAGTACTCCTGGCTCGGCGAGGTCACCGACACCGGCCGCCTGATCATCACCTGGGACGGCGTGGTCATCGTGGACGTCGACCCGCGCACCGTGGCCCACGACGGCCCCGTGTATGACCGCCCGTACGCCCGCCCCTCATGGCAGGATTCCGTACAGGCCGATTCCTTCACCGGCTCAGTGCAGGACACCGGCCGCCCCTCCGCCCCCGCGGAACTGGCTGCCGCCGTCACCGAGCTCGTGGCCTCGCCGAACATGTGCAGCAAGGACTGGATCACCAACCAGTACGACCGGTACGTGGGCGGCAACACCGCCCTGGCGTTCCCGGACGACGCCGGCGTGGTCCGCGTGGACGAGGAAACCGGCCTGGGCGTTGCCCTGGCCACCGACGCCAACGGCCGCTACACCTACCTCGATCCGTACCACGGCGCACAGCTGGCGCTGGCCGAGGCCTACCGCAACGTGGCCACCTCCGGCGCCGTGCCCATGGCCGTCAGCGACTGCCTGAACTTCGGTTCCCCCGAGGACCCGGACGTCATGTGGCAGCTCGCGGAGTCCATCCGCGGCCTGTCCGACGCCTGCATGGTGCTGGGCATCCCTGTCACCGGCGGCAACGTCTCGCTCTACAACCAGACGGGCACCACACCCATCCACCCCTCCCCCGTGGTGGCAGTGCTGGGCAAGCTCGACGACGTCGCCCGCCGCACGCCGTCGGGCTGGCGCGAGGACGGTCAGGCCATCTACCTGCTGGGTACGACGGCGGCAGAACTGGACGGTTCCGAATGGGCCAACATGCGCGGTCACCTCGGTGGGCTGCCACCCAAGGTCGACCTCGCCGCCGAACGCGAGCTGGGCGAAATCCTGATCAACGCATCCCGCGACGGCATGGTGGACTCCGCGCACGACCTCTCCGAAGGCGGCCTCGCGGCAGCCCTGGTGGAGTCCGCACTGCGCTACGGCGTGGGTGCCCGGATCGCCCTGCAGGACGTTCTGGACCGCGACGGCGTGGACCTGTTCACGGCGCTGTTCTCCGAGTCCCAGGGCCGCGCGGTTGTCGGCGTGCCCCGTTCGGAAGAGGTCCGGTTCAAGGACATGTGCACGGCCCGCGGCTTTGCCCACACCCGCATCGGCGTGGTGGACGCAGCCAGCGGCAACCTGGAAATCAACGGCGTGGACACCATGTCCCTGGCCGCCCTCCGCGAAGCCCACGAGGCGACCCTGCCGAAGTACTTCGGCTAGTCTTTCCTAATTGCAACGCGGGGTCACTTTCCGCCCAATAATCCCCTTGGGATGGGCGAGAAGTGACCCCGCGTTGGTTTAATCGTCGCTGCGGAGCTCCCGCTGCCTTGAGCTGAGCAGTTCAAACTCGGGCCGGGCGGCCACAAAGCGTTCGACGGCGGTGAGCACCTCCACGAGGTGCGCCCGGTCTGCTGCCACCAGGCCGGCGCCCACCTGCGAGCGCCGGTACTGGTCGTGGTCCCCCACCTCCGCGACGGACACGTCGAAGCGGCGCTTGAGCTCGGCCAGCAGCGGCCTGATAACGGAGCGCTTCTCCTTCAGGCCCTGGACATCGCCTAGGAGGATGTCGAATTCAATCCAGCCGATCCACATGCAGTAATCGTATCGACTGCTCCGACGGGGTCAGATGGTCAGTTCGCCCATCCGGTCCCAGCCGTCGCCGTCGAGCTGGCGGCTGATGATGTTCGGCGTCTCGGCCAGCGCCTGCGGCATGTCCGCCATGGCCTGCTTGAAGTGTGTGCTGTTGACGTGGTCCCCTGCGGCGTCGTCCTTGAAGGCTTCCACCAGCACGAACTCGTTGGGGTCATCCACACTGCGGGACCAGTCGAACCACAGGTTGCCGGGCTCCGCCCGGGTGGCCTGGGTATAGGCGTCGACGAGGCCGAGCCAGCGCTCGGACCAGTCGGGCTTGACCTTGAATTTCACGACGATGAAGATCATGCGGTATTCCTTCCGTTGCAGGGGTGTGGGTTGTTCAGCCTGCGGCCAGGGCAAGGTCACAGGCCTGGATGGCCTCCCGTGCAGCCTGCTGTTGCGCCGGGGTTCCTGCCCGTTCCGCCCACTGTTCGGCCAGCTGGAACTCCACCAGCGCCTCGGTAAACCGGCCGGCGCCGTGGAAAGTCCAGCCGAGGTTGTTGTGCAGCGCCACCATCCAGCGCCGTGTGTGCGGATCGTGGGCGGTGGACGCGTATTCGAGGGCGCTCCGGGTCCACAGCTCAGCATGGGCGGAGTCTGCCAGGGCCAGCATGTGCAGCGCGTCGACGGCGAGGAACTCCTCGCCGAGGTGGTCGCCGAGCTCGGCTGCCTGTTCGAACAGGGGCACGGCCATGGCGGCGTGGCCGCTGGAGTTCAGGACGCGTCCGCGTTCCAGCAGGATGCGCACTCCGACGGTGGGTTCTTCCTCGCCGTCCACGGAGTCCAGCAAGGCATCCGCCTCCTCGTAGCGGCCCTGCAGGCCAATGGCCCGGCCAAGCTGCGTGGCGAGTTCGGCCTTTTCGTCGGTGTCGTAGGTCGGGTCAGCAAGGGCGTCCCGGAAGCGCTGTTCGGACAGCTCGGGATCCCCAAAATTCCATAGGCGGTCAAGGGTCGATTGGTCCAGCATGTACCTTCTCCTGATCAGCTTTCACCTGCGGCGAGTTGGCGTGCCCCTCCAACGTATCGCGAAGTGATGTGCCGCTGTGCCGCCCGCGCCAGCAGGCCACCCGCCTGGTAGAACCAGTTCGCGTGCCTGCTGAAGGCGGTGATCTTCAGGATCACCTGCCCGTCGGCGCCGATCTCGACTTCGAAGGCTTCCTCGCCGCGTTCAGGATGGCCGGGCAGCGTGCCGTAGCCGAAGCCCGCTGACTGGGGGCCGTCTCCGGGCACCGGCCGCCGGACCCAGACCACCTCGCACGGGGCACTAATACGGAGGGGCCCGACGCCGAACCCGCTCACCACCCGCGCGCCGGGGATCACGACGTCGGACTCGGTCCGGACGCGCAGTCCGGACCGACGCTGCAGTTCCCATGTAAGGATTCCGTGCGCCACCCGGCGGTAGACCGCCAACCCCTCACCCAGGTGCTCCCGCGATACGACCCAGTGGTAGCCTTCCGGCGCCAGGCCGTTTTCGGTGAAGCCGATGCCCGGATAGTTGAGGCCGCCGGCAGCCAGGCGCTTCCCGGTCAACGGGACCCGCCCGACGAACCGGACAGCCGCGCCCACCCCAGCTGCTCCTGTTGCTTGCGGCTCAGGGAGGCCACCACAAGGTCGTAGGAGTCCTCCACCATGTCCCGGACCATCGCATCGGGCAGGTTTCCGTCCAGCCGCACGCCGTTCCAATGGGTCTTGTTCATGTGCCACGCGCCGTTGATTTCCGGGTGGGCGGCCCGCAGCTGTTCAGCCAGGGCGGGTTCGCACTTCAGGCTCACGGACCAGGCGTCGGGGTTCATGGCAGACGCGGCAAACATCTTGGCTTCATGCCGCGCGCCACCTGCCACGGCAGCCCGGACCTTAAACACGGAGGTCTCCGGACCGAAGGGAAAATCCTCGAAGGCACCGGGAAATGACAGGCATATTGCCTTGAGTTGGGCTGCGTCCATGGACCGAGCCTACAAAGCCCTTCCCGGCGGTGCTAGTCTGCGAAGATGTCACCCGATCAGGCCACCATCCCCGTTCTGGACATGAGTGCCGCACGCCAGCCGTACGGCTCCTTCAGCCCTGAATTCATCGAGCAGCTGCGGGACGCCGCCCACAACGTGGGTTTCTTCCAAATCACCGGTTACGGCGCCGCCCCCGGCCAGGCCGAGGAGCTGCTGGCCCTCATCAAACGCTTCTTCGATCTGCCCCTCGAGGAGCGGATGAAGCTGGACAACAGGATTTCCCCGCACTTCCGCGGCTACACCCGGATGGGCACCGAAGTCACGCAGGGACGGGCCGACGCCCGCGAGCAGATCGACTACTCCCCGGAACGCGAGCCCGTCCACAACTACCCGGCCGACCAGCCGTACTGGCTCCTCCAGGGCCACAATATGTGGCCCGATGAGGCGTTGCCGGAGCTCAAGCCGGCGGCCATGGCCTGGGCCGACCTGATGTCCAGTGTGGGCATGGAGCTGCTGCGGGGCATCTCGGTTTCCCTGGGACTGCCGGAGGACCACTTCGACGAGCCCTTCGGCAACGAACCCGCGTGGATGGGCAAGCTGGTGCATTACGTCGGCGGCGTGGTGGAGGCGGCCGGGAACCAGGGCGTGGGCTCCCACGCTGACTACGGTTTTGTCACCCTCCTCCTCCAGGACGAGGTGGGCGGCCTCGAAGTGCTACCGCCCGGGACAACTGTATGGGCGCCGGTTGAGCCTGTTCCCGGGGCACTCGTGGTGAACCTGGGCGAAATGCTGGAGGTGGCCACGGAAGGCTTCCTTGCCGCCACGATCCACCGGGTCCAGGCGCCGCCACCCGGCGTGGACCGCTACTCAGTCCCGTTCTTCTGGTCCCCGCGGCTGGACGCGGTCATCGATCCGGTGCCCCTGCCTCCGGAGCTCAAAGCCCAAGCCCGTGGCATCTCCGACGATCCGTCCAACCCCATGCTCGCGTCCTTTGGCCTGAACATGCTCAAGGGCCGCATGCGGGCGCATCCCGATGTGACCGAACGCCACTACCCGGAGCTGATGCAGCGCTGATCAGAGGTTGTACTTCCACGCCTGCTGCGCGGGGCAAACGTTCATCACCACGTCCAGGCCGGCGGCCTTGGCACGGTCCACTGCCGCTTCGTCGATAACGCCCAGCTGCAGCCACACGGCTTTGGCGCCCACCGCAATTGCCTGGTCCACCACCGCCCCGACCTTCTGCGAGTTCACAAAGCAGTCGACGACGTCGAGGGGTTGCTTTTCGGACGGAATTTCACCCAGGGTACGGTACCCGGTTTCGCCGTGGACGGGGTCGCCGGGAAGGTTGACGGGGATGATCTCCATCCCGAGCCGGTCGCGGATAAACAGCGAGGTGTCGTACGCTGCGCGCCACTCGTTGGTGGTCAGGCCCACGATGGCCCACCGCCCTTTGTTTCGCATCAGGCGCTCAATAACGGCAGGATCGTTGACGTGGTCCATGATGCAAGCGTACAACGTCCCCTGAGCGGCCCATGATCGAATATTTGAATGAACAACTGGCGTCAATACTCGCGTGAACGAATATTACGTTCCACGGACCCTGGTTTGGCGCAGGGCGTGCGGTTCGGCTGTAGTGGTAGTGACCATCCCGAGCGGCCGAGAGACCTGGATCGATGAAGCCGCAGCATCCCTGACCAAACGCTGTACGCGTTGAGGCGACCATCCTCGGCACACAGCGAAGGGTGCTACCGCCAGGATCGATGGAGCACATCTATGACATCAGATTTATCCTCTGCCACGCCTTTATCCACCCTGAGTCCCGTCAGCGCCGCAGCAGCGGCCGCCGCAACGGACTCTCTCCAATCCACTTCGAACGCGACGGCGATCGAAGCAGGGCTGCGTGACGCGGCCGGCCCCACCAACAGCCCATCGGGATGGTCCTCGACCGGGCTGCAGGACGACGCTGTGCACGGCGCACCGTCCGGCGGGCCGGCCCGTCACGGCAGCACAACCAGCAGCACCACCGCCGCGCAGCACACGGCGGAGCATGAAGCAGCCCAGCCGGACAATGTGGCATTTTGGGAACAGCAGGCCCTCCGCCTGGACTGGGCCCAGCCCGCAGGAATCTCCGGCGGCAAACCGTGGCACACGGCCCACCGCCGGGTCCCGGCCGACGCCGCGGCCGGAAAAGGCCCGGAGATCACGTGGTTTGAGGGCGGCAAGCTCAACGTCGCCTACAACTGCGTGGACCGCCATGTGGAGGCCGGCAGGGGCGACAAGGTTGCCCTCCACTTCGAAGGCGAGCCCGGCGACCGCCGCACCGTCACGTACGCGGAGCTGCAGCGCGAAGTCTCCAAGGCTGCCAACGCGCTGCTGGCCCTGGGCATCACCAAGGGCGACCGCGTGGTCATCTACCTGCCGGTCATCCCCGAAACCGTCATCATCACCCTCGCAGTGGCCCGCATCGGCGCCATCCACTCGCTCGTTTTCGGTGGTTTCTCCGCCGAAGCCCTGAAGTTCCGCGTCGAGGACACGGGGGCCAAACTCCTGGTGACCACGGACGGCCAGTTCCGCCGCGGTGTCGCCGTGCCCGTCAAGGACAACGCGGACGGTGCCGTCGCCGGGGACAACGCGATCGAGCACGTGCTCGTCGTCAACCGCACCACGGCGCCGGAGGACCTGGCCGCCGTCCCCATGACTGAAGGCCGCGACGTGTGGTGGCATGACGCCGTCGGGAGCGCCGCGGACGTCCACGAACCGGAGGCGTTCGACGCCGAAACGCCCCTGTTCATCATGTACACCTCCGGGACCACCGGTAAGCCCAAGGGCCTGGTCCACACCTCCGGCGGGTACCTGACCCAGGCGTCCTGGAGCTTCGAACACCTCTTCAGCAACCCGGACCCCGCACTCCGCGACCAGGACGTGCACTGGTGCACCGCGGACCTCGCCTGGGTCACGGCGCACACCTACGAGATCTACGGCCCGCTCTCCAACAGCGCCACCCAGGTGATCTTCGAAGGCACGCCCAACACCCCGCACCCGGGCCGCCACTTCGAGATCATCGAACGCTACGGCGTCACGCAGTACTACACCGCGCCCACCCTGGTCCGCTCCCTGATGGGCTGGTTCCCGGACGGCGTTCCGGACAGCTACGACCTCTCCTCCATCCGGCTGCTCGGCACCGTGGGCGAAGCCGTGAACCCCGAGGCCTGGCGCTGGCTGCGCCAGAACGTCGGCGCCGGCACCGCACCCGTGGTGGACACATGGTGGCAGTCCGAGACCGGCGCCACCATCCTCTCCCCCGCCCCCACGGACACCGAGTTCAAGCCGGGCTGCGCCGCCCGCCCGCTGCCGGGCGTCAGTACCAGGATCGTGGACGACGCCGGCAATACAGTGCCGCCGGGCGTCCAGGGATTCATTGTGGTGGACACCCCCGGGCCCGCCATTGCGCGCACCGTCTGGGGCAACGCCCGCCGCTACTATGACTCCTACTGGAGCCAGTACGTGGAGCAGGGCTGGTTCCTGGCCGGCGACGGCGCGAAGTACGACGCCGACGGCGACATCTGGATCCTGGGCCGCGTGGACGACACCCTCAACGTCTCCGGCCACCTGCTGTCCACCATCGAGATCGAGTCAGCGCTGGTGTCCCACCCGGACGTGGTGGAGGCTGGCGTCTGTCCGGTCGCCGATCCCAAGACCGGGCACGCGATTGTCGCTTTTGTTGTGCGCCCCACCCGCCCCCTCCCCTCGCAAGCTCAGGCAGGGAACCCTGCGGTCGTGGGCCCAGACGCATTTGCCGAGGAGCTCCGCAACCACGTTGCGAAGGCGATCGGCCCCATCGCGAAGCCGCGCGACGTCGTCGTCGTTCCTGACGTACCGAAGACGCGCAGCGGCAAGATCATGCGCCGGCTCCTCACCCAACTATTCGAGGGGACCGCCCTGGGCGACACCACCTCGCTCCAAAACGAACCGGCGATCGCCGGAATCCAGGACGTCCTGCGCGAGCGGGCCCTAGCAAAGGAAAACTCATGACAGACATCAGCAACGTTGCCCGCCTTTCAGAGCCGCTCAAGTTCGCGTACTGGGTACCGAATGTTTCCGGCGGCCTGGTGGTCTCCACCATCGAACAGCGCACCGGCTGGGACTTTGACTACAACAAGAAGCTCGCGCAGATCGCCGAGAACTCAGGTTTCGAATACGCCCTGACGCAGACCCGGTACGCCGCGTCCTACGGGGCCGACAAGCAGCACGAGGCCACGTCCTTCAGCCTTGCCCTGCTCGCCGCCACCGAACGCCTCAAGGTCATCGCCGCCGTCCACCCGGGCATGTGGCACCCCGGCGTGCTGGCCAAATACATCATCACCGCCGACCACATCTCCAACGGCCGCTCCGCCGTCAACATCGTCTCCGGCTGGCTCAAGAACGAATTCACCAACTTCGGCCTCGACTGGCTGGAGCACGACGAACGCTACGTCCGCACCGAGGAATTCATCAGGGTGCTGCGCGGGCTGTGGACCGAGCAGGAATACAGCCAGGCCGGCAAGTACTACAACATCACCGATTTCACCCTGAACCCGGCCCCCGTGGACGTTCCTGGCCGTGCACACCCGGAGGTCTTCTTCGGCGGAAACTCGACGGCGGCACAGGCCACCGCGGGCCGCGTGGCCGACTGGTACTTCTCCAACGGCAAGGACCTGGAAGGCTTCAAGGAGAACATCGCCGGCGTTGTGGCAGCGTCCGGCGAAACCGGCCGCGGCACCGAAGGTGCTCTCGCCGCTCCCCGGTTCGGCCTCAACGGCTTTGTGATCGCCCGTGATTCCGAGAAGGAAGCCCGCGATACGCTGCGCGAAATCGTTGCGAAGGCACACAAGCCTGCCGTCCAGGGCTTCCGTGAAGCCGTCCAGGAAGCCGGCGCGTCCACCAAGGACGGCAAGGGCATGTGGGCCGACTCCAGCTTCGAGGACCTGGTCCAGTACAACGACGGCTTCAAGACCCAGCTGATCGGCACCCCGGAGCAGATCGCCGAGCGGATCGTGGCATACAAGAAGATCGGCGTGAACCTCTTCCTCACCGGCTACCTGCACTTCCAGGAGGAAGTCGCCGCCTTCGGCCAAGACATCCTGCCGATCGTCCGCGAACTCGAAGCCGACCTGGCCCGCAAAAACGGCACCGAACTGGATCTCTCCAACACACCTGTCGCCGAGTCGGTGGCTGTCTGATGGCTGACCGCAAGTTCGGTTTCCGCACCCGCGCGCTGCACGCCGGCGGCACGCCCGACGCCGAGCACGGCGCCCGCGCTGTGCCCATCTACCAGACCACGTCCTTCGTGTTCAAGGACACCCAGGATGCCGCCAACCTCTTCGCGCTGCAGAAGTACGGCAACATCTACTCCCGCATCGGCAACCCCACCGTGGCAGCGTTCGAAGAGCGCATCGCCTCGCTGGAAGGCGGCATCGGTGCGGTGGCGACGTCGTCGGGCATGGCCGCGGAGTTCATCACCTTCGCCGCACTGACGCAGTCCGGCGACCACATCGTGGCGGCATCCCAGCTCTACGGCGGCACCGTCACCCAGCTGGACGTGACCCTCCGCCGCTTCGGCGTGGACACCACGTTCGTCCCCGGCACCGACCCCGCGGACTATGCCGCGGCGGTCCAGGAAAACACCAAGGCGATCTTCGTCGAGGTGGTGGCCAACCCGTCGTCGGAAGTCCAGGACCTGGCGGCCCTCGCGAAGGTAGCGCACGACGCCGGCGTCCCCCTCGTGGTCGACGCCACCTTGAGCACGCCGTACCTGGTGCGCCCGATCGAACACGGCGCCGACATCGTCATCCACTCCGCCACCAAGTTCCTCGGCGGGCACGGCACCACCCTGGGTGGCGTGATTGTGGAAAGCGGCCGGTTTGATTGGGGCAACGGCAAGTTCCCCACCATGACCGAGCCGGTGGCGTCCTACGGAAATGTCTCCTGGTGGGGCAACTTCGGCGAGTACGGCTTCCTCACCAAGCTGCGCTGCGAACAGCTGCGGGACATCGGCCCGGCACTTTCCCCGCTCTCGGCGTTCCAGCTGTTGCAGGGCGTGGAAACCCTGCCGCAGCGCCTGGACGAGCACCTGAAAAACGCCCAGGCCGTGGCCGAATGGCTCGAGGCCGATCCCCGCGTGGCCTACGTCAACTTCTCCGGGCTTCCCTCGCACCCACATTATGAGCGCGCGAAGAAGTATCTGCCGCTGGGCCCCGGCTCTGTGTTCTCCTTCGGGGTGAAGGGCGGCCGCACAGCCGGGCAGAAGTTCATCGAATCCCTGCAGCTGGCCTCACATCTGGCCAATGTTGGCGATTCCCGCACCCTGGTGATACACCCGGGTTCCACCACGCACCAGCAGCTGAGCCCGGTCCAGCTGGAGTCGGCGGGCGTTCCCGAGGACCTGGTCCGCATTTCCGTGGGACTGGAGGACATCGACGACATCCTGTGGGACCTGGACCAGGCACTGGACGCTGCGTCGGAACCGGCGGTCGAGTTCGTCGAGACCGTGGATTCCTGCACGGTTGGAGCGAACGTATGAGCAGCAGCGGACGTACCTGGACCGGACCTTCCGCTCCGGAGCGCCTGAACCTGCTGCGGGCAGCCACCTCGATTGCGATCGTGGGCGCCTCGGACAAGCCGTCCCGGGCCAGCTATTTTGTGGCGACGTACCTGCAGTCGTCCACGCGGTACAAGGTGTACTTCGTGAACCCCGTGGTCAAGGAGATACTTGGTGAACCGACCTACGCCTCACTGGCCGATCTTCCCGAAAGCCCGGACATCGTGGATGTGTTCCGCAAGCACGATGACCTCCCGGGTGTCCTGGACGAAGCCATCGCGGCCGGCGCCAAAACCCTCTGGCTGCAGCTCGGCTCCTGGCATGAGGACGTGGCCACGGACGCGGAAGACGCCGGGCTCAACGTGGTGATGGACCGCTGCGTGAAGATCGAGCATGCCCGGTTCCACGGCGGGCTGCACCTGGCCGGCTTCGACACCGGCGTGATCTCCTCCAAGCGGCAGCTGCTTTCCTGACGGAAGGTGCTTCCTGAAGCAAACCTGATTAGCGGGTGAACTTCTTCAGCCAGATTGAACCGGGTCCGGCATTGCCGGCCCCGGTTTTTTCTGTCAGTGCCGGAGGGACGATGGCTGACGTCAGGGACTCCCCCGCCGCGGCGGCTTCGGCCAGGGTACCGGCAACCAGCTTTCCGGCCTTGTCGAGTTCGGCAGCGGCGTCACGGGTGACGCCCGCAGCGTTCCCCGGCGCGCCGCCGTCGTCCGTCCTTGACTTGCCGGACGACGTACCGTTGCCGCGGCCGGCTGGCTCCGCGCCCCGGTTCTGGCCTGCGTCTTCCGGACCGTTCGCCGGCGGGGCAGTTTCCCGTTCAACAGTTTGGGGCTGTGCCGGCGCTGCGTCGTCGCGGGTTGCCGGCTCCGCGGGCAACTGCGCCTCCGCCGGATTTGCGGCTGTCCCGCTGGCGGCGGGAGTCCCTGCGATGGACCAGCCAGGAGCCCAGTCCTGCAACAACTGCTGGATGGACCTGCTGGCCTGCGCGTCCGGCGCGGTGCCGGTGGCGGCCACCCCGGTGACGCCCAGCCCCATCCCCGCGATGACGGCAAGGCCCACAACAGTGGTCCGGTGCTTCCGGAGGAGCCGGTGCCGGGCGAGCTGGTGGGTCTGGCCAGACAGGAGTGCCGCCAGTTCATGGCCGGGCTCGGGTGCAGGCAGGGAGCCTAGGGAGCCCACCGCGAGAAGGGTTTCGCGGAGGCCGGCGGCATCGTCCACACCGGCGTCAAGGAGCATTTCATCAATGGTCCGGATCAGGGAGCTGGCATTGGAGGTCATGGCGCCACGTACTCCTTCACTGCGGACTGCTCGCGCAGCCGGATCAATGCACGGCGCTGGAGCTGTTTGACGGCGCCGGCACTCTTGCCCATCACAGCGGCCACCTGGTCCACAGTGAGGCCCGCGACGAGGCGTAACGACAGCACTTCCCGCTGTTCATCCGGCAATTCGTTGAGGAGATCCGCGACCTCCTGCGGGGAAATCCGCTGTAGCACTTCAGCCTCGGCCGAGGACTCCTCGCGTCCGTCAAGGTCCGGTTCGAACGGGAGTTTACTGGGGGTGCGCTGCTGTCTCCGGTGATCGTCCACCATCCTGGCGTGCGCCACGGAGAAGACAAACGTGCGCAGCCCGGCCACGCCGCCGGTAACCTTCTGCAGCCGTGGCAGGACGGTGATGAAGACTTCCTGCATAACCGCCTCCGGATCTTCTACCCCGCGGGCTGTGAGGTAGCCCAGGACCTGTGGCGCGTAGGTTCGGTACACGATGCTGAAGAGCTCCGGATCGCGGGCGCGCGCACGCAGAACGTCGTCTGTCAGTGCATCGGTCACGGACACAGGGCCTTCGGTGGAGGGGACTGGGCTTGCGCGGCGAAGGGCCCGCACGTCATCCGCGGAATGCCCTCGCCAGCTAACTTTACCCTCCGGTAACAAAAGAGCCGGCCTGGAACATGATGGGGGACAAGTTCCAGACCGGCGCTTCATAGGGGTAATCGCTCTAGGCACCGCAGGGGTTACTCGGTCGGACAAAAAACTTTCCGGGACCGTGACGTCGGGGGATTCTTGCGCCGCCTACGTCCGGCGCGGCTCACGCCCAGCTCTGCGCAGTCACCCTCCCGCGCGGTGTCTTGGCAATAACAAACGTGTGAGCCCTAGCGGCGTGAACGCGCTGGTCCCCACAGTCCGGCTGGAGTTGGGCGGCGACCACCACAGCGGGCGCTGGGGCCGGCGGTGCAACCTTGGCGGCGGGGCAGAGGTCGGTGACCAGCCCTGTCCCGGCGCACTCACGGACGGCGGCGATCCCTGCAGCCACTGCGGACTTATCCTCGAAGGCCCCGGATACGGCCACCACAGTGCCATCCGGTGCCTTGAGGCGGAACCTGAACCGTGAATCCGAGTCCAAGAAAACTTCAAACTTCCCGGCCATGGTAAATCCTTCCGGTCTGCGGGTCCCGTCCGGGCGGCATCTTCGCCACGGGCGGTCCCGGAAGCATCGCTGCGTCCGGTACCTACGGGTCTGGTGGAATGATCTGCTGATCAGTTCAGGGTGTGCTTAAGAGTCTGTCCGGCTCGCGTATAGCCTCACAAGACCGGCCGCGTAAACCCTGCGTAAATTCCCAAGTGACTGGCAGTTAACGTCGCGAAAACCGCTTTTGAGAACGGTAACTGCGATTGACTTGGGCCAGCAGACGACAAAGGCGGGCCACCCACCAGGGTGACCCGCCGTCGTCGTGCCTTACGGGCTGTCAGTCGTTGATCAGATCGTGGACCACGATGGTCTGGTCGCGGTCCGGGCCGACGCCGATCGCGGAGAAGCGCGTGCCGGAGAGCTTTTCGAGGGCCAGCACGTAGTTGCGGGCGTTCTCCGGGAGGTCCTCCAGCGTGCGGGCGCCGGTGATGTCCTCGGTCCAGCCCTCGAAGTACTCAAAAATGGGCACTGCGTGGTGGAACTCGGTCTGTGTCATGGGCATTTCGTCGTGCCGTACACCGTCGACGTCGTAGGCAACGCAGACCGGGATCTGCTCGATGCCCGTGAGGACGTCCAGCTTGGTGACGAAGTAGTCCGTGAAGCCGTTCACGCGGGAAGCGTGGCGGGCCAGGACGGCGTCGTACCAGCCGCAGCGGCGCGGGCGGCCCGTGTTTACGCCGAACTCGCCACCGGTCTTCTGCAGGTACATGCCCATCTCGTCGAACAGTTCGGTGGGGAACGGTCCGGCGCCAACACGGGTGGTGTAGGCCTTGATGATGCCGATGGAGCGGGAGATCCGGGTGGGGCCGATGCCCGAGCCAACGGACGCGCCGCCGGCTGTCGGGTTGGAGGAGGTCACGAACGGGTAGGTGCCATGGTCCACGTCCAGGAACGTGGCCTGGCCGCCTTCCATAAGCACAACCTTGCCCTCGTCCAGGGCGTTGTTGAGGACCAGGGTGCTGTCGATGACCAGCGGGCGCAGGCGCTCGGCGAAAGCCAGGAAGTAGTCCACGATCTCGTCCACCACAATGTCGCGGCGGTTGTAGACCTTGACCAGGAGTTCGTTCTTCTGGCGCAGGGATCCTTCCACCTTCTGGCGGAGGATGGACTCGTCGAAGACGTCCTGGACGCGGATGCCCAGGCGGGCCACCTTGTCCATGTAGGCGGGGCCGATGCCGCGGCCGGTGGTGCCGATGGCGCGGCTGCCGAGGAAACGCTCGGTGACCTTGTCCAGGACCTGGTGGTAGGGCGCCACGAGGTGCGCGTTGGCGGAGATGCGCAGCTTGGATGTGTCCGCGCCACGGGCCTGCAGGCCTTCGATCTCCTGGAACAGGGCCTCGAGGTTCACCACGCAGCCGTTGCCGATGATCGGAATCGCGTTGGGGCTCAAAATGCCGGCCGGAAGGAGTTTGAGCTCATACTTCTCACCGCCTACGACGACGGTGTGCCCGGCATTGTTGCCGCCGTTGGGCTTTACGACGTAGTCAACGCGGCCGCCCAGAAGATCGGTGGCCTTGCCTTTTCCTTCGTCGCCCCACTGGGCTCCTACGATCACGATTGCTGGCATGGGATCCTCCCCCATTCGTTCGGGCCGCACAGGTCCGTCCACCGAAATGGCAGGCCTGCGTAGCGCCGTTCATGAGAATGCCCCGAAGGCCATAGCCTGGCCGGACCGCTACGGCGGCCAACCACGCAAGAGTCCGGGGCTCTTACCACCCAAGTTTAGCCGATCACGGACTTTGTCCACTCAATAGGGCGCCCGTGGCCCTTCGCGCGCGGCAAAGGACCACGGGCAGACTTCCCGCGGTCTACTACTCGTCGTCAGCTTCCTCGCCGGGACGGGACGTCTGGGTGTCCAGGCTGTCCCAGAAGGACGTATCGGCGTCGGCAATCGAACCGTCAGCGATGGCCGCCGCAGTGGCCGTCAGCGTGGTCACTGTCTGCTGGATCAGGTAACCGTTGCTGCGGAGCCCGAGGGCGTAGCCGTCCAGATAGTGATCAGACATGCCACGCATTTCGAAGAGCAGGGTGGCGATCCCGTACTCCACTGCGATGCCGTTGCGGCTGATGGTCTCGGCGCTGCCGCCCACATACTTGCCCAAGTGGCCCCAGCCTGTGGAGTCGACGTTGTTAAAGACCACGGCGCCCAGCTGCTTGGACTTTTTTACAACAGCCGGATCGGCGCTGGGCGTGGTGGGGTACAGGATGGACCCGGAGACCAGCTTTCCGTCGCGTTCACTCCGGGTGCCCTGGTGGTGCAGGTCGATCATGTAGTCAATGCTGTACTTGCGCATGACGTTGGTGTGGAGCGCCTGGGTTTCGGGCTGGATTTTGGCGACGTGGTCACGGTTCAGGTCCACCTCCTCGGCGTTGTACCGCGTCATGTGGCGGTCGCCCTTGGCCAGGTAGTCATCCAGCGGGAAGTTCACATCTCCCATCGCGCCGTCGGCATTGAGCATGGGAACGATGAGGATGTTCACTCCGTCCAGGATGTCCCCCGATTTCCCGGTTCCCAGGTGTTTCACGAATGCCATGGCACCCTCGGTGGTCAGCTGCTCATTTCCGTGCTGCTGGGTCAGGTACAGGATGGTGGGCTTGGCCGGGTCCGAAATGTACTTCACCAGGTGGATGTCCCGGCCCTTGACAGTCTGGCCGATCACCTCCAGATCCATGGCTGGCTGGCGGGTGTCCTGATCCTTCAGGAAGGAGACCAACTCGTCATAGGTTGCCAGTTTCGAGGTGGTGATCTGGCCGTTGCCGTCATAGTTGGGGCCTTCGCCCACGGCATGGGCCAGCGGTGCCGGCGCGGCGAGTGCCGCCAGAACCAGGGCTCCGGATACGGCCGCGGTCCTTAAGGTTGCCAGGGTTTTGTTCACGGTACGTTACCTCTTTCGACTGCATGGAGGGTGCGACCAGCCGCAACGTCCTTATTGCAGGCTGTCACAGAAGCCAATCAAGCTAAACGAAGGCTGTCAATTCACTTGACAAAGTCTGCTCGCCCTGTGCCGTCTATCACGGGAGGCTGGGGCCGGCCCCGCATTTCGCGGGGCTTGCTAAACTGATAGAGATCGACCAGGAATCGGTCCACACCACATTTCAAACCACGCCGGACGGGCGCGCCCATCACGCGCCCATTTTCCGGATTGGCAGCATCGCCGAGCCCCGCAGGAGACATTGCACTATATGACAGCCCTGGCCCCCGAATCCCTCCGTGAACAGCTCCTGAGCCGCCGCTACGAGCCCAACGTTGCCGCCGTCAACGAGCTGTGCGATTCCCTGCAGAGCGTCAAGCCCCACACCGAAGTCCCCTACGTCGACCCCATGCACGACGTGGACGAGTGCCGCATCATCAGCCTCTACTCCAACATCGGCGAGGCTGACCCGTCCGGCTTCATCACCGCCGGCGACGAAGACGCCGCCACCCGCATGCTCGGCATCCAGTGGAAGCTGGGCCTGCGCCCGGAGTTCGTGATGCCGTGGAACGTGCACCCGTGGCACACCCCCGGCGAGGTCAACGGCAAGTTCACGCCGGACCAGATTTCCGCCGGCCTCAAGCCGCTGCTGAAGTTCCTCGCCGTGGTCCCCCGCGCCTCGGTGATCGTGGCCCACGGCACCGAAGCCAACCGCCTGGCCAACCTGCTGCTGAAGACCGAAGTTCCGCTGCTCTGGCGCCGCGGGCTGAAGACCTACAAGGTCCGCTCCCTCAGCGGCCGCGCCTTCGCCGGGACTCCCGCGCGGCAGGAACAGTACCTCGAGGAAATGCGCGTCGTCTACACCGACGCCATGGCCCGCACGGGGCTCGCGAAGGCGTAACAAACGGTGGGCCCACACCCGCAGGGTTCCCTCGCCGAGCTTGCGAGGCAAGGGTGCGGGTGGGGAACGACGGCGGGCGGTCACCTTTTCTTCTAAAGGTGACCGCCCGCCGTCGTACTTCCTTAAGTACTTGCGCTGACTTCTCAGCCCGCGGTAAGCAGGTCCTTGAGTTCGTCCTGGATCAGCGAAGCGCCGGTGGGACCAAGGCCCAGGAACCAGGTGTCATCGCTGACGGCCTTGGCGTGGCCGGACTTGACGGCCTCGAGGCGGGGCCAGACGGCGCCTTCAACCACAGAGGTTTCCCCGGTGGCGGAGGGCTCGCCGTAGCTGCTGTAGAAGATCCAGTCGGCATCGGCGTCGCCGATGTTCTCGGCAGAGATCTCCGCAGCCAGCTCTCCTATGTCCTGGTTCTCCGGCCGGGCGATGCCGGCGTCCTTCAGGATCACGCCGATGAGCGATTTGTTGGCGTAGAGGCGGATCTTGCCCGGCAAGAAGCGGACCAGGGATACCTTCTGGTCGTCCGGGACTGCAGCCTTCAGTTCGTCGGCCTTGGCCTGGTAGGCGTTGAGCGCGGCGACCGCCTTGGTCTCCTCGCCCAGTGCCTCGCCAGCCAACAGGAAGTTTTCCTTCCACGGAAACCCCGGTCGGATGCTGAAGACGGTGGGAGCAATCTGGGAAAGCTGCGGGTAGAGCTTGTCCGCACGCAGCTTGCTGCCGATGATGAGGTCCGGCTTCAGGGCAGCGATCGCCTCGAGGTTCAGGTCCTGGATAGTGCCCACAGTTTCCACGCCGGCCACCTTGTCAGCCAGGTAGCCGGGGACCGCGTTGGCACCTTCCGTGGTGGGCATGCCCACCGGAGTGAGGCCCAGGGAGACCAGGGCGTCGAGCTCACCGGTGTCCAGGACTACGATGCGCTCCGGCTTTTTGTCGAGAGTGGTCTCGCCGTTGGCGTGCTTGATGACGCGGGGGAATTCTCCGGCCTCCGCGTCGCTGCCCAGCTTGGCAGTCTCGGCGTCGGCGGTGGTGAACTTGGAGCCGCCGGTGGCAACTTCTGCGTTGCCGGCGGTGCCGGAAGCGGTGGTGGCACTGCCACAGCCGGCCAGCATGCCAAGAACTAGCAGGGCACCGGCGACTTTGAGGCCGGTGCTTCGTCCGCGGGTTGGGGTACGTGCGGAGTCGCGCTCCGTCACTGAATCGTCAATTTTCACGAAGTAAGGATAACCTAATTAGAATGTGATCCTTGATCCGGGCGTTGCCCGGAAGGTCCCCAACCCGTGCCGGAGCGCCCTATACCCATGCAACAAGACACCATCCCCGGGGAATCACGGCCGAACGCCGGCACTCACTTCACTGTCACCGCCGCGGCTGGCGTCCCGGCAGAGGTGCCGCTCAGCCCGGGCGCGGTCCGGCGGGGCAGCTGGCGGCTGGTCCTGCTGCTGGCCGCAGTTGGTGCCCTCACCGGCGCCGCGCTGCTCAGCCTCGCCATCGGCGCCAAGTCCATTCCGCTGGAGTCTGTGCTGCAGGCCTTCTTTGCCTATGCAGATACCGCGGACCACGCCATCATCCTGGAGAACCGCCTGCCGCGGACGTTGCTGGGCATCATTGCCGGGATGGCCCTGGGAGCGGCCGGCGCACTGATCCAGGCCATCACACGCAACCCGCTCGCGGACCCTGGCGTGCTGGGCGTAAACGCCGGGGCGACCTTTGCCATTGTGATAGCCGTAGGCGTCTTTGGCGTCTCTACAATGAGCGGATACGTGTGGTTCGCGCTGGGGGGCGCCGTGCTGGCAGCCGCGGTTGTGTACTTCATAGGCAGCGCCGGCCGGAACATCGTGAACCCTGTGCGGATCACCCTCGCGGGCGTGGCACTGGGGGCGGTGCTGACAGGTATTTCCTCCGGGCTGACGCTCATTAACCCACGGGCCTTCGACCAGCTGCGGTCCTGGAGCATCGGCTCGCTGGACAGCCGGTCCATGGACAGTGTCCTGGTGGCGGCGCCGTTCATCGGGGCGGGCCTGCTGATAGCCGTGATCACCACCCGTGGCCTGAACGCGGTGTCTCTGGGCGACGAACTGGCCACCGCGCTGGGTGCCAACTCGAACCGGACCCGCATCCTGGGGCTCGTCGCCATCACCTTGCTCAGCGGTGCAGCCACCGCCGCGGCCGGCCCCATCGGCTTCATCGGCCTGATGATTCCGCATGTGGCCCGCTGGCTGATCGGGCCGGACCAGCGCTGGATCATGGCGTACACCCTGGTCCTTTCACCACTGCTGCTGCTGGTTGCTGATGTCCTGGGCCGGGTAGTGGTACCCGGCGAGCTCCAGGTGGGCATCGTGACATCCTTCATCGGCGCACCGGTGCTGGTTGCCCTCGCCCGGCGCCGGAAGGCCAGTGCACTGTGAGCGTCGATTTCGGCAAAGCCGCCTGGCAGATCCGCACCCCCGGCGGCGGAATCAGCCTCCGCGTCAGCCGTAGGACAGTTGCCGTGGGCATTCCGATCGTGCTCCTCACCATCGCGGTATCTGTTATGGCCCTCGCCAGCGGCGCACTGGAAATCAGCGTTGAGCAGGTCCTGCGCGCCTTCACCGGGACAGCGGAAAGCATGGCCCAGACCGTCGTTATGGAATGGCGGCTGCCGCGTGTCCTGATGGCGGTGCTGTTCGGCGCAGCCCTGGGCGTGAGCGGCGGAATTTTCCAGTCGCTGACCCGCAACCCACTGGGCAGCCCGGACATCATCGGATTCAACACCGGAGCATACACAGGCGCGCTGCTGGTGATCCTGACCATGGGCGGCAGTGCCATTCAGATCGCCGGCGGCGCACTGATCGGCGGGCTGTTGACTGCCCTGGCCGTCTACCTCCTTGCTTACCGCCGAGGCATCCAGGGTTTCCGGCTGATCATCGTGGGCATCGGCGTCAGCGCGGTGCTGGCCTCGGTCAATCACTGGATCGTGCTGCAGGCTGAGCTTGAGGTGGCCATGAGCGCCGCCGTCTGGGGCGCGGGGTCCCTCAACGGCATCAGCTGGGAGCAGGCCTGGCCCGCAGCAGCCGTCATCGCCGTCGCACTCCTCGCCTCGGTCTTCGTGGTGCCCTCCATGCGCACCCTGGAACTGGGCGACGACGCTGCCAAGGCACTGGGAGTTCGCGCCGAACCGGTGCGGATCGCCTTGGTGGTGCTCGGCGTCGGACTTACCGCCGCCGTGACCGCAGCCGCCGGTCCCATTGCCTTCGTTTCGCTGGCCGCCCCGCAGCTGGCCCGCCGGATGACCGGCAGTGCCGGTATCGCCCTGCTGCCGTCGGCCCTGGTCGGGGCGCTGCTCCTGGCAGCCAGCGATTTCGCGGCACAACGCCTGTTTTCGCCCATTCAACTGCCCGCGGGCGTCGTCACCGTCTCCATCGGCGGTATTTATCTCATCTGGCTGCTGGCCAGGGAAGCGAGGAAGTCGTGAGCATCTCCACCAAGGCTCCCGCGCAACTGCAGGCCCGCGAGCTCAGTGCAGGGTATGACCGGAAGGTCGTCAGCAAGGAACTTTCCCTCACCATCCCCGACGGCCGCTTCACCGTCATCGTGGGACCGAATGCATGCGGCAAGTCGACGCTGCTGAAAACCCTGGCCCGCCTGATCAAGCCGCACGCCGGCGAGGTGGTCCTCGACGGCCGCTCCATCTCCGCCATCCCCGCCAAGGAGCTGGCCCGCACGTTGGGCCTGCTGCCGCAGTCCTCCATTTCCCCCGACGGCATCACCGTAGCCGAGCTGGTGGCCCGCGGCCGCTTTCCGCACCAGAAGCTGCTGCGCCAGTGGAGCAAGGAGGATGAGGCGGCCGTAACGGAAGCCATGGCCATGACCGGCGTGACCGCACTGTCCGCCACGCTGGTGGACGAGTTGTCCGGCGGGCAGCGGCAGCGCGTCTGGGTTGCCATGGTGCTGGCCCAGGAAACCCCGCTGCTCCTGCTGGATGAACCCACAACGTTCTTGGACATCGCCCACCAGATCGAGCTCCTGGAACTCTTCCGCGAACTGAACCGCACCCGTGGCTATACCCTGGTGGCGGTACTCCACGACCTCAACCACGCCAGCCGTTACGCGGACAATATCGTGGCCATGAAGGACGGGCGGGTGGTGGCCGAGGGCGCGCCGGCCGACGTCATTACCGAGGAACTGGTGGAAGAAGTCTTCGGACTGCCCTGCCGAGTCATCGAAGACCCTGTCTCGCTCACCCCGCTGGTCATCCCGCTGGGCCGGCCAGCACATGCCGAGATGGCCGGTTAGGTTCCGACAGGCTCAACCACCGGAAATTACGACGGCGGGCGGCCACCTTTCTGAAAAGGTGACCGCCCGCCGTCGTTCTTCTACTACTTACCCTCGATGGCTGCCTTGGCTGCCGGGTCCGAGTCGTTGAGGAACTTCTCGATGCGTTCCGGTTCCTCGGCTTCGCCGATGGCCGCGGACGCGCGGCCCAGCGAGTAGAGCGCCCGCAGGAAGCCGCGGTTGGGTTCGTGCTCCCACGGGATGGGGCCCACGCCGCGCCAGCCGTTGCGGCGCAGCGAGTCCAGCCCGCGGTGGTAGCCAACGCGCGAGTAGGCGTAGGAATCGATGGTGCGGCCCTCGGCCCACGCCTCCTCCGCCAGGACAGCCCACAACAGCGACGATGTGGGGTGCTTTTCCACCAGGTCCAGGGCTTCGGCGCCGGCGTCCAGCTGCGCGTAGACGTCCGTCTCGGCAGGCAGGAGGGTTGGCTCCGGGCCCATGAGGTTCTTGCGGAACTCGTCCGACATGGCTAGAACGTCTTGCCGACGGAGCCGAGCTGGCGGGCGGCCTCGACGATGCGGGCAGCCATGCCGGCCTCGGCTGAAGCGCCCCAGACGCGGGGATCGTAGGTCTTCTTGTTGCCCATTTCGCCGTCGATCTTCAGGACGCCGTCGTAGTTGGCGAGCATGTGGCCGGCCACCGGGCGGGTGAACGCGTACTGGGTGTCGGTGTCGACGTTCATCTTGATCACACCGTAGGAAACGGCATCAGCGATTTCCTGGTCACTGGAGCCCGAACCGCCGTGGAACACGAGGTCGAACGGGTTCTCCTTGCCGATCTTGGCGCCCACCTCGGCCTGGATCTGCTTGAGCAGCTCCGGGCGCAGCTTCACGCCGCCGGGCTTGTACACACCGTGGACGTTGCCGAACGTCAGCGCCGTCAGGTAGCGGCCGTTCTCGCCGGCACCCAAGGCTTCGATGGTGGCCAGGGCGTCTTCGGTGGTGGTGTAGAGCTTCTCGTTGATTTCGTTCTCAACGCCGTCTTCCTCGCCACCGACAGTGCCGATTTCGACCTCGAGGATGATCTTGGCGGCGGCGGCACGCTCCAGCAGTTCGCGGGCGATGCGCAGGTTGTCTTCAAGGGCCTCGTGCGAGCCGTCCCACATGTGCGAGTTGAAGATCGGGTTGCGGCCGGCCTTGACCTCGGCCTCGGACGCTGCCAGCAGCGGCAGGACAAAGCCGTCCAGCTTGTCCTTGGGGCAGTGGTCCGTGTGGAGGGCGATGTTGACGTTGTAGTTCTTGGCCACTTCACGGGCGAAGGCGGCGAAGCCGAGCGAACCGGCCACCATGTCCTTCACCGATGCGCCGGACCAGTACGCTGCGCCACCGGTGGAAACCTGGATGATGCCATCGGACTCAGCCTCGGCGAAACCGCGGATGGCTGCGTTCAGGGTCTGCGACGACGTCACGTTGACGGCCGGGAACGCAAAGCCTCCGGCCTTGGCGCGGTCGATCATCTCGGAGTAGATCTCTGGGGTTGCAATGGGCATGGTGACTCCTATGCTGAGTTTTCGTCTATGGGTTGTGACCCTGGAGAGTAGACCTCTTACGGCTAGCCACCATCCTAGCCATTTCTGTGCAGGGGCAGTGTTTCGGGTCACGCGGGCCGGTAACACTCACGCTCACATACCGCACCGAGGTGGCACTTCGCGGCAATGCAGGAGGCCGGGACTGCCGCGAAATGCCATCTCGTGCAGGGGTTTAGCCGTACAGCCAGCAGTTGCTCACTGCGGACCGGTTTGAGAAGCGGCGCTCCAGGAAGATGAATGCCTGCGGGATGGCGGCCGCGTAGCCGCCAATGTGGGTGGCCCCGGCCGTGACATCGAAATACACCGACGATCCGGCGCCGCACCAGCGCTTGGCCAGCTGCCGGCCCTGGTCGTAGGGGATGACGTCATCGAGCAGGCTGTGCGAGAGGAGTACGGGGACCTGCGGCGCCCGGCCGTTGCCAATCTTCTGTGCGGCAACGACAGTTTTTAGCTCGGGGAGCTCCAGCAGGGAGCTCAGCTTCTGCCCGGACACCGTGAGTTGGGCGGTGTTGAGGAAGCCGCTCGAGACGATGGACTGCACGGTGCATTCATTGTCTGTCGCTGCCAGCTTCGCAAGCCCGGCTGCATTAAGGTACGGGCTCAGGTCCAGTCCGCCGGCGGCGCCCATGCCCGTTACCGCGTAGAGCAGGAACCCGGTGTACAGGCCGCCGTCGAGGTTTCGTCCGACGGCGGGAAGGTCGGCGGGGACCGCCCCCGCGTACGCGCCCTTGAGGTTCAGCTCCGGAGCGTATTGGGGTGCAAGCTCGACGGCGGCTGCCGAGGCGCCGCCGCCCTGCGAGTAGCCGGCCAGCGCCACCGGACCGCCGGGGACGATCTGCGGGTTCCCCAACCGCTGGGCGGCACGGGCGGCGTCCAGGACGGCGTGCGCCTGCGATTCGCGCGCCATGTAGGTGTGGCTGCCGGCCGTGCCGAGACCCTCATAGTCGGTCACCGCTACGGAGTAGCCCCGCGCCAGCAGCCCGGCGATGAAGATCCCCTCGTATTCCTCGCCGGTAGCCATGGCCCGGGACGGTGCGCATTGGTCCCCCTGCCCCTGGGTTCCGGCGGCGTAGCTGACCAGCGGACGCGGGCCGGACCCGGTCCAGGCCGCGTACGGCACCAGCACTGTGCCGGTCACGGCGACAGGCACCCCGGAACTGTTCACGGAGCGGTACATGATGCGCTGCACGGAGGCCTGGGCCCGGATGGTCTTGAGCGGATCGACATAGAAGACAGACGGCTCCGTCCGGACCAGGTCGCCGTTGCTGGCCGGAAGTGAGGCGGGGGTGATGTAGAAGTCGAGCGGGTTGGCCGTCGTCGCCGGTGTTGTGGCTGGGGCAGGAGCGGCTTGGGCCACCGCGCCACAACCGAAGGTGAGAACCGCGGCCAGCACAATGGCCGAACAGACGCGTACAGAAGGATGCTTCATTGAACCTCCAGTCAGTGCCACACTCGCCAGTGAGTGTGATCCAGCCACATGCTACTGGCGGGTAACTTGTGGGCCTAGGGATTCGCGAAGATTACCGATAGTTTCATCTCGAATTCAACGCCGGGGCCAGCCGCGCCTGCATCGAGATGGCATTTCACGGCAATGCCGGAGCCCGGGACTGCCGTGAAATGCCATCTCGGCGGGGTTCAGAAGTGGCGCGGGTCAGACGGGCTGGCTGAAAACGTGCCGGCGGATCCAGGCGTGCATGGCGATCGCGGCGGCGGAGGCGGCGTTGATGGAGCGGGTGGAGCCGAACTGCTCGATGGACAGGGTTGCAAGGGCCGCCTCGTGGACCTCCGGCGTCAGTCCGGGCCCTTCCTGGCCGAACACCAGGACGCAGTCCTTGGGCAGCTCATACGTCTCCAGGGGCACGGAGTCGGGGAAGATGTCGATCCCGATGATCGCGAGCCCCTCCCCCTGCGCCCACACCACAAAGTCCTCCACGGTGGGGTGGTGGCGGACGTGCTGGTAACGGTCGGTGACCATCGCCCCGCGCCTGTTCCACCGGCGTCGTCCGATGATGTGGACTTCCTTGGCGAGGAACGCGTTGGCGGTGCGCACTACCGTGCCGATGTTGAGGTCGTGCTGCCAGTTTTCGATGGCGATGTGGAAGTTGTGCCGCTTCGAATCGAGGTCCGCCACGATCGCGTCATGCTTCCAGTACCGGTACTGGTCCACCACGTTGCGGCGGTCGCCGTCGGCGAGCAGGTCCGGATCCCAGTGGTCACCTTCCGGCCACGAACCCTCCCAGGGCCCGACGCCGACCTCCGCCTTTGGCTCCGACGCCTCCTCGGGCGCTGGCTCCTCCGCTGGAATCGGAAGAGGTTCGACTGGGTTTCCGGGCATTTGTTTCACCCCTCAACACTAGACTGGACCACTGGAGCATTCATCACCGGCGGAGGTAAACGTGGCAGAAGCAGACCAGGTACAGGGTTCACCGGCGGTTTACCGCAGCGGCCAGGAGATCGAATGCTGGCTGACAGACATGGACGGCGTACTCGTCCACGAAAACCATGCCGTCCCAGGGGCCGCCGAACTGATCCAGCGCTGGGTGGACACGTCCAAGCGGTTCCTCGTGCTGACGAACAACTCGATCTTCACGCCCCGCGACCTGGCCGCCAGGCTCCGGGCCTCCGGGCTGGAGATCCCCGAGGAGAACATCTGGACGTCCGCGCTGGCCACCGCCACCTTCCTGAAGGACCAGGTGCGGGGTTCCGGCTCCGGGAACCGCGCCTACACCATCGGCGAGGCAGGGCTGACGACGGCGCTGCACGAGGCAGGCTTCATCCTCACCGACCAGGACCCGGACTATGTAGTGCTCGGCGAAACCCGTACGTACTCCTTTGAGGCCATCACCATGGCCATCCGCCTGATCCTGGCCGGGGCCCGCTTCATTGCCACCAACCCCGACGCCACCGGCCCGTCCAAGGACGGCCCGATGCCCGCGACGGGCGCGATCGCCGCGCTCATCACAAAGGCCACAGGCCGGGAACCGTACATTGTGGGCAAGCCGAATCCCATGATGTTCCGGTCCGCCATGAACCAGATCGATGCGCACTCGGAGACCACGGCAATGATCGGGGACCGGATGGACACCGACATCATCGCCGGCATGGAAGCAGGCCTGCACACGGTCCTGGTCCTCAGCGGCATTACGCAGCGCGAAGACATTGCCGCCTATCCGTTCCGGCCCAACCAGGTGCTGAACTCCGTGGCCGACCTGAAGAACCAGATCTAGCCTTTTTGTCCCTTGCGGGACGCCCGTTCCGGGCTGAAAATGTGCTTGTGGTCGCCTGCTGACGCCGTGGTTCTATGGTTCGTTGAGGCCGTGATCTAGC